>NZ_CP109487.1:2400000-2722500 GCF_036227605.1 Streptomyces sp. NBC_01439 | reverse complement strand
ACGGTCGCTCCGGCCAGTGCCAAACCGCCTCCGATCAGCCGGACCCGGCCCGCGAGGACGGGGCGGGCCTCGGCCACGGTGCCCACTCCGACCGCGAGGCAGGCCAGCGCCAGGTGGGCGAGGAGCGCGACGGGCAGGACCTCGTACCGCCGCTCGCCCTGCAGGGCCAGGGCGAGCGCGACGGCCAGTGCACCGGTGGGCAGGGCCGCCGCGCAGGCGACCGCCACGGCCCGCACCAGCCGGGGGCGCAGCAGTCGGCCCCGGTCGCCGGGCAGCGGCAGGAGCCAGGTGATTTCGGCGGGGCTGAGCAGTACCGGCCCCAGCCGTACGCACAGGGCGATCTGGCCGGCGAACAGCAACAGCGTGGTGCCGACCACTCCGGCGCGGGCGGCCGGTCCGCCGGACCATCCCAGCCCCTGGCCGATGCCCGGTGCCGCCTGGACCAGGCCCGCGAGCACCACCAGTGCGGAGACGGCCGCCACCACCCAGGTCCACGCGTCGTCGAACCGGGGCCGGCCGGCACCGCGTTCGCGCCGGGCCCGCGCCGCGGTGGCCACGGCCGTGGCCGTGGCGTCCCGGCCCTCGGCGGCGTGTTCGGTGGTCACCGCCACGGTGAGACCTCCGCGACACCGGTCACCTCGGCGGGGGTGCCCAGGGCGGCCGTCCGGCCCCGGTCCAGGAGCAGCACCCGGTCGGCGGCCTCCTCGACGGTGGCGCGGTCGTGCGAGGCCAGGAGTACGGCCGTGCCGGCGGCCTTCGCCGCCCGCAGCGCGGCGGCCAGCCTGCGCCGGGCAGCGGTGTCCAGGCGCTGCTCGGGCTCGTCCACGACGATCAGGCGGGCCGGGCGGACCAGTACCGAGGCGAGCAGCAGCATCTGGCGCTGTCCCGCCGACAGGGCGTCGGGGAAGGCGTCGCCACGGTGGTCCAGGCCGAGTTCGGCCAGTACCCGGTGGGCGGCGGCAGCGGCCCGGGGGCCCAGGCCGTGGGCGGTGGCGACCATCCGGACGTGCTCCGCGACGGTGAGGTCGGGAAAGCATTCGGCACCGTCGAGGAGCAGCCCGACGTCCCGCCGGAAGGCGGGGTCCGCCTCGCGCGGCGCGGCCCCCGCGAAGCGGGCCCCGCCCCGGTCCGGCTGCTGGCGGCCCACGCAGACGCGCAACAGGGTGGACTTGCCGGAGCCGTTGGCACCGGCGAGAGCCAGACAACGGCCGGGTTCCAGGGCCAGGGAGACGTCGGCCAGGACGGTCTCTTCGCCGTAGGCGACGTGGATGTCCTGCGCGTACAGCAGGGCGGCGTTCCCGGAGGTGTCCTCGGCGGCGTCAGTCACGTCCGTCCCCCTTCGCGGCCGGTACCGGCCGTGGCCCGCAGCCGAGGGTGAGGGGGAGGGCGGTCAGACCGCGAGTGAGCCGGGTTCGGCGCCAGGTCAGGGATCCAGCGGGGACGGCCGGGCGCGTGTTCGGGAAGCGGGTCACCAGCGCGCGGAGGGCGATCTCCGCCTCGGCCCGGGCCAGGGGGGCGCCCGGGCAGCGGTGGATGCCGTGGCCGAAGGAGAGGTGGGCGCCGGCGTCGCGGTCGAGGTCCAGTTGGTGCGCGTCCGGGAACGCGGACGGGTCGCGGTTCGCGGCCCCGGGGGCGATGAGCACCGGGAATCCCGCCGGGATGTCGACCCCGCCGACGCGCAGGTCCTGCGTGCTGTGACGGAAGGTGGCCACGCTCACCGGGGAGTCGAAGCGGAGCAGTTCGTCGAGGGCGCCGGGGATCAGGTCCGGGTCCCGGCACAGGCGGTCGAACGCCTCCGGGTGCCGGAGCAGGGCCAGGACGGCGTTGCCGATGAAGTGGGTGGTGGTTTCGTGACCGGCGACCAGCAGGAGGGCGGCCAGGGAGACGGTCTCGTCCCGGTCGAGGCCGCCTTGGTCGCAGGTGCGCAGGAGGGAGTGGAGCGGGCCGTCGCCGGGGGCGGTGCGGGCCGTGTCGACGAGGTCGGTCAGGTAGTCGCCGATCCGGTGCGATGCGGTGTCGACGAGGGCGGTGTCGGTCGCGTCGAAGAGGTCATGGGACCAGCCGGCGAGCGCGGCGCGGTCGGATTCCGGCACGCCGAGGAGTTCGCAGACGACGGTGACCGGCAGGGGCACCGCGAGGTCCGCGACCAGGTCGATGTCCGTGCCCGGTCGCCACGTGGTCATGAGGTCGTCCACGACCCGGGCGATGAACGGGCGCAGTTCACGGACGCGGCCGGTCGTGAACAGCCGGGTCGCCACCCGTCGGTGGCGGGTGTGTGCCGGGGGGTCGCTCGCCAGCATGTTGCGGGAGATCGCCGGGTGCAGGTCGCGGTCCGAGGGCCGGTCGGCGAAGAAGCGGGCGGTGTCCTTGGACAGGCGCGGGTCGGTGAACGCCTCGCGGGCCTCGGAGTGGCCGGTGATCAGGTACGCGTGGTGCCCGCCGGAGCCGGTGGGGACCCGCCTGACCGGGCAGCCCTCGCGCAGCCGGTCGTAGGTGGGGTAGGGGTCGGCGAAGAAGCGCGGGTCGCGCAGGGGGTCCTGGCGCGGGGCGGTCACGAGGCCGCGCCCGCGTGCTCGGGCACCGGGTGCCGCCCGTAGCCGTTCGCGACGAGCAGCAGCCGCGCGGCCTCGGTGCTCCCCGGGCCGAGTACGACCTCGGGAACCGCCGAGGTGACCTCCTGCCGGAGCGGTTCCAGCGCGGCGAACGAGTTCCGTCCCCGGCGCCGTCGGCGCAGTTGGTTCATCCGTGTCCTCAACTCTGTTGCCGCCGGTCGGCCGTGGTGAACCGCACCCGGCACCCGCACCCGGGACCCGCACCCGCACCCCAATGTTGGCATGTTCGCGACTTCGGCGCCGCCGCGGAGGCGTCGCGCCGGCCGCTCGTCGGCCGATCAGGCCGAGGCGGTGGCCCAAGGGCCGTCGGGAGCCAACTCCGTCAGTACGTCGAGGAGCTGTGGTGGCTCGACCGGGTCGGGGAGGCCGCCCAACTCGTGCCACGGCACCCAACGGTGCTCCTGGAGCTGTTCGACCTCGTACGGTTCCAGTCCGCCCGGGCGGACCGCTGGTGCCGAGGAGGGCAGGCACAGGAAGAAGGCTTCCTCTCCGGCGAAATCCACCCCGTTCCAACTCAGCTTCCGGGCAACGATGACGGACCGCTCGCCGATGGGGACGTCCCGGAGCCCGGTCTCCTCGATCAGCTCCCGCCGCGCCGCAGCGAGCGGGTCCTCACCGGCTTCGATGCCGCCGCCCGGCGGCTCCCAGATGTGGTTCCCGGTCGCGGGATCACGCCAGCGCAACAACAGGATCCGCTGGTCGGGATCGACGCATACGACACGTACGGAAGGGCGGGGTGACTCCATGCGGCTCAGCTTAGCCAGGAGCCGCCACGGGGTCCGGGGACCGATCCCCTGAAGGGCCGCCGCGCACCGCGTACGACGGGACGGATCGGAAAGCGAGTCGATGGCTGAGGAACAAGCCGGCGAACCCGACCGGTTGGGCGCGTGCGCGGACGCTGCCCTACAGCGGCGGTACGGGTACGGTCGGGCTGCCGCCGCCGGGGCCGGTGCTGCCGATCTCGCGGGCGACGCCCATGGCCGCCGTGGTCCGCGGGCCGGCTATGCCGTCCACGGCGACACCGTTGTCCCGCTGGAAGTGCCCTACGGAGTTCTGCGTCCGCGGCCCGTACGCGCCGTCGACGCCGCTGCGCGGGAGGTAGCTGAGGCCCGACAGGCCCCGCCGGGAGCCCGGGCCGTGGCCTCGCTGCGCGTACCGGGTGCCGGGTACCGGCCGTCGATGATGTGGCGGCACGGACCTGGCGGAGGCGAAGCCCGACTTGTGCCCCGCACTCCGGTTGGAGGCCTTCGCAGCTGCGGGTGTGGCGCCGAATGGCTCAGGATGGCGCATTAATGGCACATGCCCTGACCTGCATCTTTGTTATTCTTGGCGCATCTGACGTCAGATTGGCTCGCCATGGCGCCATGCGTGTGTCATGCTAGGAGGCATGGACCTCACGCCCTATGTCGCAAATCTTCGCAACGAGCTCGCGGTAGCCGCCGGAGCAGGCGGCGAAGATGCCCGCGCTCTCGCCGAGCGCATCACGGCGCCGCTGGAGTCGGCCACCAGGCTCATCCTGCTGAGCGCCCTGTCGGACGCCATGGGCGAAGTCACCCGGGAGCTCGCCCCGGGCTCGGTCGACGTGCGGTTGCGTGGGCTGGAGCCCGAGTTCGTCGTCACCGCGCCGCCGAAGGAGGAGCCCTTCGCGGTGCAGGGTTTCGAGGAGATGCACACCCCGTCCCCCGTTCCGTTCGTGCCGGAAGGGGAGGACAGCAGCACCGCGCGCATCAACCTCCGACTCCCCGGCCACCTCAAGACGCGTGCGGAGCAGGCCGCCGCGCGGGAGGGCCTCTCGCTCAACGCCTGGATCGTCAGGGCCGTATCGGGCGTGCTGGAGCCCGGTGGCGGACGTCAGGGCGACGCGCCGGCGCCCCAGCGGGGTGGCCGCAGGAGCTTCACGGGGTGGGTGAGTTAGGCCGTCTCTTTCGGATCGGGCCGAGCGCGGTCCGAAGGAGGCACCCCCTGAGCCCGGGCGGGGTCGAGTCCCCGTAGTGCGACGTCGGCGGCGCGAGGCCGATCACTCTCGCGACATCTTCGCGTCCCCGCAGCGAGGGGGCGACCACCAGACTCACGAGGACGGGACAGCCATGCCTTCTTACGAGACCCAGGGACCCATCACCGCGACCATCCACGTCGAGGTCGGAGTCGCCCGGATCAGTGCCACGGACCGCACCGACACGGTGGTCGAGATCCACCCCCGCACCGCAGGCGACAAGGACGACATCCGCGCCGCAGAGGAGAGCAGGGTCGAGTTCAACGACGGCACGCTGACGATCCGCACCCCGAAGGCGCGCGGGCTGTTCAGCGCTCGTGGTGCCGTCACGCTCGACGTCGCGCTGCCCCGGGGCTCGCGCCTCCTCGGGACGCTGGAGATGGGTGACATCACCTGCAAGGGGACGCTGGGCGAGTGCGAGGTCCGCACCAGCGCCGGCGACATCCAGCTCGACCAGGCCGGCCCGGTGCGGTTGAAGACGCAGCACGGGGACGTGCGGCTGGACACGGTAGCCGGTGACGCCGAGATCACCACCGGTTCGGGTGACGTCCGGGTCCGGACGGTCGGCGGCAACGCCGACATCAAGAACTCCAACGGCAACACGTGGCTCGACGATGTGGCGGGCGATCTGCGACTGAAGGTCGCCAACGGCAACATCACGGTCGGCCGTGCCCAAGGGTCCGTGTCGTCGAAGAGCTCGAACGGCAACGTGCGCATCGAGGAAGTGGCGCGCGGCACGGTGGAGCTCCAGACCAAGGCGGGCGACCTAGAAGTCGGGATTCGCCCGGGCACTGCCGCCTGGCTCGACATCAACTCCCAGGCCGGGACGGTCCACAGCGCCCTCGAGGTCGCCGAAGGCCCCGAGGCGGGCGCGGAGACCGTCAAGGTGCATGCGAGGACCAGCCTCGGAGACATCACCATCCAGCGGGCGCTCGGTGCCTGACCTCAGAGCGCTGCGCCGTCACAGCTACGAATGGGAGGGGGCACGATGAGTGCCGCGACCGAACAGATGGCCCCGCCCCAGGGGATCAGCGCAGTCGGCCTGCGCAAATCGTACGGCGAGAAGGTCGTGCTCGACGGGATAGACCTTCAGGTGCGGGCGGGCACGATCTTCGCACTGCTCGGCCCGAACGGCGCCGGGAAGACCACCACGGTCCAGATCCTCTCCACGCTCCTCGTCGCCGACGGTGGCGAGGCGACGGTGGCGGGGCACTCGCTGGAGCGGAGCGCGGACGACGTCCGCGCCCGGATCGGCGTCACCGGCCAGTTCGCGGCGGTGGACGGACTGCTGACCGCCGAGGAGAACATGCTCCTCATGGCGGACCTGCACCACCTGGACCGGTCGGAGGGCAAGCGGCGCACCGCCGAGTTACTCCGGCAGTTCGAACTCACCGACGTGGCCGCCAAGATGGCCTCCACCTTTTCCGGCGGTATGCGCCGCAAGCTGGACCTGGCGATGACCCTCGTCGGCAACCCGAGCCTGATCTTCCTCGACGAGCCGACCACCGGCCTTGACCCGCGCAGCCGCCGCACCATGTGGCACCTGATCCAACAGCTCACCGCCCAGGGCGTGACCATCTTCCTCACCACGCAGTACCTGGAGGAGGCCGACCAGCTCGCGGACCGGATCGCAGTCCTCGACAAGGGCAAGATCGTCGCTGAGGGCACTGCGGACGAGCTCAAGCGCCGTGTTCCCGGCGGGCACATCCGCCTCCGGTTCTCCGACCTGCTCGGCCTGGACACCGCCGCCCGCCGCCTCGCCCTCGGCCCAGCGGCCCGCGACGAGGAGAAGCTCACCCTGCAGATCCCGAGCGACGGCAGCATCCCCGCACTGCGCGCCGTACTCGACCTGCTGGAGAGTGCCGGAGTCGAGGCGGACGCACTGACCGTGCACACGCCGGACCTGGACGACGTCTTCCTCGCCCTCACCGGCGACGGGTCGCGCCACCACGCCACCACCGTTCCCCAATCCGCCGACACGGTGCAGGAGGATCGGCGATGAGCACCACGTACGCGATGCGCGACTCGATGACGATGCTGCGCCGCAACCTGAAGCACACCCGGCGCTACCCCTCGATGATGGTGTGGATCGTCGCGATGCCGATCCTGATGCTCCTGCTGTTCGTGTACGTCTTCGGTGGCGCGCTCGGCGCCGGCATCGCGCTGCCGGGCGGCGGTACGGGCGACCGCGGCGACTACACCAACTTCGTCGCCCCCGGCATCCTCTTGATGGCCGCCACCGCCGGCGGGGTCTCGACCGCCGTCTCGGTCTGCACGGACATGACCGAAGGCATCATCAACCGCTTCCGAACCATGAACATCTCGCGCTCCTCCGTACTGACCGGGCATGTCGTGGGCAATGTCATCCAGACCGCGATCAGCCTGGTCCTGGTCATCGGTGTCGCGCTCCTGGTGGGCTTCCGGCCCAACGCCACCGTCGTCGAATGGCTCGCAGTCCTCGGCATCCTCACCCTGCTCGCCTTCGGCCTCAGTTGGCTGTCCGCGGCGATGGGCCTGGGCGCCAGCAGTGTGGAGGCAGCGAGCAACGCGCCCATGCCGCTGACGTTCCTGCCCTTCCTCGGCAGCGCCATCGTCCCCCCGGAGTCCATGCCAGTCGGCCTGCGTTGGTTCGCCGAATACCAGCCCTTCACCCCGATGACCGACACCCTCCGCGGCCTGCTCATGGGTACGGAGATCGGCAGCAGCGGGTGGCTGGCGCTCGGCTGGGGCGTCGTCCTCAGCGTCCTCGGCTACCTGTGGGCCCGCTCGGCCTTCAACCGCGAGGCGAAGAGTTAAAGGGCGAGGGGCGGACCGCACGGAACGTGAACGGGGCTGCCCGGCTGATGGCCGGGTAGCCCCGTTCCTCGTCATCGGTCCTTCGGTCGTTGGTCGTTCGGTCGTTCCGCGAAGTGCCCCGATCTCACTTCATGCGATGCCCACGGAAGCCGGGTCCGCGGCCATCACGTCGCGCAGGCTCTTCGGGCGCAGGTCGGTCCAGTGCTCCTCGACGTGTTCCAGGCAGCGCTGGCGACTTTCCTCGCCGAATATGATGCGCCAGCCGGCGGGAACTTCAGCGAACGACGGCCACAGCGAGTGCTGTTCCTCTTCGTTCGCCAACACGTAGAACCGGCCGTCCGCGTCATCGAACGGGTTGCTGCTCATAGAACCACTCCAATTCGAGCCGTTCACGGTCCGCCTCCCGGTCGGGGAGCGGACCGTCATCCGTTGGTGGGGATGGAGTCGGCGAGACCGCCGCGCCCGATCATGGCATGAGCGTCACCAGCGCGGCCCGCGTTCTCTCCACCCCGCGCGTCAGGGCTTCCTGTCGGTCCATCAGCATCGCGTCGTGTCCTGGACGTAGTCCCTCGGTGATGCGCCTCCGCGACCGGCCATGCCGGCGGCCCGCGGTGCGGTGCTGGGTCGACGGCGAGCCGGTGGAACTTGACGGGGTCGACAACATCGCCCAGATGGAAACCGGCGTCATCGAGTCGCCGTCCGACTGTTGTGTGCCACTGTGGCGCCATGTGTGTCGAGGGTGGCGTCGGGGTGAGCGGCGCCCGCCCAGTGCCGCGCGTTCGCTCGTCCAGCGGGCTGCCTTCCGAGATGGGGGCCGTGTTCGGCCGACTGCCCGCACTCGCGCCGGGGCGGCACCGCGGCCGGGGGCGGGTGGCGCTTTTCGGCCACCTTGATGCGATGGCTCAGATGTGGCGCGACAGTGGCGCCATGTGTGTGCCATTCTGGCGTCATGAACCTCGGTGGCGCAGACCGTGACGCCGAGGGCGAGGCGCCCACCGTTGCCCACGCCGCGCCCGCTCGTTCCGTACCGATCCACACGGGAGTTCTTTCGCCATGGCCACCTTCCTGTACACAGTGGGCCGTCTCGCCTTCCGGCGACGAGACCTGGTGTCACTGCTCTGGCTCGCCGTCCTCGTCGGGTTCGGCGTCGCCGCCTCCACCGCACCGCCTCCACCCACCGACACGTTCTCGATGCCGGGTACGGAGTCGCAGAAGGCCTTCGACCTGTTGAAGGAGAAGTTCCCGGCCGTGAGCGTGGACGGCGCCACCGCCCGCGTGGTCGTCCGGGCGCCCGCCGGCGCGAAGCTCTCCGATCCCACCGAGAAGGTCAAGGTCGAAAGGCTCGTCGCTGCGCTGACCACGGCGCCGGACGTCGTGTCGGCCTCCGACCCCTTCCTGACCGGGGCCCTCAGCCAGGACGGCACCACGGCGTATGCCGTGGCCACGTACAAGGTCCCCGCCCTCAAGGTGACCGACGAGGCGCACGACGGCCTCGACAAGGCACTCGCGGACGCCCGGTCCACCGGACTGGTGGTCGAGGCAGGTGGTGACGCCATCACAGTGGACGGAGCGCCCGGCGGCGGCGCCGAAGGCATCGGCATCCTCGTCTCCGCCATCGTCCTGGTGCTCACCTTCGGCTCGATGATCGCCGCGGGCATGTCCCTGCTGACGGCCATCGTGGGCGTCGCCATCGGTGGCGCGGCCATCACCGCCCTCGGCAGCACCTTCGGACTGTCCAGCACGACGTCCACCCTCGCGCTGATGATCGGCCTCGCGGTCGGCATCGACTACGCCCTGTTCATCGTCTCCCGATACCGCTCCGAACTGGCCGAGGGCCGGGAGCGCCAGGACGCCGCGGGACGGGCCGTCGGTACGGCAGGCTCCGCCGTCGTCTTCGCCGGACTCACCGTCATCGTCGCCCTCGCGGGCCTCAGCGTGGTGAACATACCGATGCTCACCAAAATGGGCCTCGCCGCCGCCGGTACGGTCGCCGTCTCCGTGCTCATCGCGATCACCCTGGTGCCCGCCCTCCTCGGCTTCGCGCCGATCAAGGTCATGCCCCGCAGGGAACGCAAGATGCACTACGGCAAGCCGCTCACGGAGCGCCAGCAGCGCAAGGCCGACAAGCGGGCAGCGCGCCGGAAGCCGAACCTGGGTACCCGCTGGGCGACCTTCGTCGTCCGCCGCCCGCTGGCCGTCCTGCTCCTCGGCGTCGTGGGCCTCGGCGCCGTCGCCGTGCCCGCCGCGGGGCTCCAGCTCGGCCTGCCCGGCGAGGGCACCATGGCTGCGGACACCACGCAGCGCAAGGCGTACGACCTCCTGTCCGAGTCCTTCGGAGCCGGGTTCAACGGACCGCTGATGGTCACCGTCGAGGCCGCGGACGCGGTGACCGCGGCCGCCGTCGTGGGCAAGGAACTCGGGAAGGTCGAGGGCGTTGCAGCGGTGACCCCGGCCACGCCCAACGGCAAGGGCGACACCGCGGTCCTCACCCTCATCCCGAAGACCGGCCCCGCCGAGCACGAGACCGAGGAACTGGTCGGGAGGATCCGGGGCATCGCGGGCGGCCTCGGGGCCGACCACGGTGCCGAGGTCCTGGTGACCGGCCAGACCGCCCTGTTCATCGACTTCTCCCAAACCCTCGACGACGCGATGCTGCCGTACTTGGGGCTGGTCGTCGGACTCGCCTTCGTGCTGCTGGTGCTCGTCTTCCGCTCACTGCTCGTCCCGCTCAAGGCGGCCCTCGGTTTCCTGCTCTCCGTGAGCGCGGCCCTCGGCGCGGTCGTGGCCGTCTTCCAGTGGGGCTGGCTCTCGGACCTCTTCGGCATCGACCAGCCCGGCCCGATCATGAGCACGCTGCCGATCTTCATGATCGGTGTGGTGTTCGGTCTCGCGATGGACTACGAGGTCTTCCTCGTGACCCGGATGCGAGAGGCCTACGTGCACGGGGCGCGGCCCGACGAAGCGGTGGTCACCGGGTTCCGCTACGGCGGCCGGGTGGTCGGCGCCGCCGCAATCATCATGATCAGCGTCTTCTCCGGCTTCATCATGGAGGTGAACGTCTTCGTCAAGATGGTCGGCTTCAGCCTCGCCATCGCCGTCCTGTTCGACGCCTTCATCGTCCGCATGGCCCTGGTGCCCGCCCTGTTCGCCCTGCTCGGCCGGTCGGCCTGGTGGCTGCCCCGCTGGCTCGACCGACTCCTGCCGAACATGGACGTCGAGGGCGAGAAGCTCGGCCGGACGACCCCCGGCCCGGCGCTGCCCACCCAGCCGCGGGAGCAGGAGGCCCGCGTGGCGGGCTGATGATCCACCGAACGGAACGCCCGTACGCCGACGGCCCCGAGCCGCCGGCGTACGGGCGTTCCCGCTGCGGCCCTACGGGAGCGGGAGGGCGATCAGTTTCTTCTCCTCGCGAAGGTAGAGCCGCTTGCCGTCCGGATCCGGCGTCAGGGCGTAGGCGTTCGTCGGGTAGCGCCAGACCGGGGCCTGGGTGCGGATGCGGACGGCTCGCAGACCCGCCCCGTCCATGGTGTAGATGTGGCTCGGGGTGACCACGGGGGCGAGGTCGCGGTTCGGGTTCGCACCCTCCGGCAGGATGTCCATCCACTGCAACGTGCCGAAGGCGGCGCTGATGGCGACGACGCCGCGTGTGCCCTCCACGGCGTAGACGATCCCGTCGCGGACGCTCGGTGTGCCGTACCGGCGCCGGGCGCCGACCTCGCCCGCGTCCCGGTTCGCGCCGAAGACCCAGGCGGATTCGCCGTCGGTGAGCCGCAGCGCGTGCACCTTCTCGGCGCCGATGTACACGCGGTCGTCATCCGTGGCCAGCTGGTCCGGCGTGGCGCCCGGCCCGTCCAGCGACACGGCCCAGCGCACGGCGCCGCTACCGGCGTCGTGCAGCGACAACCGGGAGGCGTCGCCCGTCTCGCCGCGATGCCACAGCAGAACCCCTCCGCGTACGGCCTTGACGCGGACGGGGGAGGGGCGCCCGAGTTCCACCTGCTGCTGGGTGGGGGCCGGCGTCGGCTGTCGCCACAGTTCCTTGCCGGTCTTCAGGCTCGCGGCCAGCACGGACCACTGGTCGCCGGCGGCCGCCTTGGCACACAGGAACACGGTGTCGCCGGCCACCCCGAGGATCTGGTTGAGCGCGTTCGTACCGTCGTACGCGCCCAGTTGGACGAGCGGCGCCTGCTCCTTGCCGTTCTCCAGGTCCAGGGATAGCACCGCGAGGGCCTTGTCCGCGGCGTCCGGCTTCCTGACCGCGTAGAGGGTCTTCCCGTCGGTGGCGACGCGCCAGCCGCGCGAGAACCCCTGGACGTCCCTCAGGCGCTTGCCGTCCTGTTGGTAGATCCCGGTGGTCGTGGTTCCGGTGGCTGCGACGAGCATGCCGTTCACCGACAGCGGGGCGTCGCCCGTCACAGGGACTGCCAGTTCGACCTTCCACAGCTCGTCCGGCGGTGACTCCAGGGCGGGCTGTCCGGCGTCCGCCGCTCCGTTCCCGTCTTCGGCGCGGCTGTCGAGCCAGGCCCACAGCCCGCCCCCCGCCGCGAGCGCGAGGGCGCCGGCCGCGGCCCCGGAGACCGCGAACAGTCTGCGGCGCGACATGCCGGCGTCGTCGGCGACGACAGGGTCCGCCTCCCCGCGGGGGGCCGGCAGTCGCGGCGGGGGCTCCTGCCACACGGCCGCGGCGCGCCGGGCGATGTCCGCGAGCACCGGCTGGGGCAGCCGGTCCGCGAACGGGCCGCCGCCGGGAGCGAGGAGGTCCGCCAGCTCGGCCGTCGTGGGGCGCTGCGCAGGGTCCTTGGACAGGCAGCGGGCGAGCAGCGGAGCCAGTGCCGCCGGAACGCGTCCCAGGTCGGGTTCCGCGTACCGCACCCGGTAGAGCAGGTCCGCGGCCTGCCCACTGCCGAAGGGGCCGTGCCCACCGGCCGCGAACACCAGGACGCCGGCGAGCGCGAACACGTCGCCGGCCGGGGTGTGTTCGAGGCCGCCGGCCTGCTCGGGCGACATGAAGGCGGGCGTGCCGGCCGCGGCCCCGGTGCGGGTCAGCCGTTCGTCGCCGAGGGCGCGCGCGATGCCGAAGTCGATGACCTTGGGCCCGGCGGCCGTGACCATGACGTTGGAGGGCTTGAGGTCGCGGTGCACCACGTCCGATCGGTGCAGCTGGCCCAGCGCCCGGGCGAGGTCCGCGCCCAGGGCGCGCACGCACGGCTCGGGCAGCGGGCCGGCCAGCCCCACCGCTTCGTCCAGTGGCGGCCCGATGACGTACTCGGTGGCCAGCCACGGCGTGCCGGCCAGGGCGTCCGCGGCGAACACCCGGGCCCCGTAACGGTCGCCGATGACCCGGGCCGCGTCCGCCTCCAACCGGAACCGGGTACGGAAGGCGGTGTCGGCGGCGATCCGGGCGTGGACCGTCTTCAGTGCGACCGTCCGCCCGGCCGCCGAACGGGCCAGGTAGACGGTGCCCATGCCGCCGCTGCCGAGCCGGGCGAGCAGCCGGAAGTCGCCGAGGTGCTGCGGATCGTCGTGCGTGAGCGGTGCGAGCGGTGCGAGCGGTGCGAGCGGGGCGGGCGGTACGAGCGGGGCGGACATCGGGTCAGTGCACCTTCTGGGCCGTGGCGAACGGCTTTTGCGGGGAGGGGAGTTCCGCCGCGAGCAGCGCGGCGGACTGGGCGGCGAGCGCGGCAACGACCCGGCCCGGCAACGGTACGGCTCCGTGGTCGAGGACCGTTCCGGCCTGCGCGTACGGGTCCTCGGACGCGGCGGAGCCCGCCCAGGGGGACACGAGTTCGCCCAGCACTTCCCGCGCGGACTGCGGCCGGACCGCCGGGTCGGAGGACAGGCAGGTTCCGACCAGCGTCCGCAGCCCCGGCGGCAGTTCGCTCTGCTCGGGCACGGTGTGGCCGGTCGAGGCGTAGGCGAGGACGGCGCCCAGTGCGAAGACGTCCCCGAGCGGCCCCGGGCGGCCTCCCGACGCCTGCTCCGGGGCCAGGCAGCCCGGATCGAGCCCGGGCAGCCCCGTCCGCCGCGTCCCGTCGGGAGCCGCGGCCCGCAGGGCACCGAAGCAGGTCAGCAGCGGTCCCGCCGCGGTGACCAGCACGGCGGCCGGTGACAGCCCCGCGTGGGTCATCCCCTGGGCGTGTCCGGCGGTCAGTCCTTCCGCAAGTGCGGCGCCGAGCCTACGGACGGTGTCCTCGGGCAGCGGCCCGCCGTACGCGGCGAGCACGGCCGGCAGCGGCAGCACGGGCGTGTACGGGGACGCGTACCAGGGGAAGCCGGCCGTGCCGCCCACCTCCTCGATGCGCAGGAAGCGGGGCACGGACGACCGCCGGGCGCCTTCGGCCTCGATCGCCCACCGGGACGGGTCGGCGCCGACCCGGGGCACGCAGACGAGGACGGTGCGCTGCCCGTCGGCGGTGCGCCCGAGGTAGCGGCGCTCGGGAACGGTGCGTTCGGCGGTCTCGGAGTCGAGCCGGGCCAGGATCGCGTACGGCCCGACGTGCGACGGGTCGTCGTGGCGAAGGCGTTCCATGGGCGCTCTCCCGAGTCGGTTGATCGGCCCCGAGCCTAAGCGGTGCCTGCCGGGGCGCTTGAACCGGGCGGGAACCGCGTGCGGGGGAACGGGCGGGGGAAGGTGCGGGGGAACGTGCGGGGAGCGCGCCTCACTTCTCGATGGTGGGCATGGCCGTGAGCTTCCCGTCGTTGACGAGGAAGACGCGGTTCCCCGCGCCGGACATGCCCCAGGGGCCGCGCGATTCGGGCGACCAGGTCCAGAACCGGCGGCCGGCGACGACGGAGTGGGCCGAGACGCCCTGCCCGTCCCCCTGAACGACCCAGACCGTACCGGCCTGCACGACGGGGGGAGTGTGCGGCACCGGCCCCCGAGCGGTGCGGTCCCGCGGGAACGGCCCGCCGAGCTTCATGTTCGCCTCGGTCAGCTCCGTACCGTTCATCGCGAACACGCTGGCGTCCTTGACGACGGCCGGGCCCCAACCGCCGGCCCCCTGCTGCGGCGCCTCGACGGCCTTGATCTCCTCCCAGATCCGGTCGCCCGTCCTGATGTCCAGGGCCGAAAGGTCGCGCCCGCCGAGGTAGACGACGTCGTTCACGACGAGCGGCTGCACGGCGGACTTCGCCTGGCCGCCGAGCCGCCAGACCGTGCTTCCGGAAGCGGTGTCGACGGTGATGACGTCCCCGTCGGCGCCGAAGAACACCAGTCGGTCCATGCCGACCGCGGCCCGCGGCCCGGGTGCCTTCACCGCTGCCCCGGGCAGCGGCACCGTCCAGCGGACCTTGCGTCCGGCGGTGTCCACGGCACGCAGCTCCCCGCCCCGCGTCACCAGGTAGACCGCCGATGCGTCCGCGGCCAGGATGCGTCCGGTGTCGGCGCCCACCACCGACCATTCCTGCCTGCTGGTGGAGGCTTCGAAGCAGAGCAGCGCCCCGCCGGAGCCCGCGGTCACGAACCGGTTGCCGGGCAGTGCGACGAGTCCGGCGGCCGGCCGGACGTCGGGCAGCCGCCACTTCTCCTTGCCGTCGGTCGTCAGACGCGCCGCGAGGCCGCCGCCCGCGGCCGCGAAGACGACCACGTCGAGTACCGGCAGCGGGGTGGTGACCACGCCGTCGACCGGTCCCGCCGCCACGGGCAGCGGACCCCACAGCTCGCCCGGAGGCGTCCCGTGCCGCCCGACGAGGATCGACAGCGCCTCGGCGTCCCTGGCCGGTCCGGCCGGGGGGATCTCGCGCGGTTCCTCGCGCAGCAGCCACCAGGCGCCCGTGGCACCGCCGGAGGCGGCCAGGACGCCGCCCGCCACCAGCGCGCTGCGCAGCAGCCGCCTGCGGGACGGCCCGGTACCGGCTCCGGATTCCTGCCCGACGACCGCGGCCTGCCGGTCGGCCTCGGCTCCCCGGCGCTCGATGTCCTCGGCCAGGGCTCCGGTGCGCCAGATCCGGTCCGCTCCCGGCGGCGGCGCGAAGGCACCCGCGATCTGCTCGGGGGTCGGGCGGTGCGCGGGGTCCTTGGCGAGGCAGGGGGCGATCAGCTGCCGCAACTCGGGCGGTACGGAGTCCAGTTGCGGCTCCCCGTGCACCACCTCGTACTGCACGGCGGCCACGTGGGTCCCGTCGAAGGTGCGCTGTCCGGTGGCCGCGTACGCCAGGACCGCACCCAGCGAGAAGATGTCCGCGGCCGGGCCGACGCGCTGGCCGAGCACCTGCTCGGGGGCGCCGTACCCGGGGGTGACCGGCACCTGGCCCGTCGTGGTGAGCGTCAGCCCGTGCTCGGGTCGTGCGATGCCGAAGTCGATGACGCGCGGTCCCGCCGAGGTGAGCACGATGTTGGCCGGCTTCAGGTCGCGGTGGACCAGCCCGGCCGTGTGGATGTCCCGCAGGGTGGCGGCGAGCGGGGCGGCGAGCGCGCGTACGCCGTCGGCGCCGAACGGCCCGTACTGGCGCACCGCGTCGTCGAGGGTGGGTCCGGTCAGGAACTCGGTGGCGATCCAGGGCCGGCCGTCGTGGTCGTCGACCTGCGCGTTCAGGACGCGGGCGACGCCGCCGCTGGTGACCGCCTGGGCGGTGTGCGCCTCGCGCAGGAAGCGCTGGACGAGGTGCGGGTCGTGCGCGAGCTCGGGCAGCAGCACCTTGACGGCCGCGGTACGGCCGCCGTCCTCCCGGCCGAAGTACACCTTGCCCATGCCGCCTTCACCGAGGACGCCGAGGACGCGGTACGGACCGAGCCGGATCGGATCACCGGCGCCGAGGGGTTTCATTGGGTGCTGCTTCCTGTTCCTGTTGGTCCGGGCCCGCCGTCCGGGCCCGGGTACGTGCGTGAGTGCCAGAGTGCGCGAGTGAGCGAGTTCCCGGGTTCATGGGCTCACGGGTTCATGGGCTCACGGGTTCATGGGTTCGCGGGGGCGCCCACGTCAGTGACCGACGGGCAGGCCGTTCGGTTCCTTGATGCGCTTCATGATGATCTGCGAGTTGACCTCGGTGATACCGGTGAGGGCCGTCAACTTCTCGATCCACAGGCGCTCGTAGGCCCGCAGGTCGGCGACGGCGATCCGCAGCAGGCAGCCGGGACTGCCGAAGAGGCGGTAGGCCTCGATGACGTCCGGGATGTCCTGGAGGGCCGCCTCGAAGGCCTCGACCGCCTCCCGGTCGCGCCGCACCTCGACCGAGACGAGCACCTCGAAGCCGCGGTCCACCGCGTCGGGGGAGATCACGGCCCGATAGCCCTGGATCACCCCGTCCTGTTCCAGCTGGCGCACCCGGCGCATGCAGGGGGAAGGGGTCAGTCCCACGCGCTGGGCGAGTTCTTGGTTGGTCAGGCGGCCATCGGCCTGGAGCTCGCGCAAGATATCTCGGTCAATGGCATCCATGACGCAATTATCACCCAGTGTTTGTGAACAGGCCTGAGGGAATGCGCAATCACATTGCGCGTAGATCGCTCTATCATTGCTGCTTTGAGTACATATGTACGAGTGACGTACTAGTGACACGAGTGACTCGAGTGAAGGGCGGCCACGGCCGATGGGACGGATCGTCGTGATCAGCACCGGCGGAACGATAGCCAGCCGCTGGCAGGGTTCCGGCTTCGCAGCGGACGCCGACGGGAACGAGGTGATCGCCACCGCACCGCTTCCCGAGGGCATCACCGTCGAACTGGTCGACCTGTTCAGCGTGAACAGCCCGCGACTCACCACCGCGCACCAGCTCACCCTGCTCCGCACCGTGCACGAGGTGCTCGCCGACCCCGGCGTGGACGGCATCGTCGTCACGCACGGCACCGACACCCTGGAGGAGTCGGCGTTCTTCCTCGACCTCCACCACCACGACCCGCGCTCCGTGGTCTTCACCGGCTCGCAGCGCCCCATGGGCACCGCCGACGGGGACGGTCCGGGGAACCTCTACGACGCCCTGCTCACCGCCGCGAACACGCGCGGACTCGGCGTGCTGATCGCCTTCGCCGGTCGGGTGCACGCCGCCCGCGGCACGGTGAAGACCCAGGCCGTGGAGCTGGACGCGTTCGCCGACCCCTCGAAGGAGCTCTTCGGGAAGATCGGCTTCGGCAAGGTCACCATCCTGCGCACCCCGCAGCGCCCGGCGCCGCTCCCGTTGCCCGCGATGCCGGAGCTCCCGCCGCGCGTGGACGTGGTGGTCCACCACGCCAACGGTGACGCGGTCCTGCTGAACGCCGCCGTCGAGGCAGGCGCGCGCGGCATCGTCCTCGTCGGGACCGGCGCGGGCAATGCCACTCCGGAGATCGTGGAGGCCGTCCGCGCCGCCGTCGGCCGCGGGGTCCTGGTCGCGCTGACCACCCGCGTCATGGCCGGACCGGTCACCGAGATCTACACGCACGGCGGGGCGGTGGACCTGGTGGCCGCCGGAGCCGTGCCGACCGGAACCCTGCGCGCCGGACAGGCCCGCATCGCGGTCCTGTCCGCGCTGCTCGCCACCGAGAACCCGGTGGAGCAGACCCGCGTCCTGCGACTCGCCGTGAACGAGGCGGGCCCGGTCCTGGCCGAGGTCTGACCCGCAGCGCGTCTGCCGGTGGCCCGCCGGCGGGGCTGGAAAACCAACCCCGCCGGCGTTTGAGGCGCGCCGTTGCGGGGGCGGAGCCCCCGCAACGGCGCCGCACGCACACGGGTCAGGCCCGGCCGAACGCCGCCAGGATCTGGTCCGCCGCAGATGTCGCAGTGACCGTGCCCGCCCGGACCGCGGCCTCCAGGCCCGGCGCGAGTTCCCGTACCGCCGGGTCCGCCCGCAGGCGTTCCAGCAGTTCGTCGCGGACCATCGACCAGGTCCACTCCACCTGCTGCGCAGCCCGCTTCGCCGCCAGCCGGCCCCCCGTCTCCAGCAGGGTCCGGTGCTGCTCCAGCCGGCTCCACACCTCGTCCAGCCCGGTCGACTCCCGCGCGCTGCACGTCAGGACCGGCGGGGTCCAGGCCGCGTCCACCGGGTGCATCAGCCGCAGCGCACCCGACAGTTCGCGGGCCGCGGCCTTCGCGTCCCGCTCGTGCGGGCCGTCCGCCTTGTTCACCGCCAGCACGTCCGCCAGCTCCAGGACGCCCTTCTTGATGCCCTGCAGCTGGTCGCCCGTACGGGCCAGGGACAGCAGCAGGAACGAGTCGACCATCCCGGCCACCGTGGTCTCCGACTGGCCCACGCCGACCGTCTCGACGAGGACCACGTCGTAGCCCGCCGCCTCCATCACGATCATCGACTCGCGGGTGGCCTTGGCGACCCCGCCCAGCGTGCCCGCCGACGGCGACGGCCGCACGAAGGCCGCCGGGTCCACCGACAGCCGCTCCATCCGGGTCTTGTCACCCAGGATGGAGCCGCCCGTGCGCGTCGACGACGGGTCCACCGCGAGCACCGCCACCCGGTGGCCGAGCCCCGTCAGCATCGTGCCGAACGCGTCGATGAAGGTGGACTTGCCCACCCCCGGCACACCGCTGATGCCGATCCGGCGGGCCCGGCCCGTGTGCGGCAGCAGCTCCGTCAACAGCCCCTGCGCCAGCACCCGGTGTGCCGGCAGGGTGGACTCGACGAGGGTGATCGCACGCGCGATGAACGCGCGCTTCCCGTCGAGCACCCCCTTCGCGTACGCCTCGATGTCGATCTTCGGCACCGGCGCCCGCCTACAGCTCGTGGCCCAGGTCCGCGGCCAGCCGCGTCACCAGGTCGTGGGCCGCGTCCGGGATCACCGTGCCCGGCGGGAAGACCGCCGTCGCGCCCATCTCCAGCAGCGTCGGGACATCGGCCGGCGGGATCACCCCACCCACGACGATCATGATGTCCTCGCGGCCCTCCTCCGCCAGCTGCTCGCGCAGCGCCGGTACGAGGGTCAGGTGACCGGCCGCCAGCGACGACACGCCCACCACGTGGACGTCCGCCTCGACGGCCTGACGGGCCACCTCCGCCGGGGTCTGGAACAGCGGGCCGACGTCCACGTCGAAGCCCAGGTCGGCGAAGGCCGTCGCGATCACCTTCTGGCCGCGGTCGTGCCCGTCCTGGCCCATCTTGGCGACCAGGATGCGCGGACGACGTCCCTCCGCCTCCTCGAACCGGTCCACCAGCGCACGGGTGCGCTCCACCGACGGGGACTCGCCCGCTTCGTTTCGGTACACGCCCGCGATCGTACGGATCTGGCTCGCGTGCCGCCCGTACACCTTCTCCAATGCGTCCGAGATCTCACCCACGGTCGCCTTGGCGCGCGCCGCGTCCACCGCCAGGGCCAGCAGGTTGCCGTCGCCGCGCTCCGCCGCGTTCGTCAGCGCCCGCAGGGTGTCCTGCGTGACCGCCTCGTCGCGCTCCTCGCGCAGCCGCCGCAGCTTGGCGATCTGCTGCGCGCGCACGGAGGAGTTGTCGACCTTCAGGACGTCGATCGCCTCGTCGTTCTCCACGCGGTACTTGTTGACGCCGATCACCGGCTGGCGGCCCGAGTCGATCCGCGCCTGCGTGCGCGCCGCGGCCTCCTCCACGCGCAGCTTCGGGATGCCCGCGTCGATGGCCTGCGCCATGCCGCCGGCCGCCTCGACCTCCTCGATGTGCTGCCAGGCCCGCCGGGCCAGGTCGTACGTCAGCTTCTCGACGTACGCACTGCCGCCCCACGGGTCGATCGACCGGCAGGTCCCCGACTCCTGCTGGAGCAGCAGCTGGGTGTTGCGGGCGATGCGCGCCGAGAAGTCCGTCGGCAGCGCGAGCGCCTCGTCGAGGGCGTTGGTGTGCAACGACTGGGTGTGGCCCTGGGTCGCCGCCATCGCCTCGATGCAGGTGCGCGTCACGTTGTTGAAGACGTCCTGCGCGGTCAGCGACCAACCCGAGGTCTGCGAATGTGTGCGCAGCGAGAGCGACTTGGCGTTCTTCGGGTCGAACTGCTTGACCAGGCGCGCCCACAGCAGGCGGGCCGCGCGCAGCTTGGCAACCTCCATGAAGAAGTTCATGCCGATCGCCCAGAAGAACGACAGCCGCGGTGCGAACGCGTCCACGTCCAGTCCCACCGCCTGCCCGGCCCGCAGGTACTCCACGCCGTCCGCGAGGGTGTACGCCAGCTCCAGGTCGGCCGTGGCACCGGCCTCCTGGATGTGGTAGCCGGAGATGGAGATCGAGTTGTACCGCGGCATCTTCTGCGAGGTGAACGCGAAGATGTCGGAGATGATCCGCATGGAGGGTCCCGGCGGATAGATGTAGGTGTTGCGGACCATGAACTCCTTGAGGATGTCGTTCTGGATGGTCCCGGCGAGCTTGTCGGGGGAGACGCCCTGCTCCTCCGCCGCCACGATGTAGAGCGCGAGGACCGGCAGCACCGCGCCGTTCATCGTCATCGACACCGACATCTTGTCCAGCGGGATCCCGTCGAACAGCTGCCGCATGTCGTAGATCGAGTCGATCGCCACGCCCGCCATGCCGACGTCACCGGTCACGCGCGGGTGGTCGCTGTCGTAGCCGCGGTGCGTCGGCAGGTCGAAGGCCACCGACAGGCCCTTCTGGCCGGACGCCAGGTTGCGCCGGTAGAAGGCGTTCGACTCCTCGGCCGTGGAGAAGCCGGCGTACTGCCGGATCGTCCAGGGCTGGTTGACGTACATCGTCGGGTACGGGCCGCGCAGGTACGGGGCCACGCCCGGGTACGTCCGCAGGAAGTCCAGGCCCTCCAGGTCACGCCCGGTGTACAGCGGCTTGACGCCGATGCCCTCGGGCGTCTCCCACAGCAGGTCGGCGGCCGCGGTGCCGGCGGACTCCTTCACCGCGGAGCGCCACTGCTCCTCGGACACCCCGGCGACGGCGGTGGGGTCGAGCGCCAGCTCGGAGAAATCGGGGATGCTCATGCGGGCACTCCCATCCGGTCGAGTACGGAGGACAGCACGGCGACGGCGTCACAGCCGGCGAAGACGTACTCGTCCACGGAAGCCCCAGCCGTGCCCGGCTTGCCGGCGAGGAAGACGGTCGTGGCGCCCGCCGCGCGCAGCGCGCCGGCCACCGCCTCGGCCTGCTCCTCGTACAGCGCGTCGCTGGAGCAGAGCACGGCCATGCCGTCCGCCCCGCTCGCGGCGTACGCCTCGGCGGCCGTCGCCGGGTCCACCGACACCGGGTCGTGCACGGGTTCGATGCCGCCCGCCTGGAACAGGTTCGAGGCGAAGGTGGCGCGCGCGGTGTGCGCGGCCGCCGGGCCCAGCGCGGCGAGGAAGATCCTCGGCCGGGCGCCGGTCGCCGCCAGGTGCGCGTCGCTGCGGGCGCGCAGGGCCTCGTACGCCTCGTCGCGCCGCACGCGCGGCAGCCCGCCGGTGGGGGCCGCGGGCGCGGGCTCGCGGACGACCGGCTTCTCCGAGAGCAGCGGGAACTCGCTGACGCCGGTGATCGGTTCGCGACGCTTGGCCAGCTTCTTGGAGCGCGCGGCCCAGGTGGCGGCGAGCCGTTCGGCGACCAGCCCGGAGCGCAGGGCGGCGGCCTGACCGCCGGCCTTCTCCACGGTCTGGAAGAACTGCCACGCGGCGTGGGCGAGCTCGTCGGTGAGGCGCTCCACGTAGTAGGAGCCGCCCGCCGGGTCGATCACCCGGGCCAGGTGCGACTCCTCCAGCAGGATGGTGGAGGTGTTCCGGGAGATCCGGCGCGCGAAGGCGTCCGGCAGGCCCAGCTCGCTGTCGAAGGGGAGCACGGTGACCGAGTCGGCGCCGCCGACGCCCGCGGCCATGCAGGCCACGGTGGTGCGCAGCATGTTCACCCACGGGTCGCGGCGGGTCATCATCACCGGCGAGGTCACGGCGTGCTGGAGCTGGGCACCCGCCTCCGGGGCCCCCGAGGCCCCGGCGATACGGGCCCACAGCCGGCGCGCGGCCCGCAGCTTGGCGATGGTCAGGAACTGGTCCGCGGTGGCGGCGTAGCGGAACTCCAGCTGTCCGAGCGCCGCTTCGGTGCTCAGCCCGGCTTCGGTCAGCGCGCGCAGGTAGGCGACTCCGGTGGCCAGGGACAGGCCCAGTTCCTCGGCGGCGCTGCCGCCGGCCTCGTGGTACGGCAGTGCGTCCACGGTCAGGGCGCGCACCCCGGGCCAACCCGCGGCGGCCTCCACGGCCAGCTCGACCGCGTCGGCCACGTCCAGTGCCTCACCCGTACGGGCCTCGTGGCCCAGGGGGTCGGCGCCCAGCGAGGCCCGAGCGGCCTCGGGGGCCACCGCGCGCTCGGTGAACAGACGCAGCAACGCGCGTGAGGCCTCGGCGTATTGGGCCCCGGCGTCCAGGGTGATGGGGGCGAGGTCCAGGTAGACCCCGTCCAGCGCCCGGGCGAGGCCCTCGACGGGGAGACCGCCCCGGCCCACGGTGAGCCAGAGGGAGGTGACCCCGTTCTCCAGATCGGCGAGGGCCGCCTCGTTCACGCGTACCGGATCCGTGCCCGCGAGGCGCTGGCGCACGTCCCAGCCGTTCGCGGTGGTGCCTTCCGGCCTGCCCCCGCGGACGAACGGGGCGAAGCCGGGGAAACCGGTGTCGGGGGCCGCCCCGTCGGGCGGCGCGGTGTACAGCGGGCGCGTGGTGAGCCCGTCCTCGATTGGGGTGGACAACGCGTCTTCTGCGGCCTCGCCGGAGACTTCCTTGCCCGACTTGCGCAGTACGCCTTCTACAAGGCGCTGCCACTGCTCATGCGTCGCGTCAGGGAACTCGGCGGCCAGGGAGAGCCCGTCGTCAGGCAGGACCGTCATGGCTCGAATGTAGGGGAGCGCGCTCAGGTGGCACCATACCGGTGGGTGTGATCTCGCCCTCTCGGGCCATGCCGAAGGGGTCCTGGAACACCCGGCTGAGCAGCACGGTTGCCGCCGCCTCCGGGAGCACGGCGGGTCCCGCGTGCGGCACCACGATCCGCTCGGGATCGTCGCAGACGTGCGAGAGCTCCACCGCGGCGGCCCGGATCTCCTCCAGGTATCCCTCGTCGAGGACGCTCGCCAGCTCGGTCACGACCATGACCGCCGGATTGAAGACATCCAACAGAAGGGCGGCCGCGCGGCCCACCGCGCGGGCGCGCTCGCGCAGCAGCCGGTCGGCGCGCGGATCGCCGGTGGCGGCCGCGTCCACCAGCAGGTTCACCGACGGGTCCGGCACGATGCCGCGGCGCACGGCCTCGGTGCCCAGCGCGGTGTCGGACGCGGTCGCCTCCAGGCAGCCGGTACGCCCGCACGCGCACGGGGCCTGCGAGCGCGGCACCGGCAGATGGGCCACGTCGCCGGCCGCCGCGCCCGGACCCTGGTGCACGGTCCCCTCGATCCCGAAGGCGGCGTCGACGACCCGGCCGATGAACAGGTGCACGAGGCTCCGGCGGGCCTCGGGCCGGCCGAAGAGGATCTCGGCCCGTGCGACGGCCCGGGCATGGTTGTCGACCCACACCGGCAGCCCGAGTGCGGCCGACAGCTCAGCGGCCAGCGGCTTGCGGTTCCATCCCAGCGCGGGGTGCCGCACGACGGTCCCCTCGTCCGGGCCGACCCATCCGCCGAGGGCCGCACCGACGCCGAGGAGCGGCCGCCCGGAGTCGTACGCGCGGAGGAAGCGGCCGAGTTCGGAGGCGATCTCGGCGGACAGCCCGTCCGCCGGGCGCCCCTCGTGGGGGAAGGACCGCCGGGCGAGCAGCTGCCCCCGCAGGTCGACGAGGCTGAAGGTCGAATGCGGCACCCCGATGTGCAGCCCGGCGGCGACCGGCCCGCCGACGGCCCCGGTGTGCAGGTCCAGCGGGATCCGCGGCCGCCCCACCCCGCCGCCGGGCCCGGGCAGCTCGCGCAGCAGCCCGGCCCGGAGCAGCCCGGTGGTCTGCCGGGACACGGCGGCGGGACTCAGCCCGCACAGCGGGGCGATCGCGCTGCGCGCGACCGGGCCGTGGTCGAGCACCGTCCGCAGCACGGTGGCGGCATTGGCGGCGGCCCGGCTGTCACCGGCCATACGCGTCACGCGGTCTCCTCGGGGGTGAGGGGTGGGGGTGTGTCCCCCGATCATGCCGGTTCCCTTGCGGGGACCGGGCCGTCCGGTCCGGATCGTGCCCGGGCCGTTCGGTGCGTTACGTCGCAAGGCCGGACGGACGAGTCGCAGGGCGTGTGCGCACGGCGCGACGACGCGGTGAGCGTGTGTGGCGGGTCCCGTGGGCCGGCCGCCCGCGGGGCCGGGACCCTCGGGCACGCCCGGGGCCGGCTGGACGGGCCACGGGGCGCGTGCGCACAGCGGCGGCGGCAATGTGTGCGTGGCGCGGCCATGCGGCGAGAGCGCGAGGCGGGTCCCGTGGGCCGGCCGCCTACGGGGTCGGGGCCTTCGGGCATGCCCCGGGCCGGCCGGACGAGCCGCAGGGGGTGTGCGCACAGCGGTGGCGGTCGTATTGCGCGCGTGGCGAGATCTCGCGGCGAGGGTGTCCGGCGGGACTCACGGGCCGGCCGCCCGCGGGGCCGGGGCCTTCGGGTACGTCCCGGGCGGGCGGGACGAGTCATGGAGCGTGTGCGCACAGCGGCGGCAGTCCTGTGCGGGTGGCGGGCCCCGCGGGCGGGGCGCGGGGGCGGATCCCGGCGAACGCGTGGCGGCCGCATTGCGGGGCCATGAAATCCGGCCACGCTTTTCGGCCGTCGAGGTGAGGCCGCGCGCGGGTCGAAGCGCGGGGAAAAGCGCAGGCTGCAGGGGGTGTGCGGGGTGGACGCGGAAACCGGCGAGAGGCGCGTTCGGTGGCTCCGGACGGGGGTTGACCCCGGCCGGGGCCGCTGACACGCTCCGGGACATGTCCGCGAACGCACTCCTCGCCCCGCGGCTCCACACCCCCGGCCTGCGTACCGCGCCGGGTGAGTGTCCGGGCCGCTGTCCGGCCCCCGGCCGCGCCTGACCTCGCCGATCCGGCGCCCCGGCTGACCGGGTCCGCCCGGCCCCGGCCCGGTGCCGTCCCGCCGGTGCCCGCCTCGGTCGAAGCCGCCCGGTCCCGTTCCCGTTCCGGGGCACCCCCAGGGGTGGTGCCCCGGAACACCCCACCGGGCAGGTCCCTGCCGGGGCTCCGGAGCGTCCCCGCCGGGTCCCGCAAGGGCGTCCACCGGGGCGGCCCGTGCCGGGGACGGCGCGTCGTCGCCCTCCGCGGATCCGGGCGGGGCCGAAGCCGCCCGGGGGCCTCCGCGGCCCCGGGCGGCCGGTTCCCGCACGTACCCGTACCGCTCGGCGCAGCGCAGCGCCCGGCGCCCTCGTCACGCTGTTTCTTCCGCTGCGGAAATAACCCCCGCGGCCCACACCAGGGAGTCCTCATGGCAACTGCCACTGCCACCGCCACCACCACCGTCACCAAGATCGGCGGCCGCATCGGCGCCGAGATCGGCGGCGTACTGCTCGGCGGCGACCTGCCCGACGCGACCGTCGCCGAGATCAGGGCCGCCCTTCTCGCCCACAAGGTCGTCTTCTTCCGCGGCCAGGACCACCTCGACGAGGCCGGTCACGAGGCCTTCGCCCAGCTGCTCGGTGCGCCCGTCGCGCACCCCACCGTCCCCTCCGCGGACGGCCGTTACGCCCTCGGCATCGACTCGCACCACGGCGCCCGCGCCAACCAGTGGCACACCGACGTCACCTTCGTCCCCGCCTACCCCGCCTTCTCCATCCTCCGCGCCGTCACCATCCCCCCGTACGGCGGCAACACCCTCTGGGCCAACACGGCCACCGCCTACAGCAACCTCCCCGAGCCGCTCCGGGCCCTCGCCGACGGCCTGCGCGCCGTCCACTCCAACGAGTACGACTACGCCGCCCTCAAGCCCGACGCCCTGCCCGAGGCCCTGGCCCAGTACCGCGAGGTGTTCACCTCCACCAAGTTCCTCACCGAGCACCCGGTGGTCCGCGTCCACCCCGAGACGGGCGAACGCACCCTCCTCCTCGGCAACTTCGTCCAGCGGATCAACGGCCTCACCGGCCGCGACTCGCGCGTCCTCCAGGACCTCTTCCAGGCGCACATCGAGAGCCCCGAGAACACCGTCCGCTGGCAGTGGCGGGCCGGCGACGTCGCGATCTGGGACAACCGTGCCACCCAGCACTACGGCGTGGACGACTCCGACGACCACGAGCGCACCCTGCGCCGCGTCACCGTCGACGGCGACGTCCCGGTCGGCCCCGACGGCGAGCCCTCCCGACTGATCAGCCCGGGGGCCGTCCCGGACCCCTCCTTCGGCATCGCCTCCGGTGCCTCCACCACCGCGGCCGTTTCCGCCGCAGCCTCCGTCTCCGCCTGACGACATCAAGGAGCGCCCCCCGTGCCCAACCTGCTCGCGATCACCGGCAGCCCCTCCGCCCACTCCCGCACCGCCGTCGTCGCCGACCACGTACTGCGCCGCCTGTCCCACTCCGGCTTCGAGACCGCGCACCTGTCCGTGCGCGAGCTCCCCGCCGCCGACCTCCTCGCAGCCCGCCGCGGCGAGCCCGAGATCCGTCGGGCGCTCGAGGCCGTCGCCGAGGCCGACGGCCTGGTCATCGCGACCCCCGTCTACAAGGCGTCGTACACCGGACTGCTCAAGGCCTTCCTCGACCTGCTCCCGCAGGACGGCCTCGACGGCAAGACGGTCCTGCCGCTGGCCACCGGCGGCAGCCTCGCCCACGTCCTGACCATCGACTACGCCCTGCGCCCCGTGCTCGCCGCCCTCGGCGCCCGGCACGTCACCGCCGGCCGGTTCGTCCTGGACTCCTCCGTCGAGCGCGGATCGGGCCCCGACCGGCTGCGGCCCGAGGCCGAACTGGACCTCTACCAGGCCGTCGACGAGTTCGCCGCGGCACTTCGCTCCACACCCGCCACCCTCGCCGCAGCCGCCCTCACCACCACCCCGTAACACCGCCGCACACCGCCGCGACCACGCGACCCGCACCGACAAGGAACCGTCATGCCCGCAGCCTTCACCTCGACCACCACCTCCCGACGCCAGTTCCTCGCCCTGCTCGGCATCTCGGCGGCCGCGGTGAGCTGCGGCACGGCCACCGCGCGCGGCGGCGGTTCCGGTGCCCAGGTCAAGACCCTGAAGTACCAGGGCTCGGTCGGCGCCGTCACGCTCCCCGAACTCGCCTCCGACCTCGGATACCTGGGCGACCTCACGCTGGAGTGGGTCGGCAACACCATCAGCGGCCCGCAGGACATCCAGTCCGCCGCCACCGGCCAGACCCACTTCGGCGGCGCCTTCAACGGCGCGATCGTCAAGCTCGCCTCCAGCAAGGCTCCCGTCAAGGCCGTCATCTCCTACTACGGCGTCGACGAGTTCTCGTACAGCGGCTACTACGTCCTGGAGGACAGCCCGATCCGCTCCGCCCGCGACCTCCTCGGCAAGAAGGTCGGCATGAACACGCTGGGCGCCCACTCCCAGGCCGTCCTCGACATCTACCTGAGCCGCAACGGCCTCGCCAAGGCCGACTCATCGAAGGTCGAGTCGCTCGTCGTGCCGCCCGTCAACACCGACCAGGTGCTGCGCCAGAAGCAGATCGACGTGGGCGTGCTCGGCGGGATCCTGCGCGACAAGGCCGTGGCGGGCGGCGGGATCAGACCGCTGTTCTGCGACTTCGACCTGCTCGGCAAGTTCAGCGCCGGCTCCTACATCATGACCGAGCGGTTCATCAAGGAGAACCCGGACACCGTACGGACCTTCGTGACGGGCGTGGCCAAGGCCATCGAGTGGGCCCGCACCACCCCGCGCGAGGAGGTCATCGCCCGGCAGACCGAGATCGTCAAGAAGCGCGGCCGCAACGAGGACACCGCCACCCTCCAGTACTGGCGCTCGTACGGCGTCGCCGAGACGGGCGGCCGGATCGAGGACAAGGAGTTCCAGCTCTGGCTCGACTGGCTCGGCGAGCGCGGCGAGATCAAGCAGGGGCAGCTCAAGGCCGCCGACCTCTACACGAACGAGTTCAACGACTTCGGGAAGGGCTGACCCGACATGGCGAAGATCGTGTTCGAGCACGTGACCAAGACCTTCCCGACCAAGGACAAGAGGAACAAGGGGCGGTTCACCGCGCTCGACGGCATCGACCTGGAGATCGAGGCGGGGGAGTTCGTGGTGGTCGTGGGCCCCAGCGGCTGCGGCAAGTCCACGCTCCTGGACCTGCTCGGCGGGCTGACCCGGCCGTCGTCCGGGCGGATCCTGCTCGACGGGAAGCCGATCACCGGGCCGGGCCTGGACCGGGGCATCGTCTTCCAGCAGTACGCCCTGCTGCCCTGGCGGACGGCGCTCGGCAACGTCGAGTTCGGTCTGGAGGCGACCGGCGTCCCGCGCCGCAAGCGGGCGGCGAGGGCCCGGGAGTTCCTCGACCTCGTCGGCCTCACCGGCTTCGAGGACCGGCACCCGCACGAACTCTCCGGCGGCATGCGCCAACGCGTCGCCATCGCCCGCTCGCTGGCGTACGACCCGGACGTGCTGCTGATGGACGAGCCGTTCGCCGCCCTCGACGCGCAGACCCGCGAGTCCCTCCAGGACGAGCTGCGGCGCATCTGGCAGCGCACCGGCAAGACCGTCGTCTTCATCACGCACGGCATCGAGGAGGCGGTCTACCTCGGTCAGAAGGTGGCCGTCATGACGTCCCGCCCCGGCCGGGTGAAGGAGATCGTCCCGGTCACGTTCGGCGCCCGCGGCGCCGGCTTCCAGGGCGAGGACCTGCGTTCCAGCCCCGAGTTCGCCCGCTACCGCCACGAGATCTGGACGCTGCTCCACGACGAGGTGGCCCGCGCCCAGCAACTGGAGAAGGAGGAGGCCTCCGTATGAGCACCGACATCACCGCGCCCGCCGATGCCGAAGCCCCGGCCGGGCAGGAGACGCTACGGGAGGACCCGGCGCCCGCGGCTCCCGCACCCGCCGACCGGAAGCCCCGCAGCCCCCGTCGTCCCGGCGTTCCGTCCCTGCTGGCACGCCGGCTGCGCCGCGCCGGCCGCTCCACGACCCTTCCCCCGACTTCCGCGGCTACCGCGGCCCCGGACGCTTCGGCCGCGCCTGCGGGCCCAGCGGCCCCTGCGGCTTCCGTCGCTCCGGTGGATCCCGCGGTCGCTCCTGCCGCTCCTGCCGCCCCGGAGGCCCCCGCGACTCCGGCCGCCCCGGACGCCCCTGTGGCTCCGGCGCCTCCCGCCATCCCGGAGGCCCGGGAGGCTTCGGCCGCTCCCGCCGCTCCCGCCGCTCCCGCCGCTCCCGCCGCTCCCGCGGCCCCCGCGGGCCCGGTGGGTTCCGGCGCCGGACCGGATGCAGGGTCGGCGCCGGAGGGTACCCGCCGGGACCCGTCCAGCGTCCGCAAGGCCGCCGGGGCGCTCGGTCGTTGGTTGCGCGCCGCCGCCCTCCGCTCCGCGGCCCTCGTCGTCCTGCTCGCCCTCTGGGAGACCGCCCCCCGCCTCGGCCTGGTCGACTCCACCTTCCTGCCGCCGGTCAGCGAGGTCGCCACGGCCTGGTGGGACCTCCTGGGCAACGGACAGCTCGGCCAGCACACCCGGGCCAGCCTCGCCCGCTCCTTCGGGGGCTTCGGCATCGCCGTCGTCATCGCGGTCCCGCTCGGCCTGCTCATCGGCTGGTACCGGCCGGTCGCCGCGCTGCTCGGCCCACTGCTGGAGGTGTTCCGCAACACCGCCGCACTGGCCCTGCTGCCGGTCTTCGTCCTGCTCCTGGGCATCGGCGAGACCTCGAAGGTCTCGATCGTCGTCTACGCCTGCCTCTGGCCGGTCCTGCTGAACACCATCAGCGCGGTGGGCAACGCCGACCCCACCCTGGTCAGACTGGCCCGCTCGATGGACCTGTCCACCCCGAGGCTCTTCCAGAAGGTGATCCTGCCGTCCTCCGTACCGGCCGTCTTCACCGGCATCCGGCTGGCCGGCGCGGTCTCCATCCTCGTCCTGGTGGCCGCCGAGATGATCGGAGCCAAGGCGGGTCTCGGCTACCTGATCAACGCCTCGCAGTACAACTTCGCGATCCCGCAGATGTACGCGGGCATCATCACCATCTCCGCCGTCGGCGTGGCCTTCAACCAGCTGCTGGTCACGATCGAACGCCGCCTGAGCACCTGGCGCGTCCCCGCCTGAGGCCCGCCCCGCCCCGCCTGACGCCCGCCCCGCTTGACGCCCGCCCGGCCCCGCCCCGCGACGGGCCGGCCGCCACCACACGCAGTGCCACCGAACACAGGGAACAGCCATGACCGCGAACCGCACCCTCCACCTCAACGCCTTCCTGATGAACGCCGGTCACCACGACGCCGCCTGGCGCCACCCCGACAGCCGGCCCGAGCTGATCACCGACCTGCGGTACTTCCAGGACCTGGCCCGCACCGCCGAACGCGGACTGCTCGACTCCATCTTCTTCGCCGACGGGGTCGCCCTCTGGGGCAAGGCCCGCCACAACGCCCTCGGCGGATTCGAGCCGCTCACCCTGCTCTCCGCGATCGCCGCCGTCACCGAGCACATCGGGCTCATCGCCACCGTCTCCACCACCTTCAACGAGCCCTACAACCTGGCCCGCAAGTTCGCCTCCCTCGACCACATCAGCGGCGGCCGGGCCGGCTGGAACATCGTCACCTCCGGCACCGTCGACGAGGCCCGCAACTTCAACCGCGACGAGCACCTGGAGCACCACCTCCGCTACGAGCGCGCCCGCGAGTTCCTCGACGTCGCCACCAAGCTCTGGGACAGCTGGGAGGACGACGCGATCGTCCTCGACAAGGAGCGCGGCATCTACGCCGACACCGACAAGCTGCACCCCGCCGCCCACCGCGGCGAGCACTTCGGCGTCGCCGGACCGCTCAACGTCCCGCGCTCCCCCCAGGGCTACCCGCTGCTCGTGCAGGCCGGTTCCTCCGAGGACGGCAAGGAGTTCGCGGCCCAGTACGCGGAGGCCGTCTTCACTGCCCAGCAGACCCTCGCCGACGGCCAGACCTTCTACAAGGACCTCAAGTCCCGCCTCGCCAAGTACGGCCGCGCCGAGAGCGATCTCCTCGTCCTGCCCGGCATCGCCCCCGTCATCGGATCGACCGAGGCCGAGGCGAAGGCCCTGGAGCAGCAGCTCACCGACCTCCAGGTGCCGGAGTACGGCCTCGCCCAGCTCTCCGGGATGCTGAACGTGGACCTCACCGGCCTGCCGCTGGACGGTCCGCTCCCGGATCTGCCCGAGGAACGGGACGTCAACGGCAACAAGAGCCGCTTCACCCTCGTCGCCGAGCTCGCCCGGCGCGACGGCCTGACCCTGCGCGAGCTGATCGCCCGCCTCGGTGCAGGCCGGGGCCACCGCGTCTTCGCCGGCACCCCCGAGCAGATCGCCGACCAGCTCGAGGAGTGGTTCACCCGGGGAGCCGCCGACGGCTTCAACATCATGGCGCCGGTCCTGCCCACCGGCCTGACCGCCTTCGTCGACCACGTCGTGCCGATCCTCCAGCGGCGCGGGCTCTTCCGCACCGAGTACGCCGGCACCACCCTCCGCGAGAACTACGGCCTCGCCCGGCCCGTCAACCGGCACACCCGGGAGGGCGCATGAGCGACCACGCCACCGACGTCCTCGTCGTCGGCGGCGGACCGGCCGCCACCTGGGCCGCCCTCAAGGCCGCCGAGGCGGGGGCCCGGGTCGTCCTCGCCGACAAGGGTTACTGCGGAACCAGCGGCGCCACGGCCGCGGGCGGCACCGGCGTCTGGTACGTCCCGCCCGAGCCCGCCGCCCGGGAGGCCGCCATGGCCTCCCGGGAGGGCCTCGGCGGGTACCTGGCCGACCGCCGCTGGATGGCCCGGGTCCTCGACGAGACCTACGACCGGATGAACGAGCTGGCCGTGCAGGGCCGGTACCCGTTTCCCACCGGCCCGGACGGGCAGCCGCTCCGGGGCGGGCTGCAGGGCCCCGAGTACATGCGGCGGATGCGCATCCGGATCCGCCGGGCGGGGGTCCGCATCCTCGACCACAGCCCGGTCACCGAGCTGCTCACCGACGCGGACGGGGCCGTCGCGGGTGCCGACGGCTACCGCCGTCAGCTGCGCGAGTCCTACCGGGTCCGGGCCGGCGCCGTGGTCCTCGCCACCGGCGGCTGCGCCTTCCTCAGCGGAGCCCTCGGCACCAACACCAACACCGGCGACGGCGCGCTCTTCGCCGCCGAGGCCGGCGCGGTGCTCTCCGGAATGGAGTTTTCCAACGCCTACGGGATCGCCCCCGAGGGCACCTCCGTCACCAAGACCGCCTTCTACTCCTTCGCCACCTTCTACCAGGAGGACGGCAGCGTCCTGGAGGGCGCGGCCAGCCAGGGCGGCCGCTCGGTGATCGCCCGCGAACTCCTCACCGGGGCCCGGGTCCACGCGCGCCTCGACCGCGCCGACGAAGGAGTCCGGGCCGCGATGCGCCTCGCGCAGCCCAACTTCTTCCTCGCTTTCGACCGGCTGGGCATCGACCCCTTCACCGACCGGTTCGCCGTCACCCTGCTCGCCGAGGGCACGGTCCGCGGCACCGGCGGCATCCGGATCACCGGCGACGACTGCGATACCGGCGTCCCCGGGCTGTACGCCGCCGGGGACGCGGCCACCCGCGAGGAGATCTGCGGGGGCTTCACCGGAGGCGGCAGCCACAACGCCGCCTGGGCCATCTCCTCGGGGAGCTGGGCGGGCCGGGGCGCCGCCGGACACGCACTGTCCCTCGGCCCCGACCGGGCCGCGGGCCGCCCCGTCACCGGCGCCGGCGGTGCGGGCCTGCGCCCGACGGGGAGCGCGGCCGACGGACCGCACCACCGTGAGGCCGTGGCGCTCGTTCAGCAGGAGGCGCTCCCCTACGACAAGAACTACCTCCGCCGCGGCGACGTCCTGGCGGCTTCCCTGCGCACCCTCGACACGGCGTGGTCGCAGCTGCGCGCGGGCCTGCACGGGGCGGGGGCCGACCTGGTCAGGGCCCGGCAGGCGGCGGCGATGACGGCGCACGCGCGGTGGATGTACGCGGCCGCCCTCGCCCGGTCCGAGACTCGGGGGATGGCCAAGCGCCTCGACCACCCGGACCAGGACCCTGCGCAGCACCACCGGATCCTGGTCGGCGGGCTGGACCGGGTGTGGACCGGGCCGGCGCCGAGGGCGGGGGCGGCGGCGTGATCGAACTCGTCTCGGCGGGGCGCTGCATAGCCTGCGACAAGTGCGTGGAGGTGTGCCCGACGGACGTCTTCGAACGGGGGCCCGAGGGGATTCCGTTGCTCGCACGGCAGGAGGACTGCCAGACCTGCTTCCTGTGCGAGGCGAACTGCCCGGTGGACGCGCTGTTCGTGGCCCCGCTGACCCGCCCCCTTCCGGAGGATCCGGCCGTACGGGACGAAGCGGGGCTAGTGAGCCGGGGGCTGCTCGGCAGCTACCGGCGCCACATCGGCTGGGGCGAAGGGCGGACACCCGGATCGCTGCGGGCGATCGGGCCGGCACTGGGCGGGTCCGCGCCGCCGATCACGTCCTGAGCGGGTGCGCGCCGCCGGATCCCCGTGCTCCGGCGGCGCGCACGTGTGCCGCCGGAGCAGGTCAGCAGCTCAGCAGGTGGGTGTGCAGGCCTTCAGACGGTCAGGACGATCTTGCCGCGGGTGCGGCCCGCGGCGCTCAGCTCCCAGGCCCCGGCGGCCTCGGCGAGCGGCAGCGCATGCGCCACGTTGACCGTGAGCTTCCCCGCGTCGGCCAGTTCCGCCAGGAAGGTCAGGTCGGCGGTGTCCGGGCGCACCCACAGCTGGTGGGCGCCCTTGGCGGCCGCGTCGTAGTCGGCGATGGAGACCACCCGGTGGCGTTCCTTGACCAGGGACTGGAGCGTCTCGATGACGCCGTCGCCGTAGAAGTCCAGGCCCGCGTCGATGCCGTCGGGCGCGAGCTCGCGGATCCGGTCCGCCATCCCCTCCCCGTACAGCACCGGCTCCGCGCCGAGGGAGCGCAGGTACTCGTGGTTGTGCGCACCCGCCGTGCCGATGACCCGCAGGCCGAGCGCGACCGCGATCTGCACGCCGAAGGATCCGGTGCCGCCGGCCGCGGAGTGGATGACCACGGTCTCGCCGGCCTTGAGGCCGGCGCGGGTGAGCGACTGGTAGGCGGTGAGGCCGGCCAGCGGGAGGCCCGCGGCCTGCTCGAAGCTCAGCTCGCGGGGCTTGCGGGCGAGGGTGCGGACGGGGGCGGACACCAGCTCGGCGTACGTCCCGAGTTCGACCCATTCCTTGCGGACGTAGCCGTAGACCTCGTCGCCGACGGTGTAGTCGAAGGTGTCCTCGCCGACCGCTTCGACGACTCCGGCCACGTCCCAGCCGGGTATGACCGGGTAGCGGACCTCGAGGATCGGGTCGAGGTATCCGGCGGCGAGCTTCCAGTCCACCGGATTGACCCCGGCGGCCTTGACGCGGACGAGCACCTCGCCCGGCCCCACCTTGGGCTTCGGTAAGTCAACGAGCTGGAGCGTGGCGGGAGTTCCGTACGTGCTGTATGTGATGGCCTTCATGATCGTCCCCAACTCGGTTCCGCGGCCGGGTATTCCGGTCCGTCAGGCCGGCAGGGTGTTGCGGTGCGAGCTCCGCCGGGCCGCGCTGAAGAGCGCCTGGATCTGCGTACCGGCCTGCTCGACGTCGTCCAGGGGCGAGGGGAAGGGAAGCCGTACGTCGCGGTGGCCGCGCCGTTCCTCCAGCCGCAGGGTGATCCCGTACCGGTCCATGGCGACCGGCAGCGCGCGGAGCACCGCGGCGGTGGGCAGCGGCCGGACCAGTCGCAGCAGCAGGGTGACCAGGTCGTGGTGGTCGTCGAGGAGGTGCGTGAGCATGCCCGCCTCGTACGGGGACAGCGGGTCGGGGCAGGACGCGTCCAGCTCCTCGAGGCCGACGTGCGAGATGCCTTCCGGCGTCTCCAGGACGGCCCGGTCGAACTCCATGCAGGTGGAGTCGGCGCCGGAGCCCTCGGCCAGGTCCGCGTAGGGGGTGAGCAGGCGGCCCAGCACGGTGACGCGGGCGCGCACCCGGTCCCGCACGGGGGTGGGGGCGACGTCGGTGAACTCCAGCCGGATCGACGGCCGGTACTCGGACTCGCCGCCGGGCTCGGCGGGGTGCAGGTGGAGCCGTCCCATGGGGTCGCTGCCGTCGAGGTGGCGGACCTCGGACCGCTGTCCGTCGGTGATCACGGTCATGGAGTGGGCGGCGGTGAGGATCGACCGGATGCGCTCGGCATCGGTGGGCCGGTCGGCCGGGGTGGCGGGGGCACCGAACAGGCGCATGCGGATCTCTCCTCGTCCGAGTGACTTAGGTATGCCTAACCTAACCTATCTGGCCCGTCGAGAGTACCCGGCGTGCTCGTGTCGTAGTTGGGCTGAACGGGTGAAACGCGAGAGGATGGGGGGATGCACATGAAGCGCACGGCCGAGGCGGCCCGGTGAGCAGGTACGACGTCACCGACGAACAGTGGGAGGGACTCGCGCAGGTGGTCCCCCTGCGCAGTCGCAACGAATGGCCCTCCCGGGTGGACCACCGCACGATTCCGAAGGCGCCCGGCGCGTCGGCGGCGGAGCAGCGGCGCTTCGTGGTGATCAGAGTCCAGATCTTCGCGGACGCGCGGGAGGTGGCGGAGTACCTGATCGCGCAGATCCCGGTACTGCTCGACCTCACCGGGGCGGACAGCGAAGTGGCCAAGCGGATCCTGGACTTCAGCAGCGGCGTGGTCTTCGGCCTGGGCAGCGGGATGCACCGGGTGGACCGGAACGTCTTCCTGCTCGCGCCGGTGGGGACCGAGGTCGAGGGGATCGCGGCCGCGGCCGTCCCCCGATCGTAGGAAGGTCCCCGCGAGGGAACGGTTCGCCGGAGCCGCGGGGGGTCCGGCGGGCCGTACCGTCCCGCGCATGGACGCCACCTTGGACGCGACGGCGGAGCGCACCGCCGTCGTCGTCGCGTTAGCCGACACCCGCACCGATCCCCCCGAGGCCGGACCGGCCGGCGAGCAGCCCGCCGCGGAGCCCCCGGCCGCGCCCGCCCCACCCGAGCCCGCCCCACCGGCTGTGCCGACCGCTTCCGAGACTTCCGCGGCCGATACGGCCGATACGGCCGATACGGCCGATACGGCCGACGCGGCCGGGGCCGTCGGCGGCCCGACCGTGCCGGCGCAGGCGGGCCCCGGCGGCTTCGGGCGCCCTGCCGAGCCCGCGCAGCGGCAGCCCCGGCCCGTCCTTACCGAGCTGCGGCTCTCCGCCTTCGGGACGCACCGCTCGGCGGTCTTCCCGCTCGGCCCCCTCACCCTCTTCGCCGGGCCGAGCGGCAGCGGCAAGTCCCAGGCCCTGGCGGCCCACGAGGCGCTGGCCGGGCTGGGGTCCGGGGCCTTACTGGAGGAGGTCTTCCCGGATCCGCGCGCCCGCATCCCCGACCGGGCCGTCCCCGACGCGCAGCGCCGGCGCGGGTTCCGCCTCGGCTGCACCGTGGACGGACCCGTCGGCCCGGTCCGGCTCGACCTCGCCGTCCAGGCCGAGCCCACGCTGCGCATCGTCGGCGAACGGCTCTCGCAGGACGGGCAGGTCCTGCTCGCCACGGCCCTGCGCGACCCCGGCCGGCGCTCGGTCCAGGCCGCCTGGCTGACCGGCGGCGCCATCGGCGTCACCAGGGCCCCGCTGCCCGACGACCGGCTCGGAACGGCCCTGCTCCCGCTCCGCGTCGCCGGTTCCACCGCGGGCCAACGCCAGGTCCTGGCCGCCGCCGAACAGGTGGTCGTGGCCCTGCGCGCGGTGTTCCCGTGCGACCCCCGCCCGGACCTGATGCGCGCCGCGGTCCCGCCGGGCGAGGGCCGGCTGCTGGGCGACTGCGCCAACCTGGCCGACGTGCTGCGCCGTACCCGCAGCGAATGCGGCACCCGTTACGCGCTGCTGGCGGAGGCGGCCCGCACCGGCTGCGCGGGGCCCGTCGCGGGGCTGGACGTACGGGCTCCCGCGGGCGGCGCACCCGTCGCGGCGGTACTGGACCGGGGCCCCGGCCGGCCCGCCACGGAGCTGGCCCGACTGGGCGCGGGCGAACTCCGCTTCCTCGCGCTGGCGCTGGTCCTGCTGACCGGGCCGGGGGTGCTGGCCGTGGACCCGGCGGCCGAACTGCTCTCCGCGCGGCAGGCGCTGACGGTGCTGGCCGACGACTTCGACCGGGGCCTCGATCGGCGCCAGAGCGCCGAACTGCTGCGCCTCGCCCTGCTGTCCTGCGGCCGCGGTCACATCCGGTTGGTGGCGGCCGTGGGGGAGGGGACCGCAGCCACCGCCCGAGACCTCCCGGGCGTCGCGGTGGTAGACCTGGGGGCATGAACGAGACGCAGCAGCCGCCCCAGCCGCCCCAGCCGTCCGAGCAGTGCCCCGAGGAGCGGCTGGACCGACTGCAGCGCCGGCTCGCGCAGTTCGCGGCGGCGCGCGGCTGGGAGCCGTACCACACGCCCAAGAACCTGGCAGTGGCGCTCAGCGTGGAGGCGTCCGAACTGGTGGAAATCTTCCAGTGGCTGACGCCCGAGCAGTCGGCGAAGATCATGGAGAAGCCGGAATCGGCCCACCGCGTGGCCGATGAGGTGGCCGACGTGCTCGCGTATCTGCTGCAGTTCTGTGAGGTTCTCGGGGTGGATGTGCTGGATGCGCTCGCCGCGAAGATCGAGAGGAATGAACTCCGCTTTCCCGTGCCGGGTACATCGACACCAAATGGTCACTCTTCGGAGTGATGGACTCATCCACAATCACGTTTCTGTCCACATTTTCCGAATACCCCTGGCTTTACTGACTCATTGCCCTCACTCTGGGTAGTGGTGAGGATGGCGGGATGTCGTGCGGACGGGGGACGGCATATGGATGCGGTACGGCTCATCGCGGCCGGCCGGCACGCGCTGGCACAGAGTGGGGCCGCGTGGGACATCGTGGGCGAGGCTTGGCAGGCCCAGGCGCTCGCGCAGGGTATAGGGAGCTATCTGGCGGTCACCGGGCCGCCAGAGCTGAGATCGGAGGCGCGGGGACTGGGGGAAGCGGGAGGCAGAGGCTGCGGGGTGCTCGATCGGGCGGCCCTGAGCGGCGAGGGAAGTGCGCCCGAACATCCGCCGCGGGCAGCGCAGTTGAGCGAGGTGTCGGATGTCCGGCAGGCGCTGCTCGGACTTCAGGAGCTGCTGGGTGAAGTGGGGATAGCGCTGGTCGGGGTGGCCTGCGGGACGGACGACGAGGCCCTCTACTGGCAGTGCATAGAGTCGATCGACGCGGCCGACGAGTCGAGCGACCGGGTACGGGCGATCCTGCGTCGCATGGTGGTTCGTGAGCGGGGATCGGCCTCGGGCGTGGCCTGAGGGCGGCACAGGTGGGGTCCCGCCGTGCGCGGCGGGACCCGAACGGTCAGGAAGACCGGTGGGACGGGCGGCCTAACCCTCGGGCGTGCGGTCCGTGGAGGTCTGGAGTTCGGCATCGAGCTGCGACAGGTCGGCGTTCAGCGCGGCCATCAGGTTCTCCATCTGCTGGAGCGGGCCGTTCGGCGCATCGCCGCCCTGGGCGGCTGCCTCGGGATCCTGACCTGCTCGGTCGCGCGGTGCCTGCGCTGCCCGTCCGGTCGGTCCGGTCGGTCCGGTGTGTCGGCGGGTCTCCGGCACGGCCTCGTGGGACATGGCGGCCTCCTCGGCCCTGTGGCCCTTCCGGGGCGGAAGGGGGAGGTGGACGCACCAGCGGGACGTCGCCGGCGCGCGGGCCGGGCGGTCCGGCTCCGTCCGAGCCAACGATCCCCGTACGGGCCGGTCACTGGCGGGCCCGGGGGTGGGTCGTCCGGTTGACGAAGGTTCACCCTGCCGAGGCGGGAAGTGCAGGATGGGGGTATGGATCTGCGCATTTTCACCGAGCCCCAGCAGGGTGCGAGCTACGAGACCCTCCTGACCGTCGCCAAGGCCACCGAGGACCTGGGCTTCGACGCGTTCTTCCGCTCCGACCACTACCTGAGCATGGGCGCCGCCGACGGTCTGCCCGGACCCACCGACGCGTGGATCACCCTCGCGGGCCTGGCCCGGGAGACCAAGCGGATCCGCCTGGGCACGCTGATGACGGCAGGAACCTTCCGGCTGCCCGGAGTCCTCGCCATCCAGGTGGCCCAGGTCGACCAGATGTCCGGCGGCCGCATCGAACTGGGCCTCGGCGCGGGCTGGTTCGAGCAGGAGCACAAGGCGTATGGGATCCCCTTCCCGGCGGACCGGATGTCCCGGCTGGAGGAGCAGCTGGCCATCGTCACCGGCATGTGGGCCACCGAAGCCGGCGCCTCCTTCGACTACGCGGGCAAGCACTACCAGGTGGAGAACTCACCCGCGCTCCCCAAGCCCGCCCAGACCAAGGTTCCCGTCCTCATCGGCGGCCACGGAGCCAAGCGCACCCCGCGGCTCGCCGCCCGCTACGCGGACGAGTTCAACATGCCCTTCGCGTCGATCGCCGACAGCGAGCGGCAGTTCGCCCGGGTCCGGCAGGCGGCCGAGGAGGCCGGTCGCAAGGCCGATGACCTGCGCTACTCCAACGCCCTCGTCGTCTGCGTGGGCAAGGACGACGCCGAGGTGGCCCGCCGGGCCGCCGCCATCGGCCGCGACGTCGACGAGCTCAAGGCCAACGGCCTGGCCGGCTCCCCGGCCGAAGTCGTGGAGAAGATCGGCGCCTACGGCGCCGCCGGCTCCTCCCGCGTCTACCTCCAGCTCCTCGACCTCGACGACCTGGACCACCTGGAGCTGATCTCCGCCCGAGTGCTCTCCCAGCTCCGTTAGGAAGGCGGCCAACCGATGCCACGCGCGTCCGGCCCGCTCGCCGAAGCCCTGGCCCGCAGGGCCGTGCTCCTGGACGGCGGGCTCAGCAACCAGCTCGCCGCCCAGGGCTGCGACCTCTCCGGCGACCTCTGGTCGGGCCGGGTGCTCGCCGAGCACCCGGACCAGGTGGCGGCCGCCCACGCGGCGTACACCACCGCCGGCGCCGAGGTGCTGATCACCGCCAGTTACCAGGTCGGCTACGCGGCCTTCGCCGCCCACGGCCACGACCGCACGGAGACCACCGCCCTGCTGCGCCGCAGCGTGCACCTGGCCGCCCGGGCCGCCGAGGCCGCCGACCACGAGGTGTGGGTGGCCGCCTCCGTGGGACCGTACGGAGCGGTGCTCGCGGACGGCTCCGAGTACCGCGGCCGGTACGGGCTGGGCGTGCGCGAACTCGCCGCCTTCCACCGCCCCCGCATCGAAGCCCTGCTCGCCGCCGGCCCCGACGTCCTGGCCGTGGAGACCGTCCCGGACAGCGACGAGGCCGAGGCGCTGCTCACCGTCCTCGCCGAGACCGGTGCACCCGCCTGGCTCTCGTACACGGTGGCCGAGGGCCGCACGCGGGCCGGGCAGCCCCTGCGCGAAGCCTTCGCCCTCGCCGCCGCGGCCCCGCAGGTCATCGCGGTCGGCGTCAACTGCTGCGATCCGGCCGATGTCCTGCCCGCCCTCGAAGCCGCGGCCGCCGTCACCGCCAAGCCGCTGCTGGCCTACCCCAACGACGGCTCGATCTGGAACGCCACCACCCGCACCTGGCACGCCCCCGAAACCCCCGCCCCCTGGCCCGCACAGACCTGGTACGCGACCGGCGCCCGCCTCGTCGGCGGCTGCTGCCGGATCGGACCGGACCGGATCGCCGCCCTCGGAGCGCTGCTGCCGGACCGGTCGCGGTGAGCCGGGGGCACCCGCCGGGACGAAAAACCAGGGGCACCCCGAGGAGGTGACCAGCGATAATCGGTCACGTGTTCCTGACGATCTCCACCACCGGCTCCCCCGAACGACCCGCCACCGACCTGGGCTACCTGCTGCACAAGCATCCCGGCAAGACGCAGGCGTTCTCCACCTCCCACGGCACCGCCCACGTGTTCTATCCCGAGGCCTCGGTCGAACGGTGCACGGCGGCCCTGCTGCTGGAAGTGGACCCCGTCGCGCTCGTGCGGCGCGGTCGGGGCAAGGGCCGGGGCGGAGCGCCGGACGCCGCGCTCGCACAGTACGTGAACGACCGGCCGTACGCCGCGTCCTCGCTGCTGGCCGTCGCACTCAGCGGAGTGTTCCGCACCGCGCTCAAGGGGCAGTGCACCGCCCGCCCCGAGCTCCCGGAGCAGGCCCGGCCGCTGCGCGTCGAGATCCCGGTGCTGCCCGCCCGCGGCGGCGCCGCCCTCGTGCACCGGCTGTTCGGCCCGCTCGGCTGGGACCTCGTAGAAGCCGAGGCCGTAGCGCTCGACGAGCAGTTCCCCGAATGGGGGGACTCCCGCTACGTACGGCTCGTCCTGGAGGGCGAGCTGCGCCTCGCCGACGCCCTGCGGCAGCTCTACGTGTTGCTGCCGGTCCTCGACGACGCCAAGCACTACTGGATCTCCCCCGACGAGGTCGACAAGCTGCTGCGGGCCGGAGACGGTTGGCTCGCCGCCCACCCCGAGCACGGGCTGATCACCTCCCGCTACCTGGCCCGCCACAAGCGGCTGACCCAGGACGCCATCGAGCGCCTGGAACTGGTCCGCCTCGCCGAGGCCGACGGCAGCGAGGTCGAGGAGCTCGACAACGCGGTGGACGAGACCCGCGACACCGAGGAGCGGCCCGTGCCGCTCGCCGTGCAGCGGCGCGAGGCGATCCTCGCCGCCCTGCGGCTGGCCGGCGCCCAGCGGGTGCTGGACCTCGGATGCGGTCAGGGGCAGTTGCTCCAGGCGCTGCTCGGGGACCCGGCGTACTCCGAGATCGTCGGCATGGACGTGTCCGTGCGGGCCCTGCAGATCGCGGCCCGCCGGCTGCGGCTGGACCGGATGGGCGAGCGGCAGAGCGCGCGACTGAAGCTCATCCAGGGCTCGCTCGCCTACACCGACAAGCGGCTGGCCGGCTATGACGCCGCCGTGCTCAGCGAGGTCATCGAGCACCTGGACCCGGAGCGGCTGCCCGCGCTGGAGTACGCGGTGTTCGGTTCGGCCCGCCCCCGCACGGTCCTCGTCACCACCCCGAACGTCGAGTACAACGTGCGCTGGGAGACCCTGCCCGCCGGGCACGTCCGCCACGGCGACCACCGCTTCGAGTGGAACCGCGAGGAGTTCCGGGCCTGGGCCGAGGACGTCGCGCAGCGCCACGGCTACGGGGTCCGGTACGTGCCCGTCGGCGACGACGACCCCGAGGTCGGGCCGCCGACCCAGATGGCCGTCTTCACCCAGCACGACGGCGCTGCCGGCACCGACTCGGCCGGCACCACCCACCCGACCGCCACGGCCGGTACCACCGAAGCGGCCGGCACCACCGGCACGATCCACACCACCGACACCCCGAAGGAGGGCGAGGCAGCATGACCAGCACCGAGACCCCCCGTACGCGCACCCTTCCCGTCACCGACCTGTCCCTCGTCGTTCTGATCGGGGCCACCGGATCGGGCAAGTCCACCTTCGCCCGCAAGCACTTCAAGGCCACCGAGGTCATCTCCTCCGACTACTGCCGGGGCCTGGTCTGCGACGACGAGAACGACCAGAGCGCCAGCCGCGACGCCTTCGACGTCCTGCACTACATCGCCGGCAAGCGCCTCGCCGCCGGCCGCCTGACCGTCGTCGACGCGACCAGCGTCCAGCCCGAAGCCCGCCGGCAGCTGGTCGCACTCGCCCGCGAGCACGACGTCCTGCCGATCGCCATCGTGCTGGACATGCCCGAGCAGGTCTGCGCCGAGCGCAACGCCACCCGCCCCGACCGGGCCGGCCTGCCCCGCGCCGTCATCCAGCGGCACCGCCGCGACCTGCGGCGCTCGCTGCGCGGTCTGGAGCGCGAGGGCTTCCGCAAGGTCCACGTGCTGCGCTCCGTCGAGGAGGCCGAGACCGCCGAGGTGGTCCTCGAGAAGCGGTTCAACGACCTCACCCACCTCGCCGGCCCCTTCGACATCGTCGGTGACATCCACGGCTGTTCCTCCGAGCTGGAGACCCTGCTCGGCAAGCTCGGCTACGAGGACGGGGTCCACCCCGAGGGCCGCACCGCCGTCTTCGTCGGCGACCTCGTCGACCGCGGCCCCGACAGCCCCGGCGTCCTGCGCCGCGTCATGGGCATGGTCAAGTCCGGCAACGCCCTGTGCGTGCCCGGGAACCACGAGAACAAGCTCGGCCGTTACCTGAAGGGCTCCAAGGTCCAGCGGACCCACGGCCTCGCCGAGACCATCGAGCAGCTGGAGGGGGAGCCGGAGGAGTTCGTCCAGGAGGTACGGGAGTTCATCCGCGGCCTCGTCAGCCACTACCTCCTCGACGGCGGCAAGCTGGTGGTCTGCCACGCCGGGCTGCCCGAGAAGTACCACGGCCGCACCTCCGGCCGGGTCCGCTCGCACGCCCTCTACGGGGAAACCACCGGCGAGACCGACGAGTTCGGCCTGCCCGTGCGCTACCCGTGGGCCGAGGACTACCGGGGCAAGGCCGTGGTGGTCTACGGCCACACCCCGGTCCCCGACACCACCTGGATCAACAACACCATCTGTCTCGATACCGGCGCCGTCTTCGGCGGCCGGATGACCGCCCTGCGCTGGCCCGAGCGCGAACTGGTCGACGTACCGGCCGAGAAGGTCTGGTACGAGCCGGTCAAGCCGCTCGTCGCCGAAGCGCCGGGCGGGCCATGGGGGTCCCCCCGGACGGAGTCTGGGGGTGGCCGGCCGCTCGACCTGGCGGACGTGCACGGCCGCCGGGTCGTGGAGACCCGGCACCTGGGCAACGTCAACGTGCGCGAGGAGAACGCCGCGGCGGCCCTGGAGGTCATGAGCCGCTTCGCGGTGGACCCGCGCCTCGTCCCGTACCTGCCGCCCACCATGGCGCCCACGGCCACCTCCCGCGAGGAGGGCCATCTGGAGCACCCGGCCGAGGCCTTCGCCCAGTACCGGAAGGACGGCGTCGCCCAGGTGGTGTGCGAGGAGAAGCACATGGGCTCCCGCGCCACCGTCCTCGTCTGCAAGGACGCCGACGCGGCCCGCACCCGCTTCGGGGTCGACGGTCCGACCGGCTCCGTCTACACCCGCACCGGGCGGCCCTTCTTCAAGGAGCCGGAGGTCACCGAGGAGGTCCTCACCCGGCTGCGCGCCGCGATCACCGACGCGGGCCTGTGGGAGGAGCTCGACACCGACTGGCTGCTGCTCGACGGGGAACTCCTGCCCTGGTCCCTGAAGTCCGGCGGCCTGCTGCGCAACCAGTACGCCGCCGTCGGCGCGGCCTCCGGCGCCGTCTTCCCGGGCGCCATCGCCGCCCTGGAGGCGGCCACCGCCCGGGGCGTCGACACCGGCGAGCTGCTGGAGCGCCAGCGCGGCCGGGCCGCCGACGCGGCCGCCTTCACCGACTCCTACCGGCGCTACTGCTGGACCACCGACGGTCTGGACGGCGTACGGTTCGCGCCGTTCCAGCTGTTGGCGGTGGCCGGGCGGTCGTTGGCCGCGGTGCCCCACGACGAGCAGCTGTTCTGGCTGGACCGGCTGGTCGCCGCCGACGAGGCGGCCGGTACCGGACTGCTCCGGCGCACCGGCCGGATCCTGGTGGACACCGCGGACGAGGACTCCGTACGGGCCGGCACCGACTGGTGGCTGGCGCTGACGGCCGCCGGCGGCGAGGGCATGGTCGTCAAGCCGCTCCAGGCGTACGCCAAGGACGGCAAGGGTCGACTGGTCCAGCCCGGGGTCAAGGTGCGCGGGCGCGAGTACCTGCGGATCATCTACGGCCCGGAGTACACCCGTCCCGACCAGCTGGAGCGGCTGCGCGACCGGTTCCTCGGGCACAAGCGCTCGCTCGCGCTGCGTGAGTACGCGCTCGGGCTGGAGGCGCTGGACCGGCTGGCGGCCGACGAGCCGCTGTGGCGGGTCCACGAGGCGGTCTTCGCGGTGCTCGCGCTGGAGTCGGAGCCGGTCGACCCGCGCCTGTGAGCCGGCGCCGCCGCGCGACCGGGCCGCGTCAGCACGGTCCGTAAAGGGGTGGCCCCCGTACGGCCTCGAATTAGGTCGTATGGGGGAACTTTCGCGGAGAACTCCGGGAAAACCACCGGCGGGATCGTTCATCCAGGGCAGCGGAATGTCCGCGACACTGGAAGGACGGAACGTCACCTATGAAGATGACCGCGCGCGGAAGCATTGCGGCACTCATGACCTGTATGGCTGCGGCCGGAGCGGCCACCCCGGCCATGGCCCAATCGGTGCCGGTCGATCTCCCGCTCGACGCCTTGAAGACCACGCTGGGCGTGGACACCCCGCGCGTGGGCACGGGCGTGCCGATGCCGGTCGTGGGAGCACCCGAGTCGCCCCGCTTCCACAAGGGGAACATGCTCCCGACCCCACTGCTCCCGTCGGTGCCGGTCGGCACCGAGCTCGGCAGCACCCTCGTCACCTCCCCGCTGCCGAACCTGTTGGGCAAGCCGGAGACGGACGGCGAGGGTTCCGTCGAGGCGCCGGCCACCAACCTGCTCGCCCGGACCCCCGGCCTGGTCGCCGGCGGCCTGCTGACGATGCCGGACTCCTCCAACTCCGGGGTGCCGAACCTGACCGCGCCCGAACTGGGCCTGACCACCCCGGAGCTCACCGGCGCCCCCTCGGCGCTTCTCGGCCTCGGTACCCCTCGCTGAGCGGACGCCACGTCAAAAAGCCGTTCGGTCTGGGAATGTGTACGGCATGGGATTCCACGTCGACTCCGAGACCGGGCGGCTTCGCCGCGTCATCCTCCACCGGCCCGACCTGGAGCTGAAGCGGCTCACACCGAGCAACAAGGACGCACTCCTCTTCGACGACGTGCTGTGGGTGCGCCGGGCCCGCCAGGAGCACGACGGCTTCGCGGACGTGCTGCGAGACCGGGGCGTGGAGGTCCACCTCTTCGGTGACCTCCTGTGCGAGGCCCTCGACATCCCGGAAGCGAGACACCTCGTACTGGACCGGGTCTTCGACGAGAAGGAGTACGGGCCGCTCGCCACCGACCACCTGCGGTCGGCGTTCGACGGGCTGACCTCGGCCGAGCTGGCGGAGGCGCTGGTCGGCGGGATGACCAAGCGGGAGTTCCTGGAGCGGCACGCCGAGCCGGTGTCCGTGCGCTTCCACGCCCTGGACCTGGACGGGTTCCTGCTGGGCCCGCTGCCCAACCACCTCTTCACCCGGGACACCTCCGCCTGGATCTACGACGGGGTGTCCATCAACGCGATGCGCTGGCCCGCCCGGCAGCGCGAGACGGTCCACTTCGAGGCGATCTACAAGCACCATCCGCTCTTCACCACCTCCGGCGCCTTCCACTACTGGTCGCAGGGGCAGTCCGACTACCCCTCGACGATCGAGGGCGGGGACGTCCTGGTCATCGGCAACGGGGCGGTGCTGATCGGGATGAGCGAGCGGACCACCCCGCAGGCGGTGGAGATGCTGGCGCGCGGCCTGTTCGCGGCCGGTTCGGCGACGTCCATCGTGGCCCTCGACATGCCCAAGTCGCGGGCCTTCATGCACCTCGACACGGTGATGACGATGGTCGACGGAGATACGTTTACTCAGTACGCCGGGCTCGGGATGCTCCCCTCGTACACGATCGAGCCGGGCGGCGGGCCGCACGAGCTCAAGGTGACCGACCACCCGGAGGACCACATGCACCGGGCCATCGCGGGGGCGCTCGGCCTGGACTCGATCCGGGTGCTGACCGCGACGCAGGACGTGCACTCGGCCGAGCGCGAGCAGTGGGACGACGGGTGCAACGTGCTCGCCGTGGAGCCGGGGGTGGTGGTCGCCTACGAGCGGAACGTGACGACCAACACGCACCTGCGCAAGATGGGCATCGAGGTGATCGAGATCCCGGGCAGCGAGCTGGGACGGGGCCGGGGCGGGCCGCGCTGCATGAGCTGTCCCGTCGAGCGGGACGCGGTCTGAGGCGGGCCGGGCCGGGGGAGGCGTCCCGGGTCCGGGGGGAAGACCCCGGGCCCGGTCTGTATATCAATACAGGGGATCGTATAGACTTCCAACATCCCCTGTCACCGTGACGCTGGAGCGACCCCATGGCCACCGACCTCGCCGGCCGCAGTTTTCTCAAGGAGCTGGACTTCACGGCCGCCGAGTTCCGCGGCCTGATCGAGCTCGCCGCCGACCTGAAGGCGGCCAAGAAGGCCGGGGTCGAGCGGCGCCTGCTCGAGGGTCGGAACATCGCGCTGATCTTCGAGAAGACCTCCACCCGGACCCGCTGCGCCTTCGAGGTCGCCGCTGCGGACCAGGGCGCGCACACCACCTACCTCGACCCCGCCGGCTCCCAGATGGGCCACAAGGAGTCGGTCAAGGACACCGCCCGGGTGCTCGGCCGGATGTTCGACGGGATCGAGTACCGGGGTGACAGCCAGCAGGCCGTCGAGGAGCTCGCCGTCCACTCGGGCGTCCCCGTCTTCAACGGCCTCACCGACGACTGGCACCCGACCCAGATGCTGGCCGACCTGCTCACCATGACCGAGCACACCACCAAGCCGCTGGACCGGATCGCCTTCGCCTACCTCGGCGACGCCCGCTTCAACATGGGCAACTCCTACCTCGTGACCGGTGCGCTGCTGGGCATGGACGTGCGGATCGTCGCGCCCCGGTCCTACTGGCCCGCCGAGTCGGTGGTGGCCGCGGCGCGGGAGCTCGCGGCGCGGAGCGGAGCCCGGCTCACCCTGACCGAGGAGGTCGCCGAGGGGGTCGCCGGGGCGGACTTCGTCGTGACCGACATCTGGGTGTCCATGGGGGAGCCCAAGGAGGTCTGGGACGAGCGGATCGCGGTCCTGTCCCCGTACGCGGTGACCATGGACGTGCTGCGCGCCACCGGGAACCCGGACGTGAAGTTCATGCACTGCCTGCCGGCCTTCCACGACCTCGGCACCAAGGTGGCCCGGGAGATCCACGAGCGGCACGGGCTCGACTCCCTGGAGGTGACGGACGAGGTGTTCGAGTCGGAGCACTCGATCGTCTTCGACGAGGCCGAGAACCGGCTGCACACCATCAAGGCCGTGCTCGTCGCCACCCTCGGTCGACCCGGACGGTCCGGCCAGTCCGGCCAGTCCGGCCGGGGTGACGCATAGTCGTACGCCGCGCCGTGCGCCGCGCCCTGCGCGGGCGGGGCGGGGCGATCGCCGCAGTCGCTCGAGGTCGGGGCCTCCGCCCCACAGGGCCCCACGGGGCCGCTGACGGAGCGCATATGTTGCGCTTCTGTGACGGCAGTCACGATCTGGTGATACCGTCGGTGGCGTGAGCCCCTTCACCGGTTCCACACCAGCGACCGAACGGTGGCACCACCTCCGGGTCACCCGGCAGGACGGCGTCGCCACCGTCACCTTCGACCGCCCCGAGAAGCTGAACGCGCTCACCTTCGGCGCCTACGCCGACCTGCGCGATCTGCTCGGCGAACTGTCCCGCGAGCGCTCCGTCCGCGCCCTCGTGCTCGGCGGAGAGGGGCGCGGCTTCTGCTCCGGCGGGGACGTCGACGAGATCATCGGCGCCACCCTCGCCATGGACACCGCCCAGCTCCTCGACTTCAACCGGATGACCGGCCAGGTGGTGCGCGCACTGCGCGAATGCCCCTTCCCGGTGATCGCAGCCGTACACGGGGTCGCCGCCGGGGCCGGCGCCGTCCTCGCACTCGCCGCCGACTTCCGGATCGCCGACCCCACCGCCCGCTTCGCCTTCCTCTTCACCCGCGTCGGTCTCTCCGGCGGGGACATGGGCGCGGCCTACCTGCTGCCCCGGGTCGTCGGCCTCGGCCACGCCACCCGCCTGCTGATGCTCGGAGAGCCCGTACACGCGGCCGAGGCCGAGCGGATCGGCCTGCTCAGCGAGCTCACCGAGGAGGGCAAGGCCCACGTACGGGCCGCCGAACTCGCCGCGCGCCTGGCCTCGGGCCCCGCCCTCGCCCACGCGCAGACCAAGGCGCTGCTCACCGCCGAGCTCGACATGCCGCTGGCCGCATCCGTGGAACTGGACGCCAACACGCAGGCCCTGCTGATGCACGGCGAGGACTACGCGGAGTTCCACGCGGCCTTCACCGGGAAGCGGCCGCCGGAGTGGAAGGGCAGGTAGTCACATGACTCCTGGTGTCATGCGGGTCGCCGTCGTCGGCGGGGGACCGGGAGGGCTGTACGCCGCCGCGCTGCTGGCCCGCCAGGGCCACACGGTGGAGGTCTGGGAGCGCAACGCCCCGGACGACACCTTCGGTTTTGGCGTCGTCCTCTCCGACGAGACCCTCGGCGGCATCGAGCGGGCCGACACCGTCGTCCACACGGCCCTGAGCGCGGAGTTCGTGCGCTGGGACGACGTGGACATCGTGCACCGCGGCCGACTGCTGACCTCCGGCGGCCACGGCTTCGCGGCCATCGGGCGGCGCCGGCTGCTGGAGATCCTGCACGAGCGCTGCGCGGGCCTCGGCGTCCGCCTCCGCTTCCGCTCCGAGGCCCCGCCGGCGGCCGAACTCGCCGCCTCGTACGACCTGGTGGTCGCGGCCGACGGCGTGCACAGCGCGATCCGGGAGGCCGGCGCCGCGCACTACGGGCCGACGCTGACCGGCGGACGCTGCCGCTACATCTGGCTCGCCGCCGACTTCGCCTTCGACGCCTTCCGCTTCGAGATCGCGGAGACCGAGCACGGGGTCATGCAGCTGCACGCCTACCCCTACGCCCGCCCGTCGCCCGACCACCACCCCTCATCGGGGCCCTCCGGGCCGCAGAACCAATTCGGCGCCTCCACGGTGATCGTGGAGATGCGCGACGAAGTGTGGCGGGCGGCCGGCTTCGACCTGTGCGACGAGGGCGAGTCGGCCGCCCGCTGCGCCAAGATCTTCAGCGAGGCCCTGCGCGGACGGCCGCTGCACGGCAACCGCTCCGCGTGGACACAGTTCCGCACCGTCGTCAACGCGCGCTGGTCGCACCGCAACACGGTGCTGCTCGGCGACGCGGCCCACACCGCCCACTTCTCCATCGGGTCGGGGACCAAACTGGCGGTGGAGGACGCGCTCGCGCTCGCCGAGGCAGTCGGCGCCGTGCCGGACGACGTGCCGGCCGCCCTCGCCGCGTACGAGGCGGCCCGCCGGCCGGCGGTCGCCAGTACCCAGCGGGCCGCGGCCGCGAGCCGGCACTGGTTCGAGGAGATCGCCGGTTACGTCGACCAGCCCGCCCGGCAGTTCGCCTTCAACCTGCTCACCCGCAGCCGCCGGGTCACGCACGACAACCTACGGCTGCGCGACGCACGGTTCACACGGGCCGTGGAAAGGGACTTCGGCTGCCCGGACGGCACCCCCGCGATGTTCACGCCCTTCAACCTGCGGGGGCTGACCCTGCGCAACCGGGTCGTCGTCTCACCGATGGACATGTACTCCGCCGAAGACGGGGTGCCGGGCGACTTCCACCTCGTACACCTGGGCGGGCGCGCCCTCGGCGGGGCCGGGCTGGTGATGACGGAGATGGTCTGCGTGTCCGCCGAGGGTCGCATCACCCCCGGCTGCACCGGCCTCTACACCCGGGAACAGACGGCCGCCTGGAAGCGGATCGCCGACTTCGTCCACGCCTCGGCGCCCGGCACCGCCCTCGGCGTCCAGCTCGGGCACGCCGGCCGCAAGGGCTCGACCCGGGTGATGTGGGAGGGCATGGACGACCCCCTGCCCGAGGGCAACTGGCCGCTGGTGGCCGCCTCCGCCCTGCCCTACCGGCCGGGCGTCTCGGCGCTGCCCCGCGCCCTCGCACACGGGGACCTGGAGGCGCTGCGCTCCGATTTCGCGGCCGCCGCCGTCCGCGCCGCCGACGCGGGATTCGACCTGCTGGAACTGCACTGCGCCCACGGGTACCTGCTCTCCGGCTTCCTGTCCCCCCTGACCAACCACCGTGACGACGAGTACGGCGGCTCCCTGGAGAACCGGCTGCGCTTCCCGCTGGAGGTCTTCGACGCGGTGCGCGCCGTCTGGCCCGAGGACCGCCCGATGACGGTCCGGCTCTCGGCCACCGACTGGGCACCCGGAGGAACCTCGCCCGAGGACGCGGTGCGGATCGCGGCCGCCTTCGCCGACCGTGGCGCGGACGCCATCGACGTCTCGACGGGCCAGGTCGTCGCGGACGAGGCCCCCGAGTACGGGCGCTCGTACCAGACCCCGTACGCCGACCGGATCCGGGCCGCGCTCGGCGTCCCCGTCATCGCCGTCGGAGCCATCTCCTCCTGGGACGACGTGAACTCCCTGCTGCTGGCCGGCCGCGCCGACCTCTGTGCCCTCGGCCGCCCCCACCTCTACGACCCCCACTGGACCCTGCACGCGGCCGCCGAGCAGTCCTACGAAGGCCCCGGCGCGCCCTGGCCGGCCCCGTACCGCGCGGGCAGCCGCACACCGCCGACGGGCCGCGGCTAGGCCGCGGCCCGTACGGGGAGCCGAGTGGTGCGGGGCGTGCCCCTACGGCTGCGGGATCGGGACGAACAGGGCGTTGATGGTCCGGTTCGCGTTCATCGTGAGCTGGTAGTTCGGGTTGTTGCCCTCCAGCTCGATGCCGTCCACCGCCCAGGCGTCGAACTGGAAGCCGGGGTTGGGGACGGCGGTGACGGTGACCTGCGTGCCGGGGTCGTACGGGCCGTACTCGCTGACCCGGACCGTGCCCGCGCCCACGGGGTCGTGCAGCAGGGTGAGGGAGCGGCGGTTGGTCACGAGCGAGGCGCGGTATCCGGCCAGCGTGTCCGCGTTCTGCAGCGCGACGGCGGCGTTGTTGTTCTGGGCGTTGCCCAGGATCTGGCCGTTCCAGGTGCGGTCGGGGGTGGAGTACGAGTTGACCACGTTGCACGCCTGGGGGCAGGCGGTGGAGTACGCCATGAGCGTGCGGTGCTGGCCGTTGGGCGTCACCCAGCCGTAGTTGAACGTGCCCGCGGGAGTGGCGCCGCCCTGGCTGATGACCGTCGCACGGTCGTGCTTCATGCCGAAGTTGTGGCCGATCTCGTGCGCGAGGTTCTCCCAGGCCGTCACGGAGCCGATGCTGGTGACCGAGAACGCGGCACTGTCGGTCGTCGCGGTCGGGCCCGGGTCGGGCAGGCTCGCCGCTCCGGAACTGTCCTCGAAGGGGACGGCGGCCAGGAGCGCCACCAGGTCGCCGCCGTACTGGTTGCGCCGGGCGGCGGCCGTGGCACCGAGGACCGTGTTCGCGGGGTTGCTGATCATGCTGAGCAGGGTGTTGACGTTCTCGTTGGGAACGCCCGTGGCCGCGGTCTGGTAGGTGTGCACGACGTGCACACTGGCCGGCACGTTGTCGGTGGCGAGGGCCCGGTTGAGCTGGTTCACGCCGTAGGAGATGCGGGACTGGACCGCCTGCACACTGCCCATCACCGCGACGGTGGCCGGCGTATAGGCGACGACGATGTCGATGGCGGCCGGGTCGTTGGGCGTGGCGGCCCGCAGACCCGGCTTGTGCGGCTTGTGCGGGTGGTGCGGCTTGTGCGGCTTCTTCGCGGGGACGTTGACCGTGTCGACTCCGATCCCGCTGGGCGGCAGTGCGAGGGAGTCGATCTCCTGCAGCTCGTACCAGCCCGGACGCTCGGCCAGCGGCTGGTAGGCGTACTGGCGGAAACCGATCGTGATGACGCCGGAGAGGGTCACCGGTCCTTCGGTGCAGGCCCCGATGGCGGACACGGAGATGGTGTTCTCCGGGTTCTTCGGGTCGTGGCCGCCCCAGTACACCGTGCCGTCCGGGTCCTGGCGCTGGAAGTCCTGCACCGCGGTGAAGCCCTTTTTGTGGCCGAACAGCGGGAACGTGCGGCGCTCGGGTCTGCCTTCCTTCTGCTCGCCGCACAGCGAGCGGAACGCCTTGGCGTCCGTGCGCTGTGCGGCGGAGCGCACCACCCAGGGCTCGTGCTCGTCCCCGCCCGTTCCGGCGGAGGCGGCGGGTGCGGTGGCGGCGAGTGACAAGGTGGCGGTGAAGGCGGTCGCCGCGGCGGAGGCGGCGAGCAGGAAACGACGGCGCATGAGGGACATTGGCCTCTCTGTGGGGTTTGTCCCGCCGTGTATTCCGTGGCAGGGGCCACGCCACGCCGGTACGACCGCCCCCCGCCCGCCGACCGGGCCGAGGTTCACCCGAATACGGGGCGGGCCCACAAAGGATGCGGCGTCCGGTCAGGCGGCCTGCGCCTTGGGCACCTGCGTGTTCTGGCAGACGGTCAGGAGCCAGCGGCCGTCGTCGTCCTTGGTCATCACGTACGTGGGGACGCCCTCGTCCCCGGGGCCGTCGGCCGAGTGGTAGAGCTGACGGACCTTGACCGCGGCCACGTCCGGGCGGAGGAACTGGAGGTGGGTGACGGTGTAACTGACCCGGCCGTCCCAGCTCGCGCCGGGGAGGACCGCGCGGGTGAACTCGGAGATGGCGTCCAGGCCGATGAGGACCTTGCCGCCGCCGGTGGTCCACAGGGCGTCGGGATGGAAGAGGGAGAGGAAGGCGTCGGGATCCTTGGCCTGCTGGGAGGCCTCGACGGCGGCCACCACCTGGTGAATGGCCTCGATGTCAGCGGTACGGGCCGTGCTTTCGGTCGTCATGTGGATCATCATCGGACCTCAAGGGTGCTTGAGGTCAAGACCCGGCTCGCCCGTCGGTACGGACCCCGCCGCGGGCCGGCCCGTCACGCCGCGACGATCTCGGCGCGGTCCTCGACCGGGGTGTAACCCAGGCGCAGGTAGACGCCGTTGCTGGTGGGGTTGGCCAGGTCCGTGAAGAGGAGGACCTCGGTGGCGCCGGCCGCGTACGCCGCTTCGCTCACCGCGTGCGTGACCCCGGCGGCGTAGCCGCGGCCGCGGTGCTCGGGCGGGGTGTAGACGGGGCCGACGCGGGAGGTCGAGCCGATCGGGCGGGAGAAGCCGGCCAGCGATACGGGGGTCCCGGCGTGCTCCCACAGCCGGAGCCCGCCGTAGGAGATCCGGTCGCGCAGCGCGGCCTCGGAGGGGCTGCCTTGAAGGCCGACCTCCGCTCTGAAGGCCGTGGTCCACTCCAGCAGCAGCGGGAGGTCCGACCCGGTGGCGGACCGGGCCCGTCCGGCCGGAGCGGGGTCCGGGGCGACCAGGCCGGCCAGCCGGTACAGGCGCAGTTCCTCGGCGATCCGGTTGGGGCGCCCCCAGACTTCGGCCAGCGCCTCCGCGTCCGGGCGGCGGGCGTTGAACCGGTGCGTCCCGGCGAGCAGCGGCTCGCCGGCGAGCACGCCCCCGAGTGCCCGGACCGCCTCCCCGGGCAGTACGCCGAGCACGGCAGGGAACGGCGGGGTGCACAGCAGGCCGCCGGCGACGACGCCGTCGGCCCCCGTCCACCAGCCGAAGAAGGGGGTGCCGTCGCCGTAAGCACCGGGCCCGCGGCGCTGCAGCCCGTCGGCCACGGTCAGCAGAAGGGTGTTGGAGACGGGCCGCGCGGCCGCGGCCGGGCCCGCCACGGCCAGATAGGCCGTCAGGTCCGTGGTGAAGGTCCAAGTCATGACCCATCGTGGCGCGGCGCGCGGCCCGCCCGCACCCGGATTTCTCACGCGGGCAGCCACCCCGGCCACCACGGCGGCACGTTGTCCGGCCCGCACCGCTCCAAGTTCCCGGGGTAGCCGTCCAGCGTCCCCTTCGAGGCGAAGAAGACGAGCACCACCACCGCGAGCACGAGCAGGACTGGCACGGGCCGCGACCACAGGGGCAGCGGTCGCGAGAGGAAGGCGATCAGCAGCGCGAGCACGGCGCACCCCGGCACCATCAGCACCAGCAGGAAGGTCATCTCGAACCGACCGCCAGCCTCCCAACCGGCGTCGCAGTACGCGCGGGCGTGCGAAGCGAGTGCGACGGCGGCCCACCCGGCCACGGCTCCGACCAGCGCCGCCGCCACCAGCAGGAGGCCCGTGGCCCGCCGCCCGGCCGGCCCTACCGGTGCCTGGCGCCGGGTCTGCGCCTGGGGCGATGGGTGCCGCGGGGGCGGAGGCGGGGACGGATGCGGGGACGGATGCGGAGGCTGGAACGGGTGCGGAGGGAGATCGGAATGCGCCACACCACCTCGTGACGCGATCCCCTCCGCCTACGGTTGCGCGAACCCGGCCCCGACGTCGCGCAGCCGTTCGTGCAGTTCGGCGAAGACGGCCGCCGCCCGGTCGCCCGGCCAGTCCGCCGGGAGCAGGTCGCGCGGCAGGCCCGGGTCGGCGTACGGCAGCCGACGCCAGGTGTCCAGCGCCCGGAGGTAGTCCCGGTAGGCCTCCTCAGTAGTCGGCTCCGGGCCCGACCGGAGCCGCCGCAGGACGGGTTCGTGCAGGTCGAGGAATTGCTCGTGTTGCTTGGCCAGGGCCGCCAGGTCCCACCAGCGGGCCACCGCCTCGGCGGTCGGGGCGAAACCGAGGTGGGCGCCGCGGAAGAGTTCCACGTACGGGGTCAGGTGCAGCCGCTCCAGGGTGTGCGCGGTTTCCTCGGACAGTCGGGCCGGGGCGATCCACACGCCCGGCGCCACCGCGCCGAAACCGAGCCGGGCCAGCCGTGAGCGGAGCAGGTGCCGCTTGCTCCGTTCCTGCTCGGGGACCGAGAACACCGCCACCAGCCACTCGTCCGTCAGCTGCGGGCTGCCGTAGATCCGTCGGTCGCCGTCGTCCAGCAGCTGCCGGGCCTCCTCGGAGAGCCCGTACGCCGCCGAGCCGTCCGCCGCGCGTTCGGGCAGCAGGAAGCCGCGCCGCTTCAGCCGGGACACCGACGAGCGGACCGACGGGGCGTCCACGCCGGCCGCGCCCAGCAGGCGGATCAGCGCGGCCACCGGGACCGGGCCCTCGAAGGCCCGCCCGTAGGCTCCGTAGAACGTGACGATCAGGGATCGCGGAGTGTGCTGCTCGACCACGGGTTCACTCTAGATCCTGTCGGGCCGGTCGGGTCGGGCTCCGGGATCGCGCAGCCGGAAGCGCTGCAGTTTGCCCGTCGCGGTACGGGGGAGGGCCGGGAGGAAGACGAAGGAGCGCGGGCACTTGTGCGGGGCCAGTTCCGCCCGCATGAAGGTGCGCAGGACCTCCTCCGTCAGCACCGCACCGTCGCGTGCCACGGTGTACGCCACCACGATCTGCCCGCGCCGCTCGTCCGGGAGGCCCACCACCGCCGCCTCCACCACGTCCGGGTGGCGCAGCAGGGTTTCCTCCACCTCGGGGCCCGCGATGTTGTAGCCCGCCGAGACGATCATGTCGTCAGCCCGGGCGACGTAGCGGAAGTAGCCCTCCGGATCGCGCACGTAGGTGTCGCCGGTCAGGTTCCATCCGCCCTGTACGTACTCCCCCTGCCGGGGATCGGCCAGGTAGCGGCAGCCCACCGGGCCGCGCACGGCCAGCAGTCCCGGCTCGTTGTCCGGGACCGGGCGGCCGGCCCGGTCCACCACCCGGGCCTCCCAGCCCGGGACCACCCGGCCCGTCGTACCGGGCCGGATGTCCTCGTCGGCGGCGGAGATGAAGATGTGCAGCAGCTCGGTCGCCCCGATGCCGTTGATGATGCGCAGGCCGGTGCGCTCGTACCAGGCCCGCCAGGTGGCGGCGGGCAGGTTCTCCCCGGCCGAGACGCAGCGGCGCAGCGCCGACAGGTCGTACATGCCCACGTCGTACGGGCCCAGCGCGTCCAGCATCGTCCGGTAGGCGGTGGGCGCGGTGAACAGCACCGTCACCCGGTGCTCCGCGAGGGCGGGCAGCAGCCGGCGCGGCACCGCCTCCTCCAGCAGCAGCGCCGAGGCACCGGCGCGCAGCGGGAAGACGACCAGTCCGCCGAGGCCGAAGGTGAAGCCGAGCGGCGGGCTGCCCGCGAAGACGTCGTCCGGGCGGGGCCGCAGCACGCTGCGGGAGAAGGTGTCGGCGACGGCGAGCAGGTCGCGGTGGAAGTGCATGCAGCCCTTGGGCCGCCCGGTGGTCCCGGAGGTGAAGGCGATCAGGGCCACGTCGTCCGCGGAGGTCGGGGCGGCCGGGAAGGGATCGGGATGTCTGGCGGCCAGCCGGAGCAGGTCCCCCGGGGCCGATCCCCCGTACACGGTGATCCGCAGCCCCGGCACCTCGGCCTTCACCAGGTCGTCCAGCACGTCCGCGTGGCACAGGGCGTGCCCCACCCGGGCCATCGCGCAGACCGTGGCCAGCTCCTGGGCGCGCTGCTGGGGCAGCACGGTGACGGCCACCGCGCCCGCCTTCATCACCGCGAGCCAGCAGGCGGCGAGCCAGGGGCCGGTGGGTCCGCGCAGGAGCACCCGGTTGCCGGGAACCACGCCGAGGTCGGCGGTGAGCGTGTGGGCCAGGCGGTCCACGCGCTGGCGCAGGTCGCCGTACGACCACACCTCGCCCGAGCCGCTGCGGAAGGCCGGGCGGTCGGCGCCGGCCGGGCCGAACCGGGCGATGGTGGCGTCGAGCAGCTCGGCCCCGCAGTTCAGGCGGTCCGGATAGGCCAGCTCGGGCAGCTCGAAGAGGAGCTCCGGCCAGGTGTCCGCGGGTGGCAGGTGGTCACGGGCGAAGGTGTCGGTGTGAGCGGAAGGCTTGAGGTCCAAGGCGGGTCGCCCCCCTTGCAGCGGTCCGGGGTGGGGTGGAGCCGGCCGTGCGGTGGTTCCCCCGGCCACGGCCGGAGGTCCTTCCAGGAGCGTATCGTGATGGTGACGGCAGTCAACAGGACGCGATAGATGCGGGGATGTTCGGATGACCGGATTCGCGCTCGGGGTGGACCAGGAGGAGTGGTGCGGGCAGTTGCGCGCACTGGCGGTGCAGCGGCTGCGGCCACTGGCCGAGAAAGGGGAACCGGGGCGGGTCAACCGGCCGCTGCTGGCGGCGCTGGGGGAGCTGGGCCTGCTGGAGCGGGTGTTCGCCTCGGGCGCGCTGGAACTGTGCCTGCTGCGGGAATCCCTCGCCTACGGTTGCACGGAGGCCGAGACGGCGCTGGCCCTGCAGGGGCTCGGGGCGTACCCGGTCCTGCGGGCCGGGAGCGAGGAGCAGCGGGAGCGCTGGCTGCCGCGGGTGCGCACCGGGCGGGCGGTCGCGGCCTTCGCGCTGAGCGAGCCGGGGGCGGGCTCGGACGCGGCGGCGCTGGCGTTGGCCGCGACAGCCGATGCGGCGGCCGCCGGGGGTGGCTGGCGGCTCAGCGGTGAGAAGTGCTGGATCTCCAACGCCCCCGAGGCGGATTTCTACACCGTGTTCGCCCGAACGGGGGAGGGACCGGGGGCGAAGGGGGTCTCGGCCTTCCTGGTCCCGGCCGACCGCCCCGGACTCTCCGGCGCACCCCTGGACATGCTCTCCCCGCACCCCATCGGCTCCCTCGCCTTCGACGGGGTGCCGGTCGGCCCGCGGGACCTGCTCGGCGAACCCGGACGGGGCTTCCGCGTCGCGATGGACACCCTGAACCTCTTCCGGCCGAGCGTCGGCGCCTTCGCGGTGGGCATGGCCCGGGCCGCGCTGGACGCGACGCTCGCGTACACGGCGGACCGGACCGCGTTCGGCGGAACGCTGAGCGATCTCCAGGCGGTGGCGCACCGGGTGGCCGAGATGGCCACCCGTACGGAGGCGGCCCGGCTGCTGGTGTACGCGGCGGCCGGGGCCTACGACCGGGGGGCCGGGGACGTCCCGCGCCGGGCGGCGATGGCGAAACTGCTGGCCACCGAGACGGCCCAGTACGTGGTCGACCACGCGGTCCAACTGCACGGCGCGGTCGCGCTCCAGCGCGGCCACCTGCTCGAACACCTCTACCGGGAGGTACGGGCACCGCGGATCTACGAGGGGGCGAGCGAGGTGCAGCGCACGATCATCGCGAAGGAGCTGTACGGGGCGGTGGCGGCGCGATGAGCCTGGAGCGGATCAATCCGGCGGAGCTGTCGCCCGCGACGGGTTTCTCGCACGCGGTCGCGGCGACCGGCAGCCGGCTGGTGTTCCTGGCGGGCCAGACCGCCCTGGACGGGGCGGGCAAGGTGGTGGGCGAGAGCCTGCCGGAACAGTTCGAGGTCGCCCTTGCCAACCTCCTGGCGGCCCTGGCCGCGGCGGGCGGCACCCCGGCGGACCTGGCCCGGGTGACGGTGTACGCGGTGGACGTGGCGGCGTACCGGACCCACGCGGCCGAACTGGGCCGCATCTGGCGGCGGTCGGCGGGCCGTGACTATCCGGCGATGGCCGTCATCGGCGTGGTCCGCCTCTGGGACGACGCGGCCCTGGTCGAACTGGACGGGGTGGCGGTCCTCGCCTAGGGGCTCCCGCGGGGGTTGCTGTGCGGTGCGGGGTCGCTGCGCGGTGCTTGGCTGTGGCTGGTCGGGGGTGTTGGGGCTTGGCCCCGTCTCCTGCGCCTCAAGCGCCGGCGGGGCTGGGTGGTGTGGGGCGGTGCCCCGCCGGAGTGTCTCCTCGGCTCGCGCGGTGCGGCATGTCGCGGTGGTGCTCGGTGGTGCGCGCTCGTCCTGCGGGGACACTCCGGCGTGTCCCCGCCCCACGGCAGGGCTCCGACAGTGTCACCCGGACCCACGGACCGCCGGCCTCGTTCCCGGAGCCGGCCCGACGCGTGGGGAGCGGGGACGGGGAGGGGTGTCCCCGCAGGACGAGCGCGCAACCACCGCGCACAGCCGAGACGTGCCCGCCTGGCGCGAGCCGAGGAGACATCCCTCCCCGGCCCCGCGGACCGGCCCACACCGGGCCCGGATCCCGGCCCGCAGGCCGACCCGGACCCGCCCCGCGGAGCGACCCGCACCGGCCTCGCGGAGTGACCCGTCGGTCACCGTTCCAGCAGGTGGCCCATCCAGTCCTCGATGCCGGCCACCGTGCGCGGCAGCGCGCCCGACATCAGGCGGGCGCCGTTCGCCGTGATGACCAGGTCGTCCTCGATGCGGACGCCGATGCCCCGCAGCTCGGCCGGGAGGGTTTCGTCGTCGGGCTGGAGGTAGAGGCCCGGCTCCACCGTCAGGACCTGGCCCTCCTCCAGGACGCCGTCCAGGTAGGTTTCCGCCCTCGCCTTCGCGCAGTCGTGGACGTCCAGCCCCAGCATGTGGCCGCTGCTGCACAGCGTGTACCGCCGGTGCAGGTCGCCCTCCGCGTCCTTCAGGACGCCCCACTCCGCCAGCCCCTCCGCGATCACCCGCATCCCGGCCCGGTGGAAGTCCCCGAAGCTCGCCCCCGGGCGCAGCGCCGCGATGCCCGCCTCCTGGGCGGCCAGGACCAGTTCGTAGACCTGGCGCTGGACGGGGGAGAAGCGGCCCGACAGGGGGAGGGTGCGGGTGATGTCCGCCGTGTAGAGGGTGTCCGTCTCCACGCCCGCGTCCAGGAGGAGCAGTTCCGTCCCGTTCAGCCGGCCGTCGTTGCGGATCCAGTGCAGGGTGCAGGCGTGGGCGCCGGACGCCGCGATCGTCTCGTACCCGGTGCCGTTGCCCTCGGCCCGGGCGCGCAGGCCGAAGACCCCCTCGATCCAGCGCTCGCCGCGCGGGTGCGCCAGCGCGCGCGGCAGGGCCCGTACGACGTCTTCGAAGCCCGCCGTCGTGTGGTCGACGGCCAGCTGGAGCTGCTCGACCTCCCACGCGTCCTTCACCAGGCGCAGCTCCGAGAGGGCGGAGGCGAGTTCGGCGTCGGTGGCCGCGTTGCGGCCGGCCGGTGAGCCGAGTTCGTCCAGGTGGGCGCAGCGGATGCCGGTGAGGCGTTCGGCCTCCGCGAGGTCCGGCCGGCGGCCCACCCAGAACTCCCCGTACCGACGGTCCCGGTAGAACTCCCCGTCCCCGTCCGCCCGCGGCGAGCGCGGCCGCAGGTGCAACACGGCCTCGTGGGCGTGCGGGCCCGACGGCTCCATGACCAGGACGTGGCCCGCCTGGTCCTCGCCGGTGAGGCCGGTCAGCCAGGCGTACGCGCTGTGCGGGCGGAAGCGGTGGTCGCAGTCGTTGGAGCGGACCTTCAGCTCCCCGGCCGGGACGATCAGCCGCTCGCCCGGGAAGCGGGCCGAGAGCCGCGCCCGGCGGGCCGGGGTGACGGCATGGCCGGGGACGCGCGCGGAGTAGGGCAGCGGGGTCGCGGCCCAGTGGCCCGCCATGAACCGGGACAACTCCGGGGACACCGGGCGGTCGTGACTGCCCGTGTTGAGGCGGGTGGACGCGTCGGTCACGAGGACTCCCTCAAGAAAGATGCGAACTGGTGGGCGCACAGGTCTTGTCAGTGCAATTTCACATTACTATGTTACAGCTCACACCGCGGCACGTTAATCCCCGTCAAACGCCGTGTGACGCAGGGCAGTTCACGCACCACCCCCCACCTCGCCTCTCCCTTCAGGAGTCCTCGGTGCTCAAGCACAGAGCTGTGCGCTCTTCCCTCCTCGCCTCCGCCGTGGCCGTGACCCTCCTCGCCACCGCGGGGCAGGCCACCACGCAGGCCGCAGAGTTCGCGGCCCCGGCCACCTTCACCGGCGCACAGGCCGCCCCCGCCACAGCCCCCGGCCCCACGGGGAACCCGTTCGACGAGGTCGACCGCCTGGCCGACCAGAAGGACAACACCCCCGCGCCGGCCCCGGCCCCCGGCGGGCAGGACATCACCGGGCAGGTCCCCGGTGCGGCCACACCCGCCGCCGCGCCCGTCGACGACCTGCAGAAGCGCGGCAAGGCGGTCCAGGCGGCCCCCACCGCGAAGAGCGTCGCCGCGGGCGTCCCCTGCACCCTCGACGGGATCACCGGCCTGACCCCCGAGCAGTTCGCCGACTTCCTCGGCGACCAGGCCGTCCTCGCCGACGGCTGTCTGCGCGGGCTCATCTGGACCTGGGACGCCCGCCTGGCCCCGGTCATGTCGGACGCGCACGTCCAGGCCGTCTCCCGCCGGATATCCGGCTTGGCCGCCGCCCATGACGGGCGCAACTCCTCCCATCTGGAGGAGATGTTCACGTACCTGCACGCGGTCGCCTACCACGACTACTCGCGCTCCGAGATCGACGTCACCGACGCTCCCACCGTCGACGCCATGCGCCGTGCCATCGCCGACTTCGGCGCCGCCGCCCGCACCTTCGACGCGACCCCCAGCAATGCCCGCACCCTGCGCGAGGCCCTTTACGCAGGCAGCGCACCCGGCCTGCGCCAGCACCAGCTCGGCCTCATCAAGAAGGTGCTGGCCACCATGGACCCGGCCCACCCGGCCACCCACCTCGACGCGGGCTGGGCGGGCGCCGCGCTGGCCGCGCTCTCCGTCACCTACCTGGGTGTCTACCCGGGCAACCAGGACGCCGCCTTCCACTCCGCGGTGGCCGCCGACGCCTCCTACCGCGACGCCTTCAAGGCCTTCTCCACCTACACGCACCTCAAGGGCACGGGCAACGCCTGGGTGGTGCGCGACGCGTTGAGCGAGTACGCCCGCTTCGGCCAGGTCGAGGGCCTGCGGGAGCGGGTCGTCGCCGACCTCGGCGCGATGCTCGGCCCCGTCCGCGCCGCCTTCGGCGACGGCAGCGAGCCGTGGGCCAAGGTCGTCTCCTGGCTCAACTTCTACGAGGCCTGCAAACCGTACGGGGTGTGCAAGGAGGACATCGAGAAGCAGCTGTTCCCCTACACCTACTCCTACGACAACGGCGCCATCAAGGTCCGCACCGCCCTGGACCGGGCCACCGTCGACCAGCTGTACTACGCGAGCAAGCAGGTCAAGGCCCAGTACCACCGCGTGCTCGGCACCGACCAGCCGCTCGCGGGCGACCCCAACTCCACGCTCAACATCGTGCTCTACGCCTCCCGCGCCGACTACGTGAACTACCACCCGATCCTGACCGGCTACGGCACCAACAACGGCGGCATCTACATCGAGAACGGCGCCACCTTCTACACCTACCAGCGCCGCGTCCCCCAGGACTCCTCCCTCACCCTCGAGGAGCTCTTCCGCCACGAGTACACGCATTACCTCAACGGCCGCTTCGCGGTGCCCCGCTTCTTCGGCCAGGGCCCCTGGTACGAGGGCGACCGGACGACCGCCATGGACGAGGGCACGGCCGAGTTCTTCGACGGCGCCACCCGCGACAACGGCATCGCCGTCCGCAAGTCCCTCGTCAAGAGCATCATCAGCGACACGGCCGGCGGCGGCCCGCGCATGAGCGTCGAGCAGCTGCTGAACGCCACTTACGACGGCGACGGCTTCCGCTTCTACAGCTACGCGGGCACCTTCTTCGAGTTCCTGTGGACCGAGAAGCCCGCGCTGCTGCGCGAGATGTACGCGCACCTGCGGGCCGACGACGTGGCGGCGTACGACGCCTGGCGCCACCGGACGGGCGCGGACACCTACCTCCAGCGCGACTACGACCGTTTCCTGGACGCGCAGATCGCCAAGGTCGACCAGCTCCACGTGCCGAACACCTCCTTCACCCCGAACGACCGGCTGCGCGACGCGGCGCTCGCCTCGGTGAAGTCCTCCTTCGCCACGGCCACGTACAACACCCCGGACTGCGTGGAGAACGGCGACCCGGGCAAGCGGCGTTTCACCTGCACCGGCCGGATCACCGCGAACCTGAAGAACTGGCGCAGCGACGACCAGAACTTCAAGGACATGTCGGAGACGGTCGACTACTTCATCCTCGACCGGGCGGGCGCGGCCTCGAACAACCTCGCCGACATGAACTGTTCCTTCGGTCCGGTGGAGATCTGGACCAACAAGGTCGCGGGCACCTCCAGTTACAGCTGCGAGGGCCCCCTCCGCAGCTGATCGGCACCCGCCCGGCACCGGACCGGTCCCGCATCCGAGGGGGGTGCGGGACCGGCCCGGGCATCTGGGCAGGCCCTAAAGAATGTGACATATTACTGTCGTGCTCAAGAGACACTCCCTGGACGCCGTGATCATCGGCGCCGGCGTCGTCGGGGCGGCCTGCGCCCACTACGCGGCCCGCGCCGGACTCTCCGTGGCCGTGGTCGACCGGGGCCCCGTGGCGGGCGGCACCACCGGTGCCGGCGAAGGCAACCTGCTCGTCTCCGACAAGGAGGCGGGACCCGAACTCGACCTCGCCCTGCTGTCCACCCGCCTGTGGACCGAACTCGCCGCGGTCCTCCCGCCGGACATCGAGTACGAGCCCAAGGGTGGGCTCGTCGTCGCCCCCGACGAACGGACCGTGAAGGCCCTGCGGCACTTCGCGGAGGGCCAGCGCGCGGTCGGCGTCGACGCGGTCGAAGTGGCGGCGGACACTCTGCACGACCTGGAGCCGCACCTGGCCCCGGGTCTGGCGGGCGGTTTCCACTACCCGCAGGACGCTCAGGTCCAGCCCGCCCAGGCGGCGGCCCGGCTGCTGGCCGCGGCGCGCGCCCCGGGTGCGCCAGGAGCCCCGGCCGCCGAGGTGTACCTCGGCGAGGAGGTGACGGAGATCCTGCTGGACCGGGGCGCCGTCCGCGGGGTGCGCACGCGGCGCCGCGAACTCCTGGCCCCGGCCGTGGTCAATGCGGCCGGCACCTGGGGCGGCCACATCGCCTCGCTGGCCGGGGTCACCCTGCCCGTCCTCCCGCGCCGCGGCTTCGTCCTGGTGACCGAACCGCTGCCGAGGGTGGTCCGGCACAAGGTCTACGCCGCCGACTACATCGCGGACGTCGCCAGCGGCTCCGCCGCCCTGCAGTCCTCGGCGGTGGTCGAGGGCACCCCGTCCGGCCCGGTCCTGATCGGCGCCACCCGGGAGCGGGTCGGCTTCGACCGCACCCTCTCGACGGAGGCCCTGCGCCGCTTGGCCGCCCAGGCGGCGGCGCTCTTCCCCGTCCTGGCCGACGTCCGGGTCATGCGCGCCTACCACGGCTTCCGCCCCTACCTGCCCGACCACCTCCCGGCGATCGGCCCGGACCCGCGGCGCCCCGGGCTGCTGCACGCCTGCGGCCACGAGGGCGCGGGCATCGGCCTGGCGCCCGCCACCGGAGCGCTGATCGCCGCCGCCCTGACGGGGGCCGAACCGCCGCTCCCCGCCCACCCGTTCCGTCCGGACCGCTTCGCCGTGGACCCGGCCGCCACCGACACCCCTGAGGAGCAGCACTGATGCGCAGCCCCCGCGCGCTGGTCGGCGGCAGCCCGGCAGCCGCGCACGAGATCACCTTCGATGGCCGGGAACTGCCCGCCCTGCCCGGCCAGAGCATCGCTGCGGTGCTCTGGAGCGCGGGCGTCCTCGCCTGGCGGACCACGCGGGAGGGCGGCGCCCCGCGCGGAGCGTTCTGCGGGATCGGTAGCTGCTACGACTGCCTGGTCACCGTCAACGGCCGCCCGAACCAGCGCGCCTGCCTGGTCCCGGCCCGGCCGGGGGACTCCGTCACCACCCAGGAAGGAACCGGCCGTGCCGACCTCGCCGTCTGAGCCCGCCGGTCGCGCGGGTCGCGCGGATCCCCCCGCCGCGTCCGCCGCCGTGTCGGAGCGGGCATCTGCCGCCGGTCCCGCGCCCGCCGGCGCGGGTCCGGTCGACCTGGCCGTCGTCGGGGCCGGTCCGGCGGGCCTCGCCGCCGCCGTCACGGCCGCCGGCCTCGGCCTGCGGGTGACCCTCCTCGACGCGGGCGACCGCCCGGGCGGGCAGTTCTACCGCCACCCCGCCCCGGGCCTGGGCGCGGCCCGACCCGAGGCGCTGCACCACGGCTGGGCGCAGTTCGCGACCCGCGAAGCCGCCCTGCGCGCCCACGAGTCGGCCGGCCGGATCACCTACCTCCCGCTCCACCACGTGTGGACGATCGTCCCGGGCGGGGCGGCCGGGGACCGCCGCGGGCACGCCGCGCCCGCCACCGAGTGGATCCTGCACGCCGTCGCCGGTCACGCCCCCGAGGAGCGGGCCGCGACCGTCACGGCCCGGGCCGTGCTCATCGCCACCGGCGCCTACGAGCGGCAACTGCCCTTCCCCGGCTGGACCCTGCCGGGAGTGGTCGGGGCCGGCGGGGCGCAGGCCATGCTCAAGGCAGGGCTGGTCCTACCGGGCCGGCGGGTGGTCGTCGCGGGCAGTGGGCCGCTGTTGCTGGCCGTGGCCGGGTCGCTCGCCGCCGCCGGAGCCGTCGTGCCCGCCGTGGTGGAGGCCGCCGCCTACACCGCGTACGCGGGCCGGGTCCCCGCCCTGCTGCGCAACCCCGGCAAGCTCGTCGAGGCCGCCACCTACGGCGGGGCGCTGGCCCGCCACCACGTCCGGCTCCTCACCCGGCACGCCGTCACCGAGGCGCACGGCACCGACCGGGTCGAGGCCGTCACCGTGGCCCGGCTCGACCGCGACTGGCGACCGCTGCCCGGTACCGGCCGCCGGATCCCCTGCGACGCCCTGGCCGTCGGCCACGGGCTGGTGCCCCAGCTGGAACTCGCCACCGGCCTCGGCTGCGCAACCCGCACCGGCCCGGACGGCACCGTCGCCCTCGTCCTCGACGCCGAGCAGCGGACCTCCGTCCCGGGCATCTGGTCGGCGGGTGAGACCGGTGGCATTGGCGGGGCCCAACTGGCCCTGACCGAGGGCGAACTGGCCGCGCACTCCATCGCGGGTGCGCTGCCCGGGTCCCGGCTCACCCGCGGCCGGGCCCGGCTGCGCGCCTTCGCCGACGCGATGGCCGCAGCCCACCGTCCCGGCGAGGGGTGGACCGGCTGGCTCCGCGACGACGCCGTCGTCTGCCGCTGCGAGGAGGTGTCGGCCGGGCGGATCCGCGAGGCCGTGGGCGACCTCGGCGCGCGGGACGCCCGCAGCGTCAAGCTCCTCACCCGGGCCGGCATGGGTTGGTGCCAGGGCCGGATGTGCGGCCCGGCCGTCGCGGCCCTGGCCGGGGAGGAACCCGTGCCCGACCGGCGGCCGCTGTCCTGCCCCGTTCCGTTGCGCCACCTCGCCGAACTTCCCTGCGCCGAGCACTGATCGGGGCGCCGCGGCCCTTGTGGCCGCGCCACACCCGCTAGTAAAATGTCACACACCACACTAGGGAGCTCTCACATGACCCACGCGCACACCCCCGCGCCCCGCACCCGCCCCTGGCACGGAATCATGGTCGCCACCGCGCTCCCGATGCGCGAGGACCTCACCGTCGATCACGACGCGTACGCCGAGCACGTGGCCTGGCTGATCGCCAACGGCTGCGACGGCGTGGTCCCCAACGGCTCCCTGGGGGAGTACCAGACCCTCACCGACGAGGAGCGGGCGGCCGTCGTGCGCACCGCCGTCGAGGCGGCCGGCGACGGCGCCCGCGTCATGCCCGGCGTCGCCGCCTACGGCAGCGCCGAGGCCCGCCGTTGGGCCGATCAGGCCGCCGAGGCCGGCGCCGGCTCCGTACTCCTGCTGCCCCCCAACGCCTTCCGGGCCGACGAGGACGCCGTACGCGCCCACTACGCCGAGGTCGCCCGCGCCGGGCTGCCCGTCGTCGCGTACAACAACCCCATCGACACCAAGGTGGACCTGACCCCGGACCTGCTCGCCCGGCTCCACGCAGACGGGTCCATCGTCGCCGTCAAGGAGTTCAGCGGGGACGTGCGCCGCGGCTACGAGATCGCCGAGCTCGCCCCCGGCCTCGACCTGCTGATCGGCGCCGACGACGTCCTCCTCGAACTCGCCCTCGCGGGCGCCGTCGGCTGGATCGCCGGCTACCCCAACGCCCTGCCGCGCTCCTGCGCCCAGCTCTACCGGGCCGCCGTCGCCGGGGACCTGGAGACCGCCCTGCCGCTCTACAAGTCCCTGCACTCGCTGCTGCGCTGGGACTCCAAGACCGAGTTCGTCCAGGCCATCAAGCTCTCCATGGACCTGGCCGGGCGCCCCGGCGGCGCCACCCGCCCGCCGCGCTTCCCGCTCACCGGCGAGACCGAGGCCGCCGTCCGCGCCGCTACCGAGAAGGCCCTCGCCGAGGGCCTCAACTAGTCACCGGGGGACCGCACATGCGTACGCGCCACGTCTACCACGCGGTGGACTCGCACACCGAGGGCATGCCGACCCGGGTCATCACCGGAGGAGTCGGGGTGATCCCCGGCGCCACCATGGCCGAGAAGCGACTCCACTTCATCGAGCACACGGACCACGTCCGGACCCTGCTCATGTACGAGCCGCGCGGGCACTCCGCGATGAGCGGCGCGATCCTGCAGCCCCCGACCCGCCCGGACGCCGACTACGGGGTCCTCTACATCGAGGTGTCGGGCCTGCTCCCCATGTGCGGGCACGGCACCATCGGGGTCGCCACCGTCCTCGTCGAGACCGGCATGGTGCCGGTCGTCGAGCCGGTCACCACCGTCCGGCTCGACACCCCGGCCGGGCTGGTGAGCGTGGACGTCCGGGTCGAGGACGGTGCGGCGACCGCCGTCACCCTCACCAACGTGCCCTCCTTCAGCGTCGGCCTCGACCTCAAGACCGAGGTCCCCGGCTTCGGCGCGCTCACCTACGACCTGGCCTACGGCGGCAACTTCTACGCCTTCGTCGAACTCGATTCCCTCGGGCTGCCCTTCGACCGGGCCCGGCGGGACGACCTGCTCGCCGCCGGCCTCGCGGTGATGGACGCGATCAACGCCGGCCCCGACCGGCCCGTCCACCCCGAGAACCCCTCCATCGCCGGGGTCAAGCACGTCTACCTCGCCGCCCCCGGCTCCGACGCCCACCGCTCCCGGCACGCCATGGCCATCCACCCCGGCTGGTTCGACCGCTCGCCCTGCGGTACGGGGACCAGCGCGCGGATGGCCCAGCTGCACGCCCGCGGCCTGCTGGAGCTCGGCGCGGACTTCGTCAACGAGTCCTTCATCGGAACCGAGTTCACCGGCCGGCTGGTCGGAGAGACCACCGTCGGCGGCCTCCCGGCCGTGGTCCCCACGGTCACCGGCCGGGCCTGGATCACCGGCACCGCCCAGTACTTCCTCGACCCCACCGACCCCTTCCCCGGAGGGTTCCTCCTGTGATCACCGTCCGCACGGTGGACTACCACACCGCCGGCGAGCCCTTCCGGATCGTCGACTGCGCACGGGAAGGGATGCCGCCGGTCCCCGGGGACACCGTCGCCGAGCGCTGCGCCACCGTCATCGGCCCGGGCGGTTCCGGGACGGCCCCGCGCCGGGGCGCGCTGGACGACGTACGGCGCCTGCTCGTGCAGGAGCCGCGCGGGCACGCCGGGATGTACGGAGGGTTCGTGGTCCCGGCCGACGACGACGGCGCCCACTTCGGCGTGCTGTTCTGGCACAAGGACGGCTACTCCACCGCCTGCGGCCACGGCACCATGGCCCTCGGGGTCTGGGCCGTGGACACCGGCCGGGTCGCGGCCCCGGACGACGGGGACGCCCCGGTGCGCATCGACGTACCGTCCGGGCGGGTCACCGCCACCGTCCACCGCGGCGGAGGCCGCACCACCGGGGTCACCTTCCGCAACGTCCCGGCCCGGGTCGGGGCCCGCAAGGTGCCCGTCGCCACCTCGTTCGGACTCGCCGAGGTGGACATCGCGCACGCCGGGGCCTGTTACGCCGCCGTCCGCGCGCGCGACCTCGGCCTGGACGTCAACCGGGCGGCGCTGCCCGCCCTGGTGCGGGCCGGACAGGAGATCAGGGCGGCGCTGGCCACCCACCCCGCCACCTGGCACCCGGCCGGCCCGCTGCTCTCCGGGGTCTACGGGGTGATCCTCCACGAGGAGCTGCCCGACACCCCCTTCGGGCCCCACCAGCGCAACGTCACCGTCTTCGCCGACGGGCAGATCGACCGCTCGCCCTGCGGCTCCGGCACCTCGGCGCGGCTGGCGCTGCTCGCCGAGGACGGGCGGCTCGGCCCGGGCGAGGACCTGCTGCACGAGTCGGTCACGGGCACGGTGTTCACCGGGCGGATGCTGGACGGCGGGGTCACCGAGGTCACCGGAACCGCCCACCGCACCGGCGAACACGCCTTCGTGGTCGACCCGCACGACGCCCTCGGCACCGGATTCCTCCTGTGACGGGCGTCCCCCAGCTCGCCGCCGGACCGATGGCCGCCCTGCTCGGTCCGGCGGCGGCCGCCGACGCCGTGGCCGCCGCCCTGCACGGCGGCCTCGACCCGGAGAGCTGCCCGCCGCGTTCCGCGATCGACGTGCCGGGCGGGGGCGAACTGCTCCTGATGCCCGCCGCGTCCGGCGCGTACGCCGGGGTGAAGATCGCCGGGGTCGCGCCCGGGAACCCTACGCGCGGGCTGCCCAGGATCACCGGCTCCTACCTCCTCCTGGACGGGCCCACCCTGCGCCCGCTGGCCCTGATGGACGGCGCGGCGCTGACCACCCTGCGCACCCCGGCGGTCTCCGCCCTCGCGCTGCGCCACCTGGCGCCCGCCGGGCGGCCGCTGCGCCTGGTGCTCTTCGGGTCGGGGCCGCAGGCGCACGGGCATCTGGAAGCGGTGCTGGCCGTGCGGGAGTTGGCCGAGGTGGTGGTGGTCGCCCGAGACCCGGGGGGCGCGGAGCGGCTCGCCGCGTACGCCCGCACCCTGGGCCCGGCCGCCCGGACCGGCACCCCGAAGGCGGTGGCCGACGCCGACCTGGTGATCTGCTGCACCACGGCCCGGGAACCGCTCTTCGACGGGCGCCTCGTCGGGCCGGAGGCCACCGTCGTCGCCGTCGGCTCGCACGAGCCGACGGCCCGGGAGACGGACACCGCCCTCGTGCGACGGGCGGCGGTGTACGTGGAGTCCCGGGCGGCGGCGCTGCGCGAGGCGGGGGACCTGCTGGTCCCGGAGGCCGAGGGGGCCATCGGGCCCGGTCACATCACCGGCACCCTCGCCGATCTGGTGGGCGGCCGGATGCCGGTGGGCGGGCCGCGGAGTTGTCCACAACTCTTCAAGAGCGTGGGCATGGCCTGGGAAGATCTCGCTGTGGCGGTCGCGCTGTACGAGGCCGCCGGAGTGTGAGCAGCGCAACGTGACATTGTACGCTGGTCCTCTCCTCGTCGGCGGTGTACGGGGGTCTCGGAGGAAATGCAATGGGTGACCTGAAGCAGCACAGTCTCATCAAGGCCCAGGAACGCCTCCGCGACCAGGTCGGGCACGCCCTGCGGGCCGCGCTGATAGCGGGTGAGCTGCGCCCCGGGAGCGTCTACTCCGCACCGGGCCTCGCGGCCGAACTCGGCGTCTCGGCCACCCCCGTCCGCGAGGCCATGCTCGACCTGGCCCGGGAAGGGCTGGTCGAGCCGGTCCGCAACAAGGGCTTCCGGATCACCGAGGTCAGTGAGCGCGACCTGGACCAGTTCACCGAGCTGCGCACGATGATCGAGGTGCCGACCATCGGCCGGATCACGAAGATCGCCACGGCCGAGCAGTTGGAGGCGCTGCGTCCCGTCGCCGAGGAGATCGTCACCAGCGCGCGCGAGCACAACCTCATCGGCTACCTGGAGGCCGACCGCCGCTTCCACCTCTCCCTGCTGGCCCTCGCGGGCAACGACCGGCTGGTGGAGACGGTCGGCGACCTGCGCAAGCGGTCCCGGCTCTACGGACTGACCGGCCTGGACGAGGCCGGCAAGTTGGTCTCCTCGGCGGAGGAACACATCGAGCTGCTCGACCTGATGCTGAGCGGCGACGCCGAGGCGGCGATGGAGTGCATGCTCCGCCACCTCGGCCACGTCCGCTCCCTGTGGGCCCAGGGCCGCGACGAACCGGTCGGTCGCGTCCCCGGAGGCCTCGGCTCCGGTCTCCAGTAGCCTCCCGGCGCTCGGCGCCGGATCAGCAGGGCGGGCGGCCGCCGCCGCGGGCCGGAAGCGGCCGGTCCGCCGCGATGATCGCCGCCTCCGGGCGCGGTACCGGGGTGCCGTCGGGCAGGAGCAGCACCGGCGGGTCCACCACGGCGCCCACGTCGGCCGCCGCGGCGCCCGCGTTCGCCGCCGTGACCCGCCCCCTGGGCTGCGGGGCCAACACCCCCGCCTCCCGTACGTACGCCACGAAGCTCTCGAAGTCCCGTTGGTGCCGGTAGGGCTCCTGGAACTCGGAGAGGGCCGGATAGCCGTCGCTCGCTAGGAGCGTGTACGAGGGGGCCGCGAGCCGGTAGCTGCGGCCGAGGTCCAGCGGGAGGCCGTCGATGAAGACCTCCGCGGGATCCACCCGGTCCCCGACCGCCCCCCGCGCGTCGAAGCTGTAGCGCACGTTCCGCGAGACGGCGAGGGGAGCGAAGCGCAGTTCGCCGCCCTCCGCCGTCGTCCACTGCTCCTCCAGCGCGTCGTGGATCCGCTGTCCGGTCACCCACGCGCTGACGATCGGATCGCCGAACCCGATGGCCCGCCAGGCGTTGCCGAAGGTGACGGTGCCGCCCGACGCCGCGTCGAGGACGAGGTCCCCGGCGATGACCGCCTGGCCGACGCGGGGCGCCGCGGCGATCACGGCGAGCTCGGCCGGGACGTTGGGGTGGACGTTGGCGTCGTTCTCGGGGTCGGTGGGCCTGCTGCCCGCCCACAGCGCCCAGTCGGCGGCCAGGTTGCCCATGGTGCTCTCGCCCGCCGAGTTCCGGGTGCGCAGGAAGGAGCCGCTCTGCTGCCCGATCCGGGTCCGGTCGCGCGCGGCGGCCTGTCCGGCCCAGTAGGTGACGACCCCTTGCAGCTCCGGATGAGGGGCGATGTCGCGCGTGTTGGGATGGTTGGTGGACACCGTCAGTTCCCGGACCACCCGGCCGGTGAGCGGGTCGAGCCGCAGGTTGATCTCGTTGATGACCTGGCCGTAGCAGCCGGCCTCGACGAACGGGCGGGGGACGCCGTTCGGGTCGGGGACCATCATGTTGAACCGGGTGTGCCAGTGGCCGGTGACGATCGCGTCGATGTCCGGCGAGACCCGCAGCGCGAGGTCGAGGGCCGGGCCCGAGGGGTCGACGCCGCTGTTGAAGTCGGCTCCCGCCACCGCCCCGTCGTGCAGGCTGAGCACGATCGCGTTCACGCCCTGGCTCTTGAGCAGGGCCGCGTAGTGGTCGGCGGTGGCGACCGCGTCGAGGGTGGCGAGGCCCGGCTGGTAGGAGCCCGGGAAGCGTTCGCTGCCCACGGCGGTGAGGTGGATGAACCCGAGGGGCAGTTCCCGGCCGTCGGCGGTGGGGACCCGCTCGACGTGGTAGGCGGGCAGGACCGTCGTCCCGTCCTGGACCCGGACGAGGTTGGCGCTGTAGTAGCGGAAGTCGGCGCCGTGGAAGCGCAGGCCGGAGGAGTCGGTGAAGGAGGTGTCGCGACCCTCGACCGGGAACGGGACGCCCTGCTCCATGTGGCGCCGGAGCATGGCGGGGGACTTGTCGAACTCGTGGTTGCCGGCCGTCGCGAAGTCGAGCCCCATGCGGTTGAGGGCCTCGATGGTCGGCTCGTCGGCGAAGGCCGCGGCGTCGAACTCCCAGCCGGAGAAGGCGTCTCCGGGGGTGAAGAACAGGGAGTTGGGGTGTCCTTCGCGGAGTCGTTCGAGGTGGGCGGCCATGTACGCGACGCCGCCGACGGTGTAGCTGCGGCCGCCGTTGCCGACGATGACGGAGTTGCTGCCGGGTGCGCCCTGCAGGTAGCCGTGCAGGTCGGTGATGTCGAGGAGCTGGACGTCGACGTACTCGGCGGCGGTGGCTGCGTCCCGGGCATCGGCGGTGGCCCGCGCGGGGACCCCGAGCGCGAAGGTCGCCGCCACGGCCCCCACCGCGGTGAGGAAGTCCCGCCGCCCCGGTTCCGACGGTCCCGGTTGCCGTCGTGAACTCCTGCTCCGCTGCGTGGCCTTGGCCTGCGTGATCACACCCGGCATGTTCCCGCCCGCCGGGTCGGCTGTCGTGCCGACGCGCCGCGACCGGCCGCTTTGGACACGGCTGGATAACGGCGGCACCAACCCCTTGTCAGTGCAATTTCACATTACTATGTTACCGGTCACATCCTAGAGCGCGGCCCTTCACTGGAGTGACCATGACCAAGCGCACCCAACTCGCCCTCGCCACCGCCCTGGTGGCGGCTCTCGCACTCGGCGCCTCGGGCTGCTCCGACACCAAGAAGGGCCCGTCCGGTGCGGGCGGCGTCAACCCCGCCGCCGCCAACGACGGCAAGGTCCTCGGCGGGACCCCGGTCAAGGGCGGCACCCTCACCGTCCTGTCCAACCAGGACTTCGCGCACCTCGACCCCGCCCGCAACTGGACCATGCCGACCATGGACTTCGGCACCCGGCTGCTCTACCGCACGCTCGTCACCTTCAAGGCCGAACCCGGCAAGGCCGGCAGCGAGCTGGTCCCCGACCTCGCCACCGACCTCGGCACCCCCTCCAACGGCGGCCGCACCTGGACCTTCACCCTGAAGGAGGGCGTCAAGTACGAGGACGGCACGCCGGTCAAGGCCCAGGACGTCAAGTACAACGTCGAGCGGTCCTTCAGCCCCGACCTCACCGGCGGCCCCGACTACGCCGCCCAGTACCTGGCCGGGACCGAGGGCTACAAGGGCCCGCTCCAGGGGCAGCACCTGGACTCCGTCAAGACCCCCGACGACCGCACGATCGTCTTCGAACTGAAGCGCCCGGTGGCCGAGTTCTCCGCGACCGCCACCCTGCCGACCTTCGCGCCCGTGCCCCCGGCCCAGGAGAAGGGCACCCAGTACGACGCCCGCCCCTTCTCCTCCGGCCCGTACAAGATCGAGTCGTACGACCGCGACAAGAAGCTGGTCCTGGTCCGCAACGAGCACTGGGACCCGGGGACCGACACCGTCCGCAAGGCCTACCCGGACCGTTTCGTGGTGGTCATGGGCCTCAAGGGCGGCCAGATCGACGACCGGATCATCGCCGGCGAGGGCGCCGACGCCTCCACCGTCCAGTACGCCGACATGCGCCCCGAGAGCGCCCCCAAGGTGCTGCCCAAGCCGGAGATCAAGGCCCGGCTGCTCGCCGAGTCCCAGGGCTGTACGGAAATGCTGCACCTGAACAACTCCCGCGCCCCCTTCAACGACCCGAAGGTCCGCGAGGCCATGCAGTACGCCGTCGACAAGGAGGCCGTCATCACCGCGGGCGGCGGCCCGGCCCTCAACGAGATCGCCACCGCCTACCTCCCGCCGGCCCTCTCCGGAGGCAAGCAGGCCGACGTCCTGAAGATCGCCCCGGCCGGCGACCCGACCAAGGCCAAGGAACTCCTCAAGGCCGCCGGCAAGGAGTCCCTGAAGGTCTCCCTCTCCGTCTCCACCGGCGACAAGGGCAAGGCCGAAGCCATCCAGCAGGGCCTGTCCCGCGCCGGCATCGAGGTCGTCATCGACACCGTCGACCCGGGCGCCTACTACGACGTCATCGGCGACCTCTCCACCACCCCCGACATGACCCTCACCGGCTGGTGCCCCGACTACCCCTCCGGCTCCACCTGGATCCCGTTCGTCTTCGACGGACGCACCATCAAGGAGAAGGGAAACCAGGGCAACTACAGCCAGTTCCGCGACGAGGCCACCACGAAGCGGATCGACGAGATCAACGCCATGGCCGACGCCAAGGAGGCCAACCGGGCCTGGATCGACCTCGACGCCGCCCTGATGGCCAAGTCCCCGAACGTCCCGCTCCTCCTGGAGCGCAAGCCCCTTCTCGTCGGCACCAACATCGCGGGCGCCTTCGGCCACCCGGTGTGGACCGGCACCATCGACTACGGGACCGTCGGCCTCAAGGACCCCTCGAAGAGCCAGGGCTGAGGGCCCGAAGGATCCCCGCGGCCATGACCACCACAGCACCGGCACCGGTCCCCGACCCCGCCCCGGCCCGGCCCGCCGCAGCGCCCGGCAGCAGCCCCTGGCAGCTCGCCCGGCGCGAACTCCGCCGCCGCCCCGCCGTCCGCGTCAGCCTCGGCGTCGTCCTCCTCTTCGTCCTCATGGCCGTCACCGCCCCCTGGCTGGGCGCCCTCGGCGGCTGGTCCCCCAGCGAGTTCGACAAGACCGCCATCGACCCCTACCTCGGGGGACAGCCGCTCGGCACCCTCGGCGGGATCAGCCCCGAGCACTGGCTCGGAGTCGAACCCGTCACCGGCCGCGACCTGTTCGCCCGCGTCATCCACGGCGCGCAGGTCTCCCTCCTGATCGCCTTCGCCGGCACCGCCATCGTGGTGGTCGTCGGCACCGCCGCCGGGATCGCCGCCGGCTACTTCGGCGGACGCACCGACACGGTCCTGTCCCGGCTCATGGACCTGACCATGTCCTTCCCCTCGCTGATCTTCATGATCGCGATGCTGTCCGTGGCCAAGGACGTCAACCGGATCGTGCTGATGACGGTCGTCATCGGGGTCTTCGGCTGGCCCGGCGTCGCCCGCGTGGTCCGCGGCCAGACCCTCTCCCTCAAACACCGCGAGTACGTCGACGCCGCCCGCGTGGGTGGCTCCGGACCCTGGCGGATCCTGACCCGCGACATCCTCCCGGGCGTCTCGGGCCCGGTCATCGCCTACACCACCCTGCTGATCCCCGGAATGATCAGCACCGAGGCCGCCCTCAGCTACCTCGGCGTCGGCGTCCGCCCGCCCACCCCCTCCTGGGGCCAGATGATCGCCGAGTCCGTGGCCTACTACGAGACCGACCCCATGTACTTCGTCATCCCCAGCGTCTTCCTCTTCCTCGCCGTGCTCGCCTTCACCCTGCTCGGCGACGCCCTGCGCGACATCCTCGACCCGAGGGGCGGCCGCAGTTGATCCTCTACCTCGCCCGCCGGCTGCTCGCCCTCGCCGGCGTGCTCCTCGCCATCGCCGCCGTCACCTTCCTCATCTTCTACGTCCTGCCCGCCGACCCGGCCGCGGCCGCCTGCGGCAAGACCTGCAGCGCCGAACGCCTGGCCGACGTAAGCGCGTACCTGGGCCTCGACCAGCCCCTGTGGCGCCAGTTCACCGACTTCCTCACCGGCATCTTCACCGGCCGGACCCTGGGAACCGGCCAGTACGCCGTCGCCTGCGACTTCCCCTGCCTCGGCTACAGCTACGAGAACTCGCTGCCCGTGTGGGACCTGCTGATGGACCGGCTCCCGGTCTCCGCCTCCCTCGCCGTCGGCGCCGCCGTGCTGTGGCTGCTCCTCGGCCTCGGCGCCGGGGTCACCGCCGCCCTGCGCAAGGACACCGCCACCGACAAGGCCCTGATGGTCGGCGCCGTCGCCGCCGCGTCCCTGCCCGTGTACTTCACCTCCGTCATGCTCATCTACGGCGTCATCCGCATCGCCGGCCTGCTGCCCTACCCCACCTACCGGGCCTTCACCGAGGACCCGCTCGCCTGGGCCACCAACCTGACCCTGCCCTGGATCGCGCTCGCCCTGCTCTACGCCGCCATGTACGCGCGCCAGAGCCGCGGCTCGATGATCGAGGCGATGGCCGAGCCGTACATCCGCACCGCCCGCGCCAAGGGCATGCCCGAGCGCACGGTCGTCGTCAAACACGGGCTGCGCTCCGGCATGACCCCGATCCTCACCATCTTCGGCATGGACCTCGGCGGACTGCTCGCCGGAGCCGTCATCACCGAGTCCATCTTCGGACTCCCCGGCATCGGGCGGCTGTTCTACGGAGCCCTGGTCAACTCCGACCAGCCCGTGGTTCTCGGCGTCACCCTGCTCGCCGCCTTCTTCATCGTCGTCGCCAACCTCCTCGTCGACCTCCTGTACGCCGTCATCGACCCGAGAGTGAGGTACTGATGGCCACGGCCGCTCCGCTCCTCGACGTACGCGACCTGAGCGTCACCTTCACCACCGGGCGCGGGACCGTGCGGGCCGTCGACTCGATCGGCTTCACCGTCGAGGCCGGCCGCACCCTCGGCATCGTCGGCGAGTCCGGCTCCGGCAAGTCCGTCACCTCGCTCGCCGTCATGGGCCTGCACCGCGGCCCGGTCGAGGTCAGCGGATCCGTGGCGCTGGCCGGACGCGAGCTGACCGGGCTGCCGGAACGGGAACTGTCCAAGGTCCGCGGCCGCCGGATGGCCATGATCTTCCAGGACCCGCTCTCCAGCCTGCACCCCTACTACACGGTCGGCGAGCAGATCGCCGAGCACTACCGCGTGCACTTCAAGGCCCGCCGGGCCGCCGCCCGCAGGCGCGCCGTCGACATGCTCGGCGAGGTCGGCATCCCGGAACCGGCCCGCCGCGCCGGGGAGTACCCGCACCAGTTCTCCGGCGGCATGCGCCAACGCGCCATGATCGCCATGGCCCTGGCCTGCGAACCCGACCTGCTGATCGCCGACGAGCCGACCACCGCCCTGGACGTCACCGTGCAGGCGCAGATCCTGGAACTGATCGCCCGACTCCAGCAGGAACGCGGACTCGGCGTCGTGATGATCACCCATGACCTGGGCGTCGTAGCCCGCGTCGCCCACGAGGTGCTCGTCATGTACGGCGGCCGGGCCGCCGAACGGGCCCCCGTGGACGAGCTGTTCGCCGACCCCGCCCATCCCTACACCCGGGGCCTGCTCGACTCGCTGCCCCGCCTCGACACCGCCGACGACGTTCCCCTGCCCTTCATCCCCGGCTCCCCGCCCTCCCTCCTCGCACCCGCCCCCGGCTGCGCCTTCGCCCCGCGCTGCCCCGTGGCCGCGGCCGGCCCGGACGACCGGAGGGCGCGCTGCTCGGCCGAGCGGCCCGCACCCGTCCCGTACGGCGCGTCGGGGCGGCTGGCCGCGTGCCATTTCGCGGGATCCGCCGCGACACCACCGGGCGACCCCGCGCCCGTGTTCCCTACGACCGCCCCGGGGGTGTCCCGATGACCGTCGGAGCCGATCCTTCCGCGAATGCCGCAGATCAGGCAGCAGCTCAGGCTGCAGTCCGGGCCGTAGCCGAGGCCGCCGCCGGACCCGACCCGGCCGCGCCGCTGCTGTCCGTACAGGACCTCACCATGACCTTCCCCGGTCGACGATCCGTGACCGGGCGCCGGGGGGCGCCCGTGCGCGCCGTCGACGGGGTCTCCTTCGACCTGGCGGCCGGCCGGACCCTCGGCCTGGTCGGCGAGTCGGGCTGCGGGAAGTCCACCACCGGCCGGATGCTGGTGCGGCTGCTGGAGCCCACCTCGGGCCGAGTGGCCTTCGAGGGCAGGGACATCAGCCGCCTCTCCCCGTCCGCCATGCGCCCGCTGCGCAAGCACGTCCAGATGGTCTTCCAGGACCCGCACTCCTCCCTCAACCCCCGCCAGACCGTGGCCCGGATCATCTCCGACCCGCTGCTGGTGCAGGGCTGGAGCGCGGGGGACGCCCGCCGCCGAGCCGCCGAGCTGATGGAGCTCGTCGGCCTGATCCCCGAGCACATCGACCGCTACCCGCACGAGTTCTCCGGCGGCCAGGCCCAGCGCATCGGCATCGCCCGCGCACTGTCCACCAGCCCCCGACTGATCGTCGCCGACGAGCCGGTCTCCGCACTGGACGTCTCCGTCCAAGCCCAGATCGTCAACCTGATGGAACGGCTGCGCGCCGAACTCGGCCTCGCCTACGTCTTCATCGCCCACGACCTGTCGGTGGTCAAACGCGTCAGCGACCGGGTCGCCGTCATGTACCTCGGCCGGATCGTGGAGATCGGGGACAAGAAGTCCCTCTACGAGAACCCGCAGCACCCGTACACCCGAGCGCTGTTGTCCGCCGTCCCGCTGCCCGACCCGGCGGCGGAGCGGCGGCGGGAGCGGATCGTGCTGCTCGGCGACCCGCCGAGCCCGGCCGCTCCACCCCCGGGCTGCACCTTCCACCCGCGCTGTCCCAAGGCGCAGCAGATCTGTCGCACCGACCGTCCGCTCCTGCGACCCGCCGCCTCCCGCGAGGTGGCCTGCCACTTCCCTGGTGACTGACGGGGACCCATGGGAAGCGGCGGTGCCCCGGGGCCGAAGGCGTCCCCGGGGCACTGCCGTACGGTGCCGACCGCGCGGTTAGGGTCTTGGCCATGACTGCTGATCCGGAGTCCGGGAGGGTCCACCGCAACCCGCTGCGCACGATGACGGCCGCATCGGCGGTCCTCCTGCTGGCGCTGCACACCGTGGCGGGCTTCTTCCTTTACAGCGCGCTGCTCACCGAGTCCGAGGGGCCCTGGGATCGGTCGGTGACGCAGACCGTCCGGCTGATGGCCGTGCTCGGCCTGTCGGTGGAGCTCCTGGCCGTCGCGTTCACGGCGGTCTGCGTGAACACGGGCCGGCTGCGGCGCTGGTGGTACGCGCCGGTGGCAGCCGTGGCCTTCACCGCCCTGATCCGGATGGTCTTCGCCCCGCGGCCCTGACCGTCCGGCCGGGCCACCGGGGCACAAGAGACCGTGCTCAGGACAGTTCCCGACGGAAGAACTCCAGTTCCAGGGCCATCAGCTTCTCCCGGGTGCCGCCCGGGGTCATGTGGGTGACGCCGGGGAGGGCCAGCAGCTGGTGCGGGCGGCCGGCGTCCGTCAGCGCCCGGGAGAGGCGCAGGGTGTGGGACGGGTGGACGTTGTCGTCGGCCAGGCCCGTGATCAGCAGCAGCGGGCGGGACAGCTTCGGCGCGTCGGGTAGCAGCGAGTCCCGCTCGTAGACCTCCGGGTGCTCCTGCGGAAGGCCCAGGTACCGCTCGGTGTACGCCGTGTCGTAGTGCCGGAAGTCGGTCGGCGCGGCCCCGGCCGCCGCCGCGTGGAAGACGTCGGGGCGGCGCAGCACGGCCATGGCTGCGAGGTAGCCGCCGTAGGACCAGCCGCGCACCCCGACCCGGCCGAGGTCGAGGTCGCCGTGGCGGGCGGCGAGCGCGTGGAGCGCCGCGACCTGGTCCTCGAGGGTGACCTCGGAGAAGCCGCGGTACATGGCGTGCGTGTGGGCGGGGGAGACGTAGGGGGTCCCGCGGTTGTCGACGGTGACCACCGCGAAGCCCTGGTCGGCCCACCACTGGCGGTGCTGGCGGCGGCGCGGGTCGGCGGTGACGTCCTGCATGCCGGGGCCGCCGTAGCCGTCGACCAGGACGGGCAGCCGCCGGCCGGGGACGTGATCGCGGGGCAGTACGAGGGCGGTGGGGATGCCGCGCTCGGTGACCCGCTCCAGGACCGCCTCCACCCGGTAGGGCAGCGGCTCGGACAGGTCGGCGGGGGAGAACTCCCGCCCGTCGGGGGTGCGTACCGTGCGGCGTACCCCGTCGGCGTCGGCGGTGGTCAGCAGCAGGGTCCCGGCGGACGCGGACACGGAGTGCACGCCGGGCCCGTCGGCGACCGGGGTCAGCTCCCCGGTCGCCGGGTCCAACAGCAGCACCTGCTGCTCGGACGGGTCGCGCAGGCCCGCCTCGATCAGCAGCCGGCCCTCGTGGACCCCGGCCACGGCGCGGACCTGGATCCCGTCCCCGGTGAGCAGTTCGCCGTCCACCGCGAGGGCGCGGGCGGCGCCGCCCGGGGTGTCGGCGGAGGTCAGCATCCGTCCGTCGGAGAGGCGGGCCGGGGTGCCGGGGACCAGCGGGTCCACCCACTGCGGGTGCGTGGTGCGGGACAGCTCCCGGGTACGGCCGGTGGCCGGGTCGGCGGAGAGCAGCAGGACGCACTGCTGGAGCTGGTCCTGGACGGTCAGCAGGATCTCGTCGGCGGACTCCCAGCCCGCTTCGGAGACGTACGGGAAGGCGTCGGCGTCCCAGTCGAGCCGTATCCGGGTCCCGCCGTCGCCGAGCACCCACAGCTGGACGTCGGCGTTGGGCCCGCCCGCCTCGGGGTAGGCGAAGTCCTCGGCCGGCAGCTCCGGGTGCGCCGGGTCGGCGAAGTAACGCCGCTGGAGGGCGGATTCGTCGACCCGGGCGGCCAGCAGGGCGAGCCCGTCCGGGGACCACCAGTGGCCCCGGTGGCGGCCCAGCTCCTCGGCGGCGGCGAATTCGGCGAGGCCCCAGCGGGCCCCGTCGTCCGGGCTGATCCGGCCGCCCGGGGCGACGTACAGGACGTCGTCGGCGACGTACGCGGTGCGCGAGCCGTCGGCGTTCGGCCGCGGGTCCAGCGCGGGTCCGGCGGCCGGGATCTCCTTCGGGGTTCCGGCGCCGCCCGCGGCGACCTCGAAGAGCCGCCCGTACAGGGCGAAGGCGGCGCGCAGGCCGTCGCCGGACAGGGCGTACGAGCCGATGCCGGCGGCGACGAGCCGGGTCCGCTCGCGCAGTCGGCGCTCGGCCGCGGGAAGGGGACCGGGCTCGGGGCACAGTTCGCGGGGATCGGCGAGCCGGGTCTCGGCGCCGGTGGTGGTGTCGAGCACCCAGAGCGAGTCGAAGGCGTCGGCGGGGCCGGTCGACCGGAGGAACCAGAGCAGCCGGCCGTCGTCCCCGAAGGCGAAGGCGCGCGGGGCACCGTAGGTGAAGCGGGCCGTGCTCGCGGAAAGCCTGAGGAAGTCATCCATGATCGTAGTGTGACATGTGAAATGTCACTACCACTAGGCTGTTCGAGTGGTGACCCCAGAGACGCGGGCTTAGCGTCGAAAAGGTGGATCCGAACGCATCGCCGAGCAACAGCGGGACCGAAGGCAAGGTCCGGGGAAGCGACAGCGGACTCGCCCTGTTCGTCATCGCCTCCTGTCAACTCATGGTCGTCCTCGACATCACGATCGTGAACATCGCACTGCCGCACATCCAGACCGCCCTCAACTTCTCGACCGAGAGCCTTTCCTGGGTGGTTAACGCCTACACCCTCGCCTTCGGCGGGCTGCTGCTCCTCGGCGGCCGCACCGGCGACATCCTCGGCCGCAAACGGGTCTTCATCTTCGGCGTCCTGCTCTTCGGGCTCGCCTCGCTCCTCGGCGGACTCGCCCAGAACGAAGGCCAGTTGATGGCCGCACGCGCCCTCCAGGGCGTCGGCGGCGCGATCGCCTCCCCGACCTCCCTCGCGCTGATCACCACCACCTTCCGCGAAGGCCCGGCCCGAAACCGGGCGTTCGGCGTGTTCGCCGGCGTCTCGGCCGCCGGCGGTGCGATCGGGCTCCTCGCGGGCGGAATCCTCGTCGAATGGCTCGACTGGCGCTGGGTGCTCTTCGTCAACGTCCCCATCGCCATCGTGATCGCGGTGCTGGCCACGAAGGTCCTGCACGAGTCCGAACGCCACCCCGGACACTTCGACTTCGCGGGCGCGCTGCTGTCCACCCTCGGCATGGTCTCGCTCGTCTACGGCTTCATCAGGGCATCCCAGGAGGGCTGGCGAGACCCGGTCACCCTCGGCTCCTTCGGCGCCGCCGTGGTCCTGCTGACCCTCTTCATCCTCAACGAACGGCGCTCGCCGCAGCCGATCACCCCGCTGCACATGTTCGCCGACCGCAACCGGGCCGGGACCTACGGCATCATGCTCATGCTCGCCTGCGCGATCTTCGGCATGTTCTTCTTCCTGACCCTCTTCGTGCAGATCGTGCTGGGCTTCAGCCCGATCCAGGCCGGCCTCGCCTTCCTGCCGGTCAGCGCGGTGATCGCGGTCGGCGCGGCGACCACCGCGAAACTGCTGCCGAAGTTCGGCCCCAAGCCCTTCATGGTCACCGGTGCGCTGTCCTCGGCGGCCGGCCTCGCCTGGCTGACACAGACCGACGTCGACTCGACGTACCTCGGCAGCATCCTGGGCCCGATGCTGCTCTTCGCCCTCGGCATGGGCCTGCAGTTCGTCTCGCTGACGCTGATGGCCCTGTCCAACGTCACCGACCGGGAGTCGGGAGCGGCGTCCGGACTGCTGAACACGATGCAGCAGGTGGGCGGCTCGCTGGGCCTGTCGATTCTGGTGACCGTCTACGGCACGGCGAGCCGCAACGAGGCCAAGGAGCAGATCCCGGAGTTCCTCAGCACCGCCGGCCCGGTGCAGAAGGCCTTCTTCCAACGCACCGGGCAGCTCCCGAAACCGTGGGGCGACCAGGTCCTCACCTCCGGCATCAGCGCGGCCTTCGTCGTGGCCTCCCTGTTCACCCTGGTCGGTGCGCTGATCGCACTGTTCGTCATCCAGGTGCGCCCCTCGGACCTCGCTCGCCTCCAGGGCAACCACAAGCCGGCGGCCGACCGGACGTAAGGGGCCCGCTACGCCGCTACGCCGCGGTGACGCGGGCCGCGAAGGCGTCCAGGTTGTCGGACATGCGGGCGAGCCGCTCGTCCAGCGTCAGGGACTCCTCGTACTGCCCGGCCCGCAGCTTCGCCTGGCGCTTGCCGCGCACGTACAGGGGGCAGGCGAGGTCCGCGCAGATGTAGGTGCCGACCGTGTTGCCCTCGCGGCCGCGGGCACCCGCGAGCGGCGCGGCGAGCAGGGTGACCCCGGAGGAGGCGTGACCCGTCAGGCAGATCTGACACAGGCTGGACTTCACCACACTGGTGCGGCCGACGGCCGGGACGCGCAGTGAGATCCCCAGCGGACCGTCACGGTCTTCCCGGGGCAGCACGAGATGGGCCCGCAGGGGCGCTCCCGGGTCCACCCACCCCAGGAAGTCCAGGTCCTTCCAGGGCAGTTCGGCGAAGTCGAGCGGCAGGCGCAGCCGCGCCGCCTCGCCCTTCGTGCAGTTCACGAAGGACGAGCGGATCTGTTTCTCGGTGAGTGGTTCCACGGGCATCGACACTATGGCCTGCCCTGACCTGCCCGCATCCCGTATATCCGTGACAAGGGACTACGAGAGGGTGTCCGGGCGTCGGATCCGGCAGCGCGCCGGGCCGGTCGTCCGCAGGGTGATCCCGGCGCCGACCGGGACCTCGGTGTCCACGGCCTCGAAGGCGTAGGCCCGCAGGATCATCGCCAGCGCGATCACCGACTCCAGCATCGAGAAGTGCTGCCCGATGCAGGCGCGCGGGCCCCCGCCGAAGGGGAACCAGGCGTAGCGCGGACGGGCTGCCTCCGCTTCGGGCGTGAAGCGCTCGGGATCGAAGCGGTCCGGGTCCGGCCAGTAGGCGGGGTGGCGGTGCGTCACCCAGGGCGCCAGGATCACGTCCGCGCCCGCGGGGACGGTGTGCTCGCCGATCCGGGTGGTGGCGACGGCCTTGCGCCCGATGACCGGCGCGGCCGGATAGAGCCGCATGGCCTCCTTGAGGACCCGGGTGAGGTACGGGAGCCGCTCCAGGTCGGCGGCGCCGGGCGTACGGTCGCCCAGCACGCGGGAGACCTCCTCGCGGGCCCGGTCCTGCTCCTCGGGGTGGCGGGCCAGCAGGTGCAGGGCGAAGCAGAGGGAGGTGGCGGTCGTCTCGTGCCCGGCGAGCAGGAAGATCAGCACTTGGTCGCGGAGCTCGGCGGCGTCGAACTCCCCGTCGCCCGCACTCCGGGCGGCGGCGAGCAGCGTCAGCAGGTCCTCGCCGGGAGTGCCGGTGCCGGCCCCGGTGCCGGCCCCGGTGCCGGTCTCGGCCCCGGTCTCGGCGCCGGGGCGCCGGCGCTCCGCGATGATCCTGTCGCAGACCCCGTAGAGCTCGTCCATCGCGGCCGCCGCGCGCCGGTTGCCGGGGGTGGGCCATTGGCGCGGGACGTTGGCGGGTGAGTAGCCGCGGCGCAGTACGTAGTCGGTGATGACCGGGAAGCATTCGGCGACGACGTGGGCGGTGGCCTCGACGTCGGTGCCGAAGAGGATGCGGGCGACGGCGCGCAGGGCGAGGTGCGTCATCTCGTCGGAGACGTCCACGATGCGGCCCGGGACCCCGCCCCAGGCGGTGATGACCGCTGCGGTCTCGGCGGCGATCGCCTCGGCGTAGCCGTCCACCCGGCGCCGGGTGAACAGCGGCTGCACGAGCCGGCGCTGGCGCAGGTAGTCCTCGTCCTGACTGGTCAGCAGTCCGTTGCCGACGGACTCCCGGACCTCCTGGTAGAAGCGGTTGTCCTTGCGGAAGCGGGCCGCGTCGGAGGCCAGCACCTGCTGGGCGCCCGCGGGGGAGAAGACGCAGTACAGCTCGGCGCGCATCCCGGGCGGACCGGCCGTGATCCGTACCAGGTCACCGTGTTGCTGCTGGGCCCGTAGATAGGTACCGAGGGAGTCGGACTTCAGGTCGAACAGCGACCCGACCAACGGCACCCCGGCGAGCCCGGGCACCGCCTTACCGGTCCCCGCTGCGGAGTTCGTTCCCACGGTCACGGCAGCCCCCTCGTCCTACGAACGCCCGATTCTGCCGCGCGAGCGCCCGCCTGGCCAGGACCGCGTCCCATCGAGCCGCAGAGTGGCCTGATGACCACCTTGCCGCCGGGCCCGGCCCGTTCCGCGTGGCGGTCAGCAGGGGGCGCGGCCACAATGGAGGGGTTATCTGCGTTGCACCCCCGAGGTGATGGCTCATGTGCCGATGGCTCGCGTATTCGGGAACACCCCTGCTGCTCGAAACCATCCTCTACAAACCGGCCCACTCGCTGATCGACCAGAGCCTGCACTCCAGGCTGGGTGTGGAGACGACGAACGGCGACGGCTTCGGCGTCGGGTGGTACACGCAGGAGGCCACCGCCACCCCGGCGACCTTCAGGGACATCGGGCCCGCCTGGAACAACCGCAACCTGCGGGAGATCGCGGACCACGTCCGCTCCCCGCTGTTCTTCGCCCACATCCGGGCATCGACCGGCACGGCGGTGCAGCAGACGAACTGTCACCCGTTCCGGCACGGCCGCTGGCTGTTCATGCACAACGGTGCCATCACCGAGTTCCACCGGATGCGGCGGGACCTCACCCTGCTCGTCGACCCGGCGCTGTACCCCGACGTCGAGGGGACGACGGACTCCGAGGTGATGTTCCACCTGGCGCTCACCTTCGGCCTGGAGACGGACCCGCCGGGCGCAGTGGCCAAGATGGCGGGCGTCGTGGAGCGCGTCGGCCGCGAGCACGGTGTGGAGTACCCGCTCCAAATGACCCTCGCCATCAGCGACGGCGAACGCCTCTGGGCCTTCCGCTACTCCAGCCAGGGCAAGTCGAGGACGCTGTTCTACAGCAGCCGGGTGGACGCGTTGCGCAGGCTCCACCCCGACATGGAGTTCCTCCAGGAGGTCTCCGACGAAACCCGCCTGGTCGTCTCTGAACCCCTCGGCGACCTCCCCGGCGCCTGGAACGAAGTTCCGGAGAGCACCTTCGGCATCGTCGAACCGGGGAAGGACTCCCTCCACCCCTTCACCCCCCAGGCGGCGTAGGGCCCGTCGGCGGGCCCCACGACGGTCGACCGTGGGCGGGCGGTCAGTAGCCCCAGCGCTGACCCACGCTGTCGTCCTTCCGGCAGTGGATCGTGCGCCCGCCCGCGTCCCGCCCGGACGTGCCGACGTCGGCCTTCCGGCATATCTGACCCGCCTTGTAGCAGTTGCCGGCGTTGGAGCGGGGATAGCAGTCGGTGCTCGCCTTGGTGGGCTCCGGCGCGGGTGCCTGGGTGCGGGCACGGGTGGGAGCCGGCGGGGCGGGGGCGGCCTTGGTGGGTGCCGGCGCCTGGGTGGTGGGCTCGGCGACCGGTGCCGCGGTGGTCGGCGCCGCCGTAGTGGGGTCGGCGCTCGGGGTTGCGCTGGCGCTCGGACTCGGGCTGGTCTGCGCCACGGAGGGGCTGGCGCTCGCGCTCGCACTGGCGGTGACGGTGGCGCTGGTGCTCGGCGTGGTGGCCGGTGCGGCCGGGTCGCAGGCGGCGAGGGACAGAACGGCGGCGATGACGGTGAGGGTCTCTGTAGCGCTTCTTCGCCGTCATCGACGTGGTGCGGGGCGAAATGGCCATCGGTAACTCCTGGGTAGCGAGTGCTCGTTGAACGGCGTTCAAGATACCCAGAAAGTTGAATTCGATACCAGTATTGACGAGGGGTGAGATGGAGGCGAGTGGTTTCGGCACATCGGTGTCCGTCGCGCCGCTTCAAGTCGGTTGCTGCCGCGCGGGACTCTGTAAGACGCTGGCCACCGGCGTTCGCGCGAGGCCGCGGATGCGTACCCGCCGGCGCGACTCGGATGTCGAACGCCTCGGAGCGAAGAGAGAGAATGCCGCCGATGACCGAGTCCCCGCTGGTCCGCCCCGTTCCCGTCAGCGGATTTCCCGAATGGCTACCTGAAATCCGCAGGGTCGAGCAGCAGTGGCTCGACCTCATTCGGTCGGGCTTCGAGAAGTATGGATTTTGCTCGATCGAGACGCCGTCGGTGGAGCCCCTTTCCGTACTCACCGCCAAGGGCGAAACGTCCAACGAGGTGTATGCACTGAGAAGGTTGCAGGAAGATGCCGATGACGCCAGTGATTCCCGGATCGGCCTGCACTTCGATCTGACCGTGCCGTTCGCGCGCTACACGGCGCAGCACTTTAACGAGCTCGTGTTCCCGTTCAAGCGCTATCAGATGCAGCGAGTATGGCGCGGCGAGCGGGCTCAGGACGGGCGATTCCGTGAATTCACCCAATGTGACATCGACGTGATCAACGTCGACCACCTGCCGCTGCGCTTCGACGCCGAGCTGCCGCGCTTGATCCACGAGGTCATGACCGGCCTGAACCTGCCCGCCTGGACGATCAACGTCAACAACCGCAAGGTCCTCCAGGGCTTCTACGAGGGACTCGGCATCGATGACTCCTTGGCCGTGATTCGTGCGGTCGACAAGCTGGACAAGGTCGGCCCCGAGGGCGTCGCGAAGATCCTCTCCGGTGAAGTCGGCCTGTCCGCGCCGACCGTCGACTCCTGCCTCGCGCTCGCTCGGACGCGCGGCACCGGCTCGGCCGTCGTGGACGACATCAAGGGCCTGGGCGTGACGTCCGAGTTGCTCACCGAGGGCCTGGGCGAGCTGAGCCACGTACTGGATTCCCTCGACGACCTGCCGGCCGGCAGCGTCGTCGCCGACCTCTCGATCGCTCGGGGGCTCGACTACTACACGGGAACGGTCTACGAGGGGAAGTTCGTCGACTGGCCCGACTACGGCAGCATTTGCTCCGGCGGGCGCTACGAGAACCTGACCGGATCCTTCATCCGGCGCAGCCTTCCGGGCGTGGGCATGTCGATCGGACTGACGCGCATCTTCGCCAAGCTACTGGCGGAGGGGCTCCTGGAGACCGGCGCGAAGTGCCCCACCGACGTCCTCGTGGTCGTCCCGCGGGCCGATCGCTGGAAGGAGGCCGAGACCACGGCCGCGCGCCTGCGCGGGCGGGGGATGAACGTCGAGCTCTACCACCAGGCCGACAAGGTGGCCAAGCAGGTCCGCTACGCATCCCGGAAGGGCATCCCGTTCGTCTGGTTCCCGCCCTTCGAGGAGGGGGCGGCGCACGAGGTGAAGGATCTGGCAACGGGCGAGCAGACGGCGTCCGACCCCACGAACTGGACTCCGACTCCGACTCCGTGACGGCCGCGGCGGCGAGCAGGCTCATCGCCGCGACCGGATCCTCGCAAGGGGAGTGGTCCACGTTCACGCTGTTCAGGCGGCGCTGGTCCGCCTGCGTTGCGCGGTGACGGCCAGCAACGGGATCGGCGTGATCAGGCAGAGCAGTACGACCTGGCTGGGCAGGGAGTCCATGAGGTACGGCTGCGTCAAGATCGCCGTGGTGCGCACGATCGAGAACGCGGCGACGGGGACGAGCCACCGGTGGTCGCCGGTGGCCGCCGTGACGCCCCACGCAGCGATCAACGCGGCGATCTCGATGGCGAACTGGCCGCGCTGGAACCACGGATCACCCGAGGTGAGGTGCAGGGAGCCCGCCACGAACAGGGCACCCGCCAGCGGGACGAGCCAGCCGTAGGAGCGGCGGCGCAACCGGCCCGGCCGGCCGGCCGCCAGTACGGCGCACGTCAGGAGCAGGAGGCCCGAGAGGACCAGGTCGTGGGCCCGCAGCGGAGCGCCCAGCCCGTAGTAGCCGATGCCCACTACTCCCTCGTCACCGAAGAGCGTCGTGCCGGCGAGCCCGGACCCGACACAGAACATCGCGGCCGAGGCCGGCAATGCGATCCAGGCCTTCCCGCGCAGCAGCGCGATCAGACTGACGAGGGGGAGCAGGCCGTAGGGCAGGAGCCTCGTGCGGGTGTCGGGACCCTGCGTCCAGGGGAACCAGCCCGGGTGCTCGAAACCGGTGGTGTGGCCGCCGGGCTCGATGCGCAGGGCCCAGTGCCATACGTCCTGCAGGTACGGCACCAGCGCCAGGGCGGCCAGGGCGAGGGCGGCCAGGTGGAAGCCGTCGAGCCACCACGGCCGCGCCGGGTCCTCGGACACGGCGCGGGCACGGGCCCTTACCCCACCGCGCGCCAGAGCGAGGACCTCCCGCGGCGGTGGCCAGGAGCGGCCCGGGTACGCCTCGTCCAGGCAGTCGAGGATCTCCTTCCCCTGCTGGGCGCGGTACTGCTTGGGGTAGGCGGCGAGCAGTACACGGTTCATGCCTGGACCGCCTTGAGGGAGTGGCGTCCGATGACGACCGCCGCCGCTTTCTGCATGCGCAGGGCCTCCTGGCGGAGCGTGCGCCCGCCGTCGTCGGTGAGCCGGTAGTAGCGCCGTGCCCGCCCGTCCACGATCTCCTCGTGGTCGGCCGCGACCCACCCGGAGCGTTCCATCCGTTCCAGTGCGCCGTAGAGGGTGCCGACGGCGAGGGTGAGCCGTCCGTCCGTGACCCGCTCGGCGGCCTTGATGATGCCGTAGCCGTGCAGGGGGCCCTCCTGGAGGGCCGCCAGGATGAAGTACTGCGATTCCGTCAGCGACGGCGATCGTTTCGTCATGTTGCCGAGCATATATCGCCTGCCGATATATATGTGACGGAGGGTCGGCTCCGGGCCGGGCCGGGGCGGACGGCGGGGACCGGGGGACATCCCCACCGTGATCGGGCCCGCTACCCGGATGGTCGGGCGGATCGAGGACGAACAGGGTGGATGCGTCCGGATCGACGACTGGAGGACCCTGGATGCTCAGCTTGAAGTCCCTGCGCCGCGGCGCGGCGCGCACGGCCGCCGTCGGCGCGCTCGCCGTCGCGGTGTGCGCCACCGCGATGACCGGCAGCGCCGGCGCGATCGTCAACGGGACCGATCCCACGGAGCGTTACCCGTTCATGGCGACGATCCCGGAATCGGCGCCCGAGCTCGGTCTGTACGACGGCACGTGCGGGGCGTCGCTGGTCGATCCGCAGTGGGTGCTGACGGCGGCCCACTGCGTGCAGGGCGACGGCCTCGAACTGGAGGGAACCGTCCGGATCGGCAGCGAGCGCCGGAAGTCCGGGGGAACCGTCCGCGCCATCGAGCGGACCGTCGTCCACCCCGGCTACGCGAACGGTGACGGGAAGGCCGCCAACCGGGACGACCTCGCGCTGGTGCGCCTGGACCGGCCGGTCACCCAGAAGCCCGTCCGGATCGCGGAGCGGGCCGGGCGGCCCGGCACCCCGACCCGGATCCTGGGGTTCGGCACCACCGTCGACACCGAACTGAAGTTCGCTGAGCGGCTGCAGGAGCTCGCGACGCGCAGGGGCGCCGACGCCGAGTGCGCCCCCGGCTATGCGGACCGGACCCGGCTGTGCACGATCAGCCGCGTGCCCGGCGCCATGGCGTGCTTCGGGGACTCCGGCGGGCCACAACTGCGCGAGGGCCGGCACGGGCGGTGGGAACTCATCGGGGTCACCTCGGGCCCGGGCGCCCCGGGCCTCGCGTGCTCGGCCGGGCCGGGCCTCTACACCGACGTGCCGGCCTACGCGGACTGGATCCGGAACACCATCGGGCGCAACGCCTGATCCCTGACGGACTCCCACCCGCAACGGCATGGCCGAGGGCGTGCCCGCGTACGTCGTACGAGATCACGAAGGCGCCCGTGGCCGTGATCCGCGAGACCTGCGACGGCCGGTCCGGCCGTGGGGCCGTCTCCTCAAGGACGGCAATGTCTCGGCGTGTGTGTCACGGCAGTACACGGGCACGGCGGGCAAGGTCACCAACTGCCAGGTGGGAGTTTCGCTGCACCTGGCCTCGAATCATGCTGCCCACTTCGAGGGCCGCACCTGGAACGGGTAGCAAGTGGTCAGACCAGGGACGGCAGGATGCCGCGGGGCCACTGCCCGAGCCAGAACGCGGCGGCCGACGGTTCGTCCTGGCCTTCGGTGGAGCCGTCGTGCAGGAGGTACTCGGTGGGGGCCATGTAGCCCTCTCCGGGGGAGAGGCGTATTCGGATGATGCGGATGGGGCGACCGCTGGCCACGTATTCGCGGTAATCCTGGGTGTGGGGGTAGCGGTGGGCGTGCTCGTCGGGGTGGACGGCCCGGCAGACCGCTTGAGCGTCGATGGCGCCGAGGATGATGTACCGGTTTCCGGGGCCGAGGTTGAGGCAGATCCGGCGGCGTCCGGTGTGTTTGTCGGCGTACGGGAGCTTGTCCCAGTTGTCGAGGTGCAGCCCGAGCAGGCGGCCGTCCTGGTAGTTGTCGGTGGTCGTGGTCATGTGGGGCTTGGCGAGGGCCTGCCCGACGTACACCGCGTCCGGGTCGCCCAAGGGGCGCGTGAGGTTTTCGAGCGGTTGCCCTTCCGAATAGGGCGGCCGGACGATTTCCACGAGCGTGCTGTCCAGCGGCCTGCGCGGCGCAGTGACGGCCTTGACGTCTGCTTCGGTCATGGGACGCCACTGCCCGGCGGGGACGACCGAACCGGGCTCGTAGGCCGTCTCTTCGGGGCGGGTGGTCCGGACGGTGGCGACCTCGCAGCGGGCGCGGAGCGCGGACGGGTCGCCGTAGGCGATGTGTAGGGGCACGGGGTCCTCCTGGTCAGTCGTCCCCGATGGTGATGTCGAGTTCGTTCACGAGGGCCTCGGCGAGGTCGGTCTGCTGCCCGGGGGCGATGTGCACCTTGGCGAGGTTCGCGACGCCGCGAATTGCCGACAGATCGTTCTCGCGAAGGTCGGTGCTGCGGTAGCGGCCGGCGCCGAACTCGGTCAGTCGGAGAATGCAGTCGGTGAATACGGCGCCGGACAGGTCGCAGTCGGTGAACGTGGCCTCGGTGAGGACGCAGCCGATGAAGGCGACGGGTCCGGTGACGCGGACCTTCTCGAAGGTGGCGAAGTCGAACTTGCAGCCCTCGAACAGCACGTCGTCGAGCACCAGGGCGTCCAGGGCAGCGCCCATCAGCTTGCAGTCCCGGACGTGGACCCGGGTCAGCTTGCTCTCGGTCCAGCGGGCAGAGCCGAGGTCGCTTCCGGTGATCTCCACGCCGTGCAGGTTGACCCCCACGAACTCGACCCGCTTCGCGTGGATGCCCGCGATACGGCCGGTGATGAGTTGGGTGTCCGCGAGGTCGAGTGAGCGCAGGTCGGCGTCACCGTACGCGAAGTCTTGGACGGTTCCGCGGGTGCTGTCGAGGGTGTCGACGTTGCTCAGGTAGAGGCCGGGCTCGTCCAGCTCGGGCAGGGTGACGGTGACGTGGCCGAACGTGCGGGTGGCCATGGTGCTCCTTGTCGTCGGGGTGGGGCGGCCCCGCGTTCTTGCAGGACCGCCCCCGGTTCGGTGTGCGCTACTTGTTCTTCCAGTTGTCCCAGGTGGGCCGGTTGTCGAACGTCGCGGTGGGGTTGTCCCACGTGGGCCGGTTGTCGAACGCGGCGAGCGGCTGGGTGCTGTACGTGACTTGGTTGTCGAACTCGTGGTTGCTCCAGTCGTCGTCCCAGCGGGCGACAGCCGTGGAGCCAGCGGCCTCCAGGAGGGACTCGAATCCCTCCGCCGAGTCCATCACGAGCGTGGTGGCGTCAGTGGGCGTGTGCGCGAGCATGTTGTGTCACTCCTTCGAGTAGGGCGATCTTGGCGGTGGCGCAGTACCGGGTCCTGGTGCCGTCGAACCGGCCGTCGTGCTCGAAGTACCGGTTCGCGGCGTGGGCGCCCCCGCAGAATGCGAAGGCGGGGCAGGTGGCGCGGCATGCGTCCACGCCCTGCCAGAACTCGGGGATCCAGGGGGTGCGCTGCTCGGCTTCAGCTACGAGGACGTCCAAGCCGTCCCTTAGCACGTTGCCGGTGGTGAAGTCACCGAACCGGGCGTCGGTGAATCCGGCCAGTTCGGGGGAGAGCATGACCACTCCGCCGTCGTAGGCGATGGTGGGCATCGGGTCCCACGGAGCGGTGGCGGGGCCGGGTGCGATGTCGTGTCCGACGAGGACGGCGCCGGCGAAGTTGATGACGCGCTGGATCTCCCGGAGCCGGGTGACGGGGTTGGCCCTCCAGGCGTCGGCGAGGGCGGTCCAGAACTCCGCCGTGCGGACAGGATCGGTTTCCTTGGCCACGCGGTTGACCCCCTCCTGCTCTTCGACGTTGACGCCGAGGGTGGTCACGCCCAGCTCGGCGAAGAAGTCGTAGAAGCGGGCCGCGTTCTCGGGCGCCGGGTCGGATACGACGGCGATGGCGGAGAACGGGATGCCGTGACGGCGCAGGCGCTCGATGCCTCGCACGGTCACATGGAATCCGGGGTGGCCGGCGAGCGTCACCCGGTGGGTGTTCATGTCCTCGGGGCCGTCGACGCTTACTCCGACGTGCATCTCGTGTTCCAGCAGGAATTCGCACCAGGCGTCGTCCACGAGGGCCGCGTTCGTCTGCACGGAGTGCTTCACGCCCTTGAAGGGCGCCATGAGGGCGGCCAGATGCTCGCGGCCCGTTGCGAGGGGTTCCCCGCCGTGCCAGACGACCTCGAACGCCGGGTCGTCGGCGGCCCACGGGTTGACGGACGCGGCCACGGCCTCGGTGACGTCCACCGCCATGAGGTGCTTCATCTTCCGGAACGGCAGGTAGCAGTACGTGCAGTCCATGGGGAGGCATTGCGTGGTCGGCTGCATGATTACGGAGCGGGGCCTGGCCGCGAGTCGTAAGGCGCGGTGCATCGTGCTCCTCTCGATCGGTTCGAGTGGTGCGCCCGCCCCGAGCGGTGGCGCTGTAGGAGGTGCGGGGCGGGCGATCAGGGGGTCTACGTGGGCGGTTCGATGTCCGGCGCGGTGGTCGGAAGGGGCGCGTTCGCCTGGACCAGGTCGAGGGCGTGGCCGCTGAGGACCACGGCGGGACCGGTAAGGCCGAGTGCGAGGAGCGCCCCGATCATGCCCCAGCCGGGTTCGGGTAAGTGGCTGCGGTCGGTCATCGGGGGGCCGCCTCGCGCAGGGCCTGGTGGTCGGGGACGATCCACTCCCGGCCGCCGCCCTCGGGGCGCAAGAACACCACTTCGGGGACGATCCGTCGGGTGGCGGGGTCCTCCCACTCGCCGATGAACTGGATGACCCCCTCACGGTCTTCGGGGTCCAGGACGCGGGCGCCCTCGTGAATCCAGCCGGGCAGCCTGTTCATGCCGCACCGTCCGCGCCGGTGTCCCGCAGGAATTGCTGCATGCCGCGCTCGGCACGGGCGCGCAGGGGTGGGCTGGGGTCGGGGGTGCCGAACGGACCTTCCCCGGGGGCGTACTCGGGCTGCTGCACCGTGCTGCCCGGGGTCCGGCTGGGGAGCGGGGGCGCGCCCTTCGGGGGCATGAGGGTGTCGAAGCGGGCGTTCCAGCCCTCCTCGCCTCCGCCCTCGGGGCACAGGCGGTAGACCGTGGTGCCGGTGTCCCCGGGGACGTCGATGACCACGCCCGTGCGGGAGGTGGCGGTGTCGTATGCGAGGTCGCCGCGCAGGGGCCAGTGGGGGTCGGGATCGTCCGCCTGCAGTCGTACGCGGTCATGATCAGTGCGACGCGTAGAGGTCATGTAGCGGAACGTATGCGCTCCGCTACGCACGAATATGAATCCGCGGAATACGTACAGATCAGTCGAGCGAAAAACGTCCGGTCATGCCGCGCAGGCGCTGCCGGGTGGCGACCCGCTCGGCGTAAACGATCTTCCGCAGCGTGGCGCGTGCGACGGGGTGATTACGGACGAGTTGCGGGGCGATGCGCTCGGCGGTCTCCAGCTCGGTCAGAGCCTGGTCGCGGTTGCCGTCCCACAGCCATGCGCGGGCGAGATCCATGTGGTGGTGCCCGAGACGGGAGTTCGGCAGGACCGCGATGTGCGCCGGGTTCGCCTCGCGGTTGAGCCGGAGCGCCTTCGTCTGGTCGCTCATCTCCAGGGCGGCGCTGACGGAGTGGATGATGACGTTGCCGAGGCTGAACGTGACCGAGTGCCGGTCATGGATCTCGGGTCCCACGTAGGCGTTGACCCGCTCACCTGCGGTACGGGCCAGGGCGAGGCGCTCGTCCGAACCGGCTGCGTTCCCACTCCGGGCGCACGAGATCGCGGCCCTCAGGTGCAGGGCGCCCCACATGCGCAGGGCCAACGGATCGCCGATCTCATACTCGGCTTCGATGCTGGCGAGGGCCTTGTCCCCCAGGGCGAGCGCGTCGTCCCAGTCGGCGGAGGCCCACGTGTCCCACATCCGCATCCACAGCGCCATCGCGGGCATCACCGGGTCGCCGGAAAGCTGTGCCGACCATGTTGCGCGCTCGCAGGCCATGGCGACCAGCTCGGGATGTCCGAGGGCGTGGGCGGCGGTGTGTGCGAACTTGCAGGCCACTGCGTAGATCGCGTACGCCTCTTCGCGTTCGTGGCCGGTGGACACCTCGGCGAGGGCGCGGGCCTCGCGCAGCATGTCCGGCAGCTCGCTCAACACGGCACCGTTGGCAGCGGCGTCGCGCAGGCGCAGCAGGCGCTTCATCTCATGCCACAGCACTCTGGAGGGGCGCGGGGTGCCGTCGAAGACCGGCGCCAGGTCGTAGCGGCGCAGCTCTCGCAAGATGGAGGCCGCAGACACCTGCCACTTGGTCTCGGCGCCACCTCCTGTGTACGGCCGGTCGATCAGAGTGTTCGGGTGGCAGTGCAGGGCGGCGGCCACGGCGTTGATCAGCCCGGCCCGGTCCAGTTCGATCCGACCCTTCTCCAGCTTGGACACCCAGCCCTGCGTTCGGCCCAAGGCGGCGGAGAGGTCGGCCTGGGTCATGCCCACGGAGAGCCGCTGGCGCCTGACCCGCTGCCCGATCCGCTCTTGCTCCTCGATGTACCCGCTCACGCCTACCACCCCGATCTGCGACGGCTTCTGACGGGACGGTACCGCCGGGGAGCGGCTGGTGACGGCCCTTGGTCAAGGGATCTCAGAAAGCGGAAGGCCCCGTGGAACCGGAGGGTTCACGTATGCCCGTGGCTCTCGAAGGCCGGCGTTCGTACCCTCGCGAGATGGCCATGGACCAGACGTGCCTGAAGCTGGGCTGCGACCGTCCCTGGATGCTCGGGCCTTTGCGTTGTCGCGGCCTTGGGCGTCGTGCTACTGGTGTTTGACACTGGGCTGGCCGAGGGTAGGTGTAGGCATCGCGCAGCAACTCGGTTGCGCGCCCCAATTGGTGGGATGCCCGTGCGGCCACGCAGGCGAACGTAAGACACGCGACGAGTGACCGCCAAACACCCTGTTGGATCCCAGGCCGTAGCTCTGGCTTGGACTTTTGGTGGCAAAAGGCATGAAGCAACTGAGACCCTGTCACCCTCCGTAAGGGGTGACAGGGTTCGGATCGACACTCGAGGGCTGATGGAGTGTCAGCTAGCCGCCTGTTCGTTGCCCAGTTCTTGCGCAAGGTGACGGAAAGCGCCGGAAGATGTCGAGAGGTGCCGAAAGGTGTTTTCGCAGGTCAAGGGCTAGTTTCCAAGCCTCCAGGCTATGCCCTGATTGATCCCCACGTGTCCGGCTTCCTAGATGTCCCGGAAGATCTCGATCTGGGCGCCCACCGAGTTGAGGCGCTCGGCCAGTTCCTCGTAGCCGCGGTTGATCACGTAGACGTTGCGCAGCACCGAGGTGCCCTCGGCCGCCATCATCGCCAGGAGGACGACCACCGCGGGGCGCAGGGCCGGCGGGCACATCATTTCCGCCGCGCGCCAGCGCGTGGGGCCCTCGACCAGGACGCGGTGGGGGTCGAGGAGTTGGAGGCGGCCGCCGAGGCGGTTCAGGTCCGTCAGGTAGATGGCCCGGTTGTCGTACACCCAGTCGTGGATCAGGGTCTGGCCCTGCGCCACGGCGGCGATGGCCGCGAAGAAGGGGACGTTGTCGATGTTCAGCCCGGGGAACGGCATGGGGTGGATCTTGTCGATCGGGGCTTCGAGCTTCGAGGGGCGGACCGTGAGGTCGACCAGGCGGGTGCGGCCGTTGTCCGCGGTGTACTCCGCCGAGCGGTCGTGGTCCAGGCCCATCTCTTCCAGGACCGCGAGCTCGATCTCCATGAACTCGATCGGCACCCGGCGGATGGTGAGTTCCGACTCCGTGACGACCGCGGCGGCGAGCAGGCTCATCGCCTCGACCGGGTCCTCGGAGGGGGAGTAGTCCACGTCCACGTCGATGCTCGGGACGCCGTGGACGGTGAGCGTGGTGGTGCCGATGCCGTCGACCCGGACGCCCAGGGCCTCCAGGAAGAAGCACAGGTCCTGGACCATGTAGTTGGAGGAGGCGTTGCGGATGACGGTCACGCCATCGTGCCGGGCCGCGGCCAGCAGCGCGTTCTCGGTGACGGTGTCCCCGCGCTCGGTCAGCACGATCGGGCGGTCCGGGGAGATCCCGGGGACGACCTTCGCGTGGTAGATGCCCTCGGTCGCGGTGATGTCCAGGCCGAACCGGCGCAGGGCGATCATGTGCGGCTCGATGGTGCGGGTTCCGAGGTCGCAGCCGCCCGCGTAGGGGAGCCGGAAGGTCTCCATCCGGTGCAGCAGCGGGCCCAGGAACATGATGATGGACCGGGTCCGGCGGGCCGCGTCCGCGTCCATGGCCTCCATGTCGAGGCGGGCCGGCGGGATCAGCTCCAGGTCCACGCCGTCGTTGATCCAGCGGGTGCGCACGCCGATGGAGTTCAGGACCTCCAGCAGGCGGTAGACCTCCTCGATGCGGGCCACCCGCCGCAGCACCGTGCGGCCCTTGTTGAGCAGCGACGCGCAGAGCAGGGCGACGCAGGCGTTCTTGCTCGTCTTGACGTCGATGGCGCCGGAAAGGCGGCGGCCGCCCACCACGCGCAGGTGCATCGGGCCGGCGTAACCCAGGGAGACGATCTCGCTGTCGAGCGCTTCGCCGATTCGGGCGATCATCTCAAGGCTGATGTTCTGGTTGCCGCGCTCGATCCGGTTCACTGCGCTCTGGCTGGTGCCGAGGGCGTCGGCGAGCTGACTCTGTGTCCAGCCCCGGTGCTGCCGGGCGTCACGGATGAGCTTGCCGATGCGTACGAGGTAGTCGTCTGCCATGGGGGCACGCTATCTCAGATATGAGATGACCCTTGCGTTGGGTGCGGCAAATGGGTGAATTGAGTGGAAGTTACCGGCCATCAGATCCCATGACGGGGTCTCCGTACGCGTGATGGTCGACGATGCGGCCCAGTAGGCGGGTGAGCTGCTCGCGCTCCTCGATTGACAGCGGGGCCAGTAGTTCCTCCTGGGCCGCGGCGAGGATCCGTTCCAGTGTGCGCAGGTGTCGCCGACCGGGCGGTGTGAGGGTGATGACGTTGCGCCTGCGGTCCTCGGGGTCGGGGGTGCGCTCCACCAGTTCGCGCGCGGCGAGTTCGTTGATGACGGCGACCAGGTCGCTGCGGTGGATGCCGGTGCGGGCGCTGAGGGCGGCTTGGCTCGCCGGGCCTGACTCTTCGAGGGCGACCAGGGCCGCGTAGTGCCATTTGCGGGCATCTGCCCCACTTAGCCCCTCGGTCACGAGTCGCTGCGCGTGGGTGGACGCCTGTCCCAGCAGTCGGCTGGGTAGTTCGCGCAGTCGTGCGGGGACGAGGGGTCCGTTCTCTTCCGTGGTCATGGGGTGATGCTACCCGTTGCGTTAGTGACACTAACGATATAGCTTCGTTTGTGTTGCAAACGTTAGTCAGGCCAACGATTACGGAAGGGGCCTTCCATGCCCACGATCGACGTACTCGACTCGACGATGTACTACGAGGACCTCGGTGACGCCGGCGCGCGCTCCGGCGGCGTCCCCTTCGTGTTCCTGCACGGCAACCCGACCTCCTCCCACCTCTGGCGGGGCGTCCTGCCCCGGATCGGGGGCGGGGTCCGGGTCCTGGCCCCGGACCTCATCGGGATGGGCCGCTCCGGAAAGCCGGGCGGGGAGTACCGCTTCGAGGACCACGCCCGCTACCTGGACGCGTGGTTCGACGCCCTCGGGCTCCACGAGGTGGTGATGGTCGGTCAGGACTGGGGCGGGGCGCTCGCCTTCGACCGGGCCGCCCGTCACCCCGACCGGGTCCGCGGCATCGCCTTCATGGAGACGATCGTGCGGCCGCTGAGCTGGGCGCAGTACCCGCCCGCCGCGCGAGCCCGGTTCGAGGCGATCCGCACCCCGGGCGTGGGGGAGGAGATGGTCCTGGACCGGAACGTCTTCATCGAGGACAGCATCCGGCAGACGGTGCTGAACCCGATGGGCGAGGCGGACCGCGCCGTCTACGCCGCCCCCTACCCGACCCGCGGGAGCCGGCTGCCCATGCTGCGGTGGGCCCGCTCGCTGCCGATCGACGGCGATCCGGCCGATGTGCACGCCGTCGTCGAGAGGTACGACGCCTGGCTGGCCGACAGCCCGGACGTGCCCAAGCTGCTGCTCACCTTCGACGGCTCACCGGCCCTGATGGTCGGCCCCGAGACGGTCGCCTGGTGCGAGGAGAACGTTTCGGCGCTGGAGAGCGAGTACTGCGGCCCGGCCGCCCACCTCTGCCCCGAGGACCGGCCCGAGGAGATCGCCGCGGCACTCAACTCCTGGGCGGCCCGCCACGGCCTCGCGGTGGGCTGAGCCAGGCGGGGCGCCCCATCGGCGCCCCGCCGGCCCCCGCTCAGTGCTTGCAGGCGTGGTGGCGCCCCCCGGCGTGCACCGTCGCGTACGAGGCCGGGCGCGGGCCCGAGGCGGCGCCCGCAACCCGCGCCGAGGCCGCCCTGCCCGACGCCGAATCCGCGTCGTGCACCACGCGGCCGCCGACCAGGGTCATCCGTACCCCCGTCCCGCTGATGTCGGCCACCGGGCAGCGCGTCACGTCCCGGTCCAGCACCACCAGGTCCGCCGCCCGGCCCGGCTCCACCGTGCCCGTCAGCTCCTCCTGGCGCAGCTGCCACGCCGTCCCCGACGTGTGCATCCGCAGGACCGCGTCCCGGCCGAGCCCCTCCAGTTCGCGGTAGAGCGGGCCCGCCCCGAAGGCGCCCTGGCGGTCGATCGCCGTCCGCAGCTGGTTCCACACCTGGAGGGCGTCCACCGGCCAGTCGGAGCCGCCCGACAGCCGCGCCCCCGCCTGCTCCAGGCTCCGCGCCGGGTACATCCACCGGTGCCGCTCGGGTCCGATGTAGGGCAGGAGCGCCTCCATCGTCCAGGTGTCCTTCGCCGCCCACTGGAGCTGCATGCACGCCGTGACCCCCAGCTGCGCGAAACGCCGCAGGTCCGCCGGGTCCACGAGCTGCAGGTGCGCCACCGCGTTGCGGGCGTCCCGCAGGCCCGTCACCCGCTTGGCGTACGCGTACCCGTCCAGGGCCGTGCGCACCGCACGGTCGCCGAGGCCGTGCGCGTGCATCTGCCAGCCCGCCCGGTTGAAGGCGGCGCTGAGCCGGCCGTAGTCCGCCGCCGAGGTGTAGAGCTCGCCCCGGTTGCCGGTCGGCCGGCCCTGTCCGTCGAGATAGGGCTTCAGCAGCGCGGCGGTCTGCGCCGGGTACTCGATGACCCCGTCCAGGAACACCTTGACCATCCCGAACCGCAGCCCCCGTACACCGGCGAACTCCCGCCGCAGGCCCTGCGCGTACGCCAGCGATCCCGCCGGGTCCTTGGTCTGCTCCGCCTCCAGCCGGATCGCCGGGACGATCCGCTGCGGCAGCTTCCCCGCCGCCGACAGGGCCTGGTACAGCTCCAGTTCGTGCCGTCCCACCAGGGCGTCCATCATCGTCGTGACCCCGGACGCGGCCGCCAGCTCCAGCACCTTGGCGCACGCCGCGACCAGGTCGGCCCGGGTGGGCTCGGGGACGTGCCGCCGCACCAGGCCCTGGGCGTCGTCCTTCAGGACGCCCGTCGGTCGCCCGTCCGCGCCCTTGACCACCTTGCCGCCGACCGGGTCGGGCGTGGCCGCCGTGATCCCGGCGATGTCCAGGGCCCGCTGGTTGGCCCACAGGTTGTGCCCGTCACCGCCGACCAGGGCGATCGGCCGCCGGGTCGGGAGCGCGTCCAGCATCGTGTGGTGGGGGTTGGTGCCCACGGGGAGCAGCCCGACCGGGTTCCAGTCCTCGACCACCAGCCAGCGGTCGGGCTCCGCGCCCGCGCCGCCCGTGTCGGCCAGGAAGCCGGTCAGGATCTCCTGGAGCTCGGCCAAGGTGGTCTCCGCGCCCTCCAGCGAGGGGGACAGCGAACGCTCGCCCGCGCCGAGCGGGTGGACGTGGCCGTCGTGGATGCCGCTCATGACCGTGTTGCCCCGGGCGTCGACGACCTCGGTGTCCCGGCCCATGTACCGGCGCAGCGCCGCGTTCGTGCCGGTGGCCCAGATCTTGCCGTCCCGGCCGACCGCGACGGCCTCGACGGGCGCCCGGCCGCCGGTCCCGGTGAACACCGAGGCGTGGTGGACCACCAGGGCCGCCGAACCGCGCCCGGGGGAGGGAGCGGCCGAGGGCGCCGGGGAGGCCGCGGCCGGAGCGGCCCCCAGCAGGCCCGTGGCCCCGGCGACCCCGGTGATCCCCGCGGCGGCGAGGAGTCCCCGGCGGGAAAGGTGCGAAGAAGACGTCATGCCCACTCCAAACGTTGGTGTGGCCAGGACACTGTTTGATTAACCGCTTAACCAGAAGCCGCCTCCGGCGACGAAATCCGTACGATGGCCGCGTGCCAGAGCACCCACCCGCGCCGGGACCGACGCCGGGACCGACGCCAGGACCGACCCTCGCCGACATCGCGCGCGCCGCAGAGGTCTCCACCGCGACCGTCTCGCACGCGCTCAACGGCACCGGCCGCCTCGGCGAGTCCACCCGGCGACGGGTCCGCGAGGTGGCGGGCGCGCTCGGCTACGGAGCCCGCCGCGGTCCGCGCACCCGCACCCTCGGGGTCGCGGTGACCACGTACGCGGGGGACGCCTGGGACTTCGTGCGGATCGCCTACTTCTCCCGCTGGCTCACCGCGGCGACCTCGGCCGCGCACGCGCACGGGTACGCCCTGACCACCCTGCCCGCCGACCGGGGGGCCGAGCCGCTGTGGCACACCCTCGCCGTGGACGGGATGCTGCTGCTCGACAGCCCGGCCGGCGACCCGGTGCTGCGGGCCCTGCGGGCGCGGGGTCTGCCGGTGGTCTTCGACGGGCGGCCGCCCGACCCCTGGCCGGGGGACGTGTGGGTGGACAACGACCACACCGCCACCACCCGGGAGGTGCTCGACCACCTCGCGGGGTCCGGGGCCCGGCGGATCGCACTGCACTCGGGCTACGGCCGGGAGTTCTACACCGGGGCCGTCACCTCGACCTACGAACAATGGTGCGCGGAGCGGGGCCTGGCTCCCCTCCTGATCCCCTTCGACCCGGACGACGCCGCGGGGCACGCCTTCGACTCCGCCTTCGCCGGGCCGGACCGCCCCGACGCCGTCTACTGCGTGTACGACCCGGGGGGCCGGCAGGTGCTGGCCGCCGCCGCGCGCCACGGTCTGCGCACGCCCGGCGCGCCCGGCGCGCCCGGCAATCCCGGCATACCGGGATTCCCCGGCAACCCGGGGCACGACGGGCTGCTGCTCGTCTGCGCCAGCGAGGATCCGGCGTACGCCGAGACCGAACCCGCCGTGACCACCGTCACCCTCGATCCCGAGCGGATCGCCGCTTCGGCGGTGTCTGTCCTGGTCAACCTGATCGAATCCGGGCATGCGGAATCGCCTGGTCAGCTGACGGTCCCGGCAGGACTGCGGGTGCGCGCCTCGTCCCTCCCCCCGGACATGTACTAGAGTTATCTCGACATCGAGATATCTGCCGAAGGCGTACCGCAGCCGCCCCCGCTGGTAAGGGTTACCTAACTTAGCCCTACCTTAGCGGATTGGCCAAGGGGCGTGGCGGCAGGATTGCGGTAATACGCGCGAATTCATGCATGAAGGAGACTGTCGTGTCGGCGAACAGCTTCGACGCCCGCAGCACGCTGCAGGTGGGCGACGAGTCGTACGAGATCTTCCGGCTGGACAAGGTCGAGGGCTCCGCCCGCCTGCCCTACAGCCTGAAGGTGCTGCTGGAGAACCTGCTCCGCACCGAGGACGGCGCGAACATCACCGCCGACCACATCCGGGCGCTCGGTGGCTGGGACTCGCAGGCCCAGCCCAGCCAGGAGATCCAGTTCACGCCGGCCCGCGTGATCATGCAGGACTTCACCGGCGTCCCCTGCGTGGTGGACCTCGCCACGATGCGCGAGGCCGTGAAGGCGCTCGGCGGCGACCCGGCGAAGATCAACCCGCTCTCGCCCGCCGAGATGGTGATCGACCACTCGGTCATCGCCGACAAGTTCGGCACGAAGGACGCCTTCGCGCAGAACGTCGAGCTGGAGTACGGCCGCAACAAGGAGCGCTACCAGTTCCTGCGCTGGGGCCAGACCGCCTTCGACGACTTCAAGGTCGTCCCCCCGGGCACCGGCATCGTCCACCAGGTCAACATCGAGCACCTGGCCCGCACGGTCATGGTCCGGGGTGGCCAGGCCTACCCCGACACCCTCGTCGGCACCGACTCGCACACCACCATGGTCAACGGCCTCGGCGTGCTGGGCTGGGGCGTCGGCGGCATCGAGGCCGAGGCCGCGATGCTCGGCCAGCCGGTCTCCATGCTGATCCCGCGGGTCGTCGGCTTCAAGCTGACCGGCGAGCTGCCCACTGGCACCACCGCCACCGACCTGGTGCTGACCATCACCGAGATGCTGCGCAAGCACGGTGTCGTCGGCAAGTTCGTCGAGTTCTACGGTGAGGGCGTCGCCGCCACCTCCCTCGCGAACCGCGCCACCATCGGCAACATGTCGCCGGAGTTCGGCTCCACCGCCGCGACCTTCCCGATCGACGGCGAGACCCTGAAGTACCTGCGCCTGACCGGCCGCTCCGAGCAGCAGGTCGCGCTCGTCGAGGCGTACGCCAAGGAGCAGGGCCTGTGGCTGGACCCGGCCGCCGAGCCGGACTTCTCCGAGAAGCTGGAGCTCGACCTCTCCACGGTCGTCCCCTCCATCGCCGGCCCGAAGCGCCCGCAGGACCGCATCGTCCTCGCCAACGCCGCCGAGCAGTTCGCCGTGGACGTGCGCAACTACGTCGAGGACGACGACGAGGCGGGCAAGGAGTCCTTCCCGGCCTCCGACGCCCCGGCCGCCACCAACGGCGTGCCGACCCGCCCGACCCTGGTCACCCTGGCCGACGGCTCCTCCTTCGAGATCGACCACGGCGCCGTCACCGTCGCCGCGATCACCTCGTGCACCAACACCTCGAACCCCTACGTCATGGTCGCCGCGGCGCTCGTGGCCAAGAAGGCGGTCGAGAAGGGCCTGTCCCGCAAGCCGTGGGTCAAGACCACCCTGGCCCCGGGCTCGAAGGTCGTCACCGACTACTTCGACAAGGCCGGCCTGACCCCGTACCTCGACAAGATGGGCTTCAACCTCGTCGGGTACGGCTGCACCACCTGCATCGGCAACTCCGGTCCGCTGGACGAGGAGATCTCGAAGGCGATCAACGAGCACGACCTCGCGGTCACCTCGGTGCTCTCGGGCAACCGCAACTTCGAGGGCCGGATCAACCCCGACGTCAAGATGAACTACCTGGCCTCCCCGCCGCTGGTCGTCGCGTACGCCATCGCGGGCTCCATGAAGGTGGACATCACCAAGGACGCCATCGGCACCGACACCGACGGCAAGCCGGTCTTCCTCGCGGACATCTGGCCCTCCGAGGCCGAGGTCAACGACGTCGTGGCGAACGCCATCGGCGAGGACATGTTCAGCAAGTCCTACAGCGACGTCTTCGCGGGCGACGCCCAGTGGCAGGCGCTGTCGATCCCGACCGGCAACACCTTCGAGTGGGACCCGCAGTCCACCTACGTCCGCAAGCCCCCCTACTTCGAGGGCATGACGATGGAGACCACCCCGGTCTCCGACATCGCCGGCGCGCGCGTGTTGGCGAAGCTGGGCGACTCGGTCACCACCGACCACATCTCCCCGGCCGGTGCGATCAAGGCCGACACCCCGGCCGGCAAGTACCTCACCGAGCACGGCGTCGAGCGCCGCGACTTCAACTCGTACGGTTCCCGCCGAGGCAACCACGAGGTCATGATCCGCGGTACCTTCGCCAACATCCGCCTGCGCAACCAGATCGCGCCGGGCACCGAGGGCGGCTTCACCCGCGACTTCACCGTCGACGGCGCGCCGGTCTCCTTCATCTACGACGCCTCGCAGAACTACCAGGCCGCCGGCATCCCGCTGGTCATCCTGGCGGGCAAGGAGTACGGCTCCGGCTCCTCCCGTGACTGGGCGGCCAAGGGCACCGCGCTGCTCGGCGTCAAGGCCGTCATCGCCGAGTCCTACGAGCGCATCCACCGCTCCAACCTGATCGGCATGGGCGTCCTGCCCCTGCAGTTCCCGGAGGGTGCCACCGCGGCTTCCCTCGGCCTCACCGGCGAGGAGACCTTCGCCTTCACCGGTGTGGAGGAGCTGAACAACGGCACCACCCCGCGCACCGTCAAGGTGACCACCGACACCGGTGTGGAGTTCGACGCGGTCGTCCGCATCGACACGCCGGGTGAGGCGGACTACTACCGCAACGGCGGCATCATGCAGTACGTGCTCCGGAACCTCATCCGCGGCTGAGCCACGGCATAGGCGCCGAAGGGCCGTACCCCCGTCCAGGGGGTACGGCCCTTCCGTTCGTCCGGCGGCGTGTCCATGTGACGGACAGGTCTCAACTCGGAAAAACTGGTGGCCATAAATGTGCATGATCTTGCTCACACGAGCGCAAGTGGACTATACCTGTGCCCGTCCGGATCACCGCGAGACGAGTGGTTCCGGGCCGGGGGACGGGCGGGGCCCTGTGGTGATGTCCGCGTGCACGGCCACCACCGTGAATCTCCGGCCTCCTTCACACTTCTGACGAAGGCGAGGACAAGAGCATGGGATCCACTGGTGAGGGCCTCGGACGCCGCGACCTGATCAAGCGCTCCGCAGCACTCGGACTGATCACGGTACCGACGATGAGCTTCCTGTCCGCCTGTGCCTCCGGCGGTGCGGAGAACTCCACGAAGGGCCCGGACAAGGCGGCGGTGACCAAGGAGAACCCCTTCGGCGTCGCCAAGGGCGGCAAGCTGGACGTCGTCGTCTTCAAGGGCGGGTTCGGCGACGACTACGCGAAGGCCTGGGAGGCCGCCTTCGACAAGAAGTGGGGCACCACCAGCTCCCACCTGGGCACCCAGGAGATCACCGCCAAGCTGCAGCCCCGCTTCAACGGCGGGACCCCGCCGGACGTCGTCGACGACTCCGGCGCCCAGAAGATCCCGCTGGACGTGCTCGGCAAGGGCGGCCAGTTGGCCGAGCTCAACGCCGTCCTCGACGCGCCCTCGCTCGACGACCCGAGCAAGAAGGTGCGCGACACCCTGGTGGACGGGGCCGTCGAACAGGGCATGCTGGGCGGCAAGTACCTCGTCCTGAAGTACGTGTACGCCGTGTTCGGCTTCTGGTACTCGGGCAAGCTCTTCAAGGAGAAGGGCTGGGCGCCGCCCAAGACCTGGGACGAGTTCCTCGACGTCTGTACGAAGGCCAAGGACGCGGGCATCGGCGGCCTCGCCCACCAGGGCAAGTTCCCGTACTACATCAACGTCGTCATCATGGACCTGATCGCCAAGAAGGGCGGTCCGGACGCGGTGAAGGCGATCGACAACCTCGAACCGAACGCCTTCGAGGGCAACGCGGCCGCCCTCGCCGCGGTCGAGGCGGTCTACGAGGTGGTCGAGAAGGGCCTGCTGATGCCGGGCACCAACGGCCTCACCCACACGGAGTCCCAGACGGCCTGGAACCAGTACAAGGCCGCCTTCATCCCCTGCGGGTCCTGGCTGGAGAACGAGCAGCTCAAGCAGACCCCGGAGGACTTCGACATGAAGTTCCTGCCGGTGCCCCTGCTCGCGGACAGCAAGATGCCCCTCGCAGCCATCCGGGCCGGCGTCGACGAGCCGTTCATCGTCCCGGAGAAGGCCGCCAACAAGGCCGCGGCCCTGGAATTCCTCCGTTCGATGCTGTCCCGGGAATGGTCGACGATTTTCGCCCAGCAGGCCAACTCGCTCACGGTGGTCAAGGACGGCGTGGACCCGGGCGTCAAGCTGCGGCCCGGCACCCAGGCGGCGGTCGAGGCGCTCAAGGCGGCGGGCACCAACACCTTCAGCTATCGCTACCCCGACTGGTACAGCGAGATGGACACGGAGATCCAGAACGCGTCCAATGAGCTCATGGCGCAGCGGATCCAGCCCAAGGAGTGGATCAAGCGGGCACAGGCCGCGGTGAACAAGGCGGCGCAGGACCCGAACGCCAAGAACAACAAGCGCAGCTGACCACTGCGGGGACGGACACCATGAGCCACGTAGCCCAGGGGAGAGGGAAGTACGGTTTCATCGCCGGCTTCCTCTTCGCGCCCCTCGCACTGTACCTGACCTTCGTCATCTGGCCGTACGTGCAGACGTTCGGCTACTCCTTCACCAACTGGACCGGGCAGTCACCGACGTTCGACTTCGTCGGCACGGACAACTACGCGGCCCTGCTCAAGGACGAGGTCTTCCGCGGCGCGCTCTGGCACAACCTGCTGCTCCTGGTGTTCGTCCCGCTCGTCACCATCCTCCTCGCCCTCTTCTTCGCTTTCATGGTGAACGCGGGCGGGCGCGGCGGGGCCGGCGGAGTGCAGGGGGTCGGCGGCTCGCGCTTCTACAAGGTCGTCTACTTCTTCCCGCAGGTCCTCTCCCTCGCCATCCTCTCCGTGCTCTTCGGCGCGATCTACCGCAGCGACGAGGGCGGCCTGCTCAATGGCTTCCTGACCGGGCTCGGCCTGATCGACGCGAACCACCCGGTCGAATGGCTCAACGAGCCGAACCTCGTCCTGTGGTGCCTGCTCCTCGTCGTCGTCTGGCACGGCGTCGGCTTCTACCTCGTCCTCTTCTCCGCGGCGATGCAGTCGGTCCCCAAGGACGTCTACGAGGCCGCGCTCCTCGACGGCGCCGGGCGCGCCCAGACCTTCTTCAAGGTCACCCTGCCCCTGCTGTGGGACTCCGTGCAGACCTCCGCGGTCTACCTGGGCATCGCCGCGATGGACATGTTCGTGCTGGTGTCGACCATGACCTCGGGCCAGTTCGGCGGCGGCCCCGACCACCACAGCGAGGTCATGTCGACCGTGCTGATGCGCAACTTCCTCTACTTCGGCAAGAGCGGATACGCCTGCGCCATGGGCGTGGTCATGCTCGCCCTGACCATGATCCTCTCCGTCATCACGCTGCGCGCCACCCGCCGCGAGCGCATCGAGTTCTGAGGGGAGTTCCACGATGACCACACCGTCCACAGTGATCAAGGCTCCGGGCGAGCAGGCCCCGGAGCGGTCCGGCGCCACCGGACGGCCGGGGAAGCGGGAGGGGCGCCGTTCCGAGGGCACGACCCTCAACGTCTTCTCGCACGGCTTCCTGGTCGTCTGGGCCATCATGATCGTGCTGCCCCTGCTCTGGCTGGCGCTCGGCGCCTTCAAGACCGACGCGCAGATCGGCGGCTCGGCCCTGAGCTGGCCCTCCAACTGGCACTTCGACGCCTTCGGGCGGGCCTGGACGAAGGGCATCGGGGGCTACTTCGCCAACACCCTCATCGTGCTGGTGTTCTCGGTCCCGCTGACCATGCTCTTCGGCTCCATGGCCGCGTACGTACTGGCCCGCTACCCCTTCACGGGCAACCGGCTCATCTACTACTTCTTCGTCAGCGGGGCGATGTTCCCCGTGTTCCTGGCGCTCGTACCGCTCTTCTTCATGGTCAAGCGCTTCGACATGCTGAACACCTACCAGGGCCTGGTCCTGGTGTACGTCGCCTACTCGATGCCCTTCACGGTCTTCTTCATGCACTCCTTCTTCCGGACGCTGCCCACCGCGATCCACGAGGCGGCGGTCATCGACGGGGCCTCCGACACCCGGATCTTCTTCCAGGTGATGCTGCCGATGGCCAAGCCCGGCCTGATCAGCGTCGGGATCTTCAACGTCCTGGGCCAGTGGAACCAGTACATCCTGCCCGCCGTGCTGATGCAGCCGCAGAGCAGCGCCGACCCCGAGCGGTACATGCTCACCCAGGGGCTCATCCAGCTCCAGTACCAGATGGGCTACGAGACGGACCTGCCGGTGCTGTTCGCCGGCGCCACCATCGCGATGGTCCCGATGCTGGTGGTCTACCTTTCCTTCCAGCGTCAGATCCAGGCGGGCCTCACCTCGGCGACGCTGAAGTAGCGCCCCCGAACCCGGGGCTGTCGGAGGCCTTGTCCAGCCTGTAGAGATCTCCGGAACCCGGGCCGCCGATGTGCTGGATGATCCGGGGGTCCTCGGCGGTGCCGCCGACCTCCCAGGCGGGCCAGTTGCAGCCCGGGATGTCTATGTGGACCCTCTGCGTCCGGACGTCCCGGCCGCCCTCGTAGACCCAGGTCCCGGAGCCCCAGCAGCCCGGCGACGGGTCGTTGGGGTAGTCGGAGGCGAAGCGCCTGCCGACGCCGGTGGCGGCGACCCGGCCGTCCGAGGTGAAGACCAGGTCGTGGCCCATGCGGTCGTTCCAGAGGCCGACCATGGTCTGCGGTCCGATCGCCGGCGGCTCGTACGCGGGCAACAGGCCGACGGCCAGCCCGAGCGCGCCGAACATCCCCGTCCCCACCACCACCCCCGTGCCCCACCGCGCCACCCGCCCCAGCAGCCGGTCGCCCCGGGGCAGGGCGATCAGTGCGCCCGCCGAGAGCGAGGCCGTGGCCGAGACCCAGAAGAGCAGCGTGGCCCGCGTCTGCGTGTCGTTGTACGCCGCGTAGCCGAAGACGGGGGGCGCCAGCAGGGCCGCCACGATCAGCGGCGCCGACCACCAGGCCGCGTGCCTGCCGAGCCATCGGCCGAGGAGGTCGGCCAGCGCGACCGCCGGCAGGACGAAGACCAGCGACAGCAGGAACGAGATGAAGCCGATGAGGGGCACGGTGGCGACCAGGTCCGCCCCGATCTCGACCCAGTCCGGGGCCCTGTCCGGCGGCGGCTGCGTCCGCACGTACAGCACGACCACCACGACGGTGAGTGCGACCTCCAGGAGTCCCACCAGCGTCGAGACCACCAGCACGACTGCGTACGACCGTTTCTGATGCACGATCAACCCCCCCTCGTGGCACGGCGGACCCACGGTCCGCCCGGCTGGCGACGTCCTGGATCCATAGTGCCAGCCGGGCTGAACGTGTTCAATTAATTCTGCGCGTTCCGCCCTCTCCTACAGCCAGGTGCCGAACCGGCGGACGTACCAGGTCTTCACGAGCTGGGTGAGCGTGCAGTACGCGAGCAGTACGCCGATCAGCCACGGGAAGTAGCTCGCCGGCAGGGCCACGAAGCCCAGCGAGGGCGCCAGCGGCGAGAAGGGCAGCCAGAGCCCGGTCAGCACCGCGAGGGCGGTCATCACCATCACCGGCCAGGAGGCGCGGGACTGGATGAAGGGGATCTTCCGGGTACGGATCATGTGGACGACCAGGGTCTGCGAGAGCAGGCCCTCGATGAACCAGCCGGACTGGAAGAGGGACTGGCTCGCCTCGCTGTTCGCCGCGAAGACGTGCCACATGATCAGGAACATCGAGATGTCGAAGATCGAGCTGATCGGGCCGATGGTGACCACGAAGCGGCCGATGCCCTTGGCGTCCCAGTTGCGGGGCTTGCGTAGGTACTCCTCGTCCATCCGGTCCCAAGGGGTCGCCAGCTGCGCGATGTCGTAGACCAGGTTCTGGACGAGCAGCATGATCGCGAGCATCGGCTGGAAGGGGATGAAGGCGCTCGCCACCAGGACCGAGAAGACGTTGCCGAAGTTCGACGACGCGGTCATCTTGATGTACTTGATCGTGTTGCCGAAGGTGGTCCGGCCCTGGACGACGCCCTGCTCCAGGACGGTCAGGTCCTTCTCCAACAGGATGATGTCGGCCGACTCCTTGGCGATGTCCACCGCAGTGTCCACCGAGATGCCGACATCGGCGTCGCGCAGCGCGGCCGCGTCGTTGATGCCGTCGCCGAGGAACCCCACGGTGTGTCCCTCGGCCTGCAGGGCCCGGACGATCCGGGCCTTCTGGACCGGGTTGACCTTGGCGAAGACCGTCGTACGGGCGGCCAGCCGGCGCAGTTCCGCGTCGTCGAGGGCGTCGGTCGCGGGGCCGAGCACCACCTGCCCGACGTCGATGCCGACGTCGGCGCAGACCCGGGCGGCGACGAGGTCGTTGTCGCCGGTGACGACCTTGACCGCGATGCCCTTGTCGGCCAGGCCCGTCAGGGCCCGGGCGGCGTCGGCCTTCGGCGGGTCGAGGAAGGCGAGGAAGCCGACCAGCGTCAGCCCGTCCTCGTCCGCGACCGAGTAGGTCTCGCGCGGGGTGTCCATCGTGCGGGTGGCGACGGCGAGGACCCGCAGGCCCCGCCGGTTGTTGTCCTCGGCGATCCGGGTGACGTGCCACCGCAGCTGTTCGGTCAGCTCGACCTCCGCACCGCGGTCCCTCATGTGGGTGCAGAGGTCCAGGACCTCCTCCACGGCACCCTTGGTGATCATGATGTGCTCGTGGCGGCCGAAGTCGCCGACCACGGAATTGCGGTCCAGGACCACGGACATCCGGCGCCGGGCGAAGTCGAAGGGGATCTCGTCGACCATCGAGAACCGTGCGTCGACGACAACCTCCTCGGCCTCGTCCACGCGGTCGATGACCGCCTGGTCCATCAGGTTCTTCAGGCCGGTCTGGAAGCGCGAGTTGAGGTAGCCGTACTCCAGGACCTCGCCGTCCTCGTTTCCGTGCACGTCCAGGTAGCGGTCCAGGACGATCCGGTCCTCGGTGAGGGTGCCGGTCTTGTCCGTGCAGAGCACGTCCATCGCGCCCAGGTTCTGGATCGCGCCCAGCCGCTTGACGACCACCTTCCGCCGGGACATGGCGACCGCGCCGCGCGCCAGGTTGGCGGAGACGACCATCGGCAGCATTTCGGGGGTCAGCCCGACGGCGACGGCGATGCCGAAGAGGAAGGCCTCGTCCCAGTCGCCCTTGGTGAAACCGTTGATCATGAAGACGACGGGGACCATCACCAGCATGAAGCGGATCAGCAGGAAGCTCACCCGGCGCACGCCGGTGTTGAAGTTGGTCTGCGGGCGCTCGCCGACGAGCGAGCCGGCCATCGAACCGAAGTAGGTGTCGGCGCCGGTGGCGACCACGACCCCGACGGCGGTGCCGGAGGTGACCGAGGTGCCCATCAGGGCCAGGTTGTCGGCCTCCACGGGGTCGGTGGTCTCCTGCTGGCCGAGGTCCTGTGCACGGGTGTCGGCCTTGGCCACCGGCAGGGACTCGCCGGACAGCGCGGCCTGGCTGACATTGAGGTCCTTGGCCGTGACTATGCGCAGGTCGGCCGGGATCAGGTCGCCGGCCGCCAGCTTGACCACGTCGCCCGGGACCACCTGGTCCATGGGCACCTCGAACGTGGCGGGAGCGGAGCCGCTGCCGGCCCGGCGCTGCACCGCGCACGTGGTGGTGACGAGCTCCTTCAGCGCGTCGGCGGCGCGGCCCGAGCGGAACTCCTGCCAGAACCGCAGCAGACCGCTGATCCCCACCATCACGGAGAGGATGACGACGCCCGGGTCCGCGGGGTCCTGCCAGTACATGACCGCCACCAGGAAGACCAGGACGGCGATGAAGGGGTTGCAGTAGGCCCGTGCCAGCTGGAGGTGCCAGCGGGGGGCACGCTCGTGCGCGACGGTGTTGGGGCCGTGCCGCTCCAGGCGCAGCGCGGCCTCATCGTGGGTGAGGCCGGCCGGGGAGGTGTCCACCTCCTGGAGGACCTGGACGCCCGAGCGGGCGCTGATCGCGGCCAGCCGCTCGCCGACGAGCCGGGTGCGGGCCTGGAGCTCGGCGGCCTTGCGCTCGCGACGGGTGGGGCCCGGCGGTGCGAGCGTGGTCGGGGTACGGGGGGTGAGCATGGTCATGGCGAATACCTCCCTCCACGGTGTCCGGGCAGCGCGGAGCCGATCGGTCACGTGGAGTGATCAGGGGTCGGCGCACGGGGACCCCGAGGGGCCGCGTCCACGCCGACGAGCACGGATGACGCACGCCCGGCGGAGTTGGCAGGGCATGCGGAAGGAAGGGAGTGTGGAAGAAAGGAACGCGCAGCAACGCGAGCGCGCACGGGGACAGCGGTCCACCGCTGCCGTGCGTACGCAGGGAAAGGTCAGCCGGTCACAAGGTCAACCGACGAGAGCGCTGCAAGGACTTCGATCGGGACTCATCCCGAACACCTCCTTGTGTAGCGCGGTCATTACGAAACGCCCGATCCGGCCGGAAAGGCCACAGAAGATCGGCGTCCCAGTGACCGTAACACGATCCAGGGGGCCGCTTCTCTCCCCTTTTAGGTCAGTAGTGGCCGTTTCATGCCGCGTCAGCCTCTTGACGTCTGGATGTGCAAAGGCTCGACTTAAGGTTCACAAGTTGGAGAGATGCCGGGTCTCGGAGCGTGAAGCCGTGACGTGCCCCGGCCGGGGGGCGACGGCTGGCCGTCGCTAATGGGCAGGAGTGGATGAGTCGTGCAGACTCCCGGATCGCAGTCGTCGCTGCACCGCGCGAATCTCGAACGGGTCGTGCGGGCGGTGCGGCTCGCGGGATCGCTGACCCAGGCGGAGATCGCCCGCGCCACCGGACTGTCGGCGGCCACGGTCTCCAACATCGTCCGGGAGCTGAAGGACGGCGGGACCGTCGAGGTCACCGACACCTCGGCCGGCGGTCGCCGGGCGCGCAGCGTCTCGCTCAGCGGCGACGCGGGCATCGTCATCGGTGTCGACTTCGGCCACACACACCTGCGGGTGGCGGTGGGGAACCTGGCCCACCAGGTACTGGCCGAGGAGGCCGAGCCGCTGGACGTCGATGCGTCCTGGGCGGACGGCTTCGACCGGGCGGAGGCCCTGGTCGGACGGCTGATCGCGGACATCGGCGTGGGGCTGGAGAAGGTCATCGGCGTCGGACTCGGCGTGCCCGGCCCGATCGACGTGGAGTCCGGGACCCTGGGCTCGACCGCGATCCTGCCGGGCTGGGCGGGCATCAACCCCCGCCAGGAACTCTCGCAGCGCCTCGGGGTGCCCGTGTACGTGGACAACGACGCGAACCTCGGCGCCCTCGGCGAACTCGTTTGGGGGAGCGGCCGGGGAGTGAAGGACCTGGCCTACATCAAGGTGGCCAGCGGCGTGGGTGCGGGCCTCGTGATCAACGGCCAGATCTACCGCGGACCCGGCGGCACGGCGGGCGAGATCGGGCACATCACCCTGGATGAATCGGGCCCGGTCTGCCGCTGCGGCAACCGCGGCTGCCTGGAGACCTTCGCGGCCGCCCGGTACGTACTGCCGCTGCTCCAGGGCACGCACGGCCCCGAGTTGACGATGGAGAGGGTGGTCGAACTGGCCCGTGAGGGGGACCCGGGCTGTCGCCGGGTGATCACGGATGTGGGTCGGCACGTCGGCAGCGGGGTGGCCAGTCTGTGCAACCTGCTGAACCCCAGTCGGGTGGTGCTGGGTGGCTCGCTGGCGGAAGCCGGCGAACTCGTCCTCGCCCCCATCCGCGAATCGGTGGGAAGGTACGCGATCCCCAGTGCGGCCCGGCAATTGTCGGTGCTGACGGGGAACCTCGGCGAGAGGGCCGAAGTGCTCGGCGCGCTGGCGCTCGTCCTCAGCGAGATGGGCGATTCGACACTTTTGTCAGACCATGGAAGTGGAGTGCGAGCTCCAGCCGTCTTGCCTTCAGGTAGATAACGAATGGCACCGTTGTCATCTCGTTAAGAATTCACTCCTTGACGGCAAAACGCGGCCGGGGTTGACTCACATCCACCTCGGCCGCGCCGCTGCGGCCTCGTCAGGGAGGTTCAAGTAATGAACACGCGTATGCGCAGAGCCGCCGTAGCTGTCGCCGCTGGTGCCATGGCCGTTTCGCTCGCCGCTTGTGGCAGTGCGAAGGAGGCCGGCGACACGACGAAGGCGTCTTCCGGCGCTGCCAAGGGCGATGCGATCAAGGTCGGTCTGCTCCTTCCGGAGAACCAGACCGCGCGTTACGAGAAGTTCGACAAGCCGCTGATCGAGAAGAAGATCGCCGAACTCACCGGTGGCAAGGGCGAGGTCGTCTACGCCAACGCCAAGCAGGACGCGACCACGCAGAACTCCCAGGTCGACACGATGATCACCAACAAGGTGGACGTCCTGATCATCGACGCGGTGGACTCCAAGGCCATCGCCGGCTCGGTCAAGAAGGCCAAGGACGCCGGCATCCCGGTCGTCGCTTACGACCGCCTGGCCGAGGGCCCGATCGACGCGTACACCTCCTTCGACAACGAAGAGGTCGGCAAGGTCCAGGGCAAGGCCCTGCTGGAGGCGCTGGGCGACAAGGCCAAGGACGGCCAGGTCGTCATGATGAACGGCTCGGTCACCGACCCGAACGCCAAGCTCTTCAAGTCCGGTGCCCACTCCGTGCTCGACGGCAAGGTGAACGTCGGCAAGGAGTACGACACCGTCGAGTGGAAGCCGGAGAACGCCAACACCAACATGGCGGCCGCGCTCTCCGCGCTCGGCAAGGACAAGGTCATCGGCGTCTACTCCGCCAACGACGGCATGGCCGGCGGCATCATCACCGCCCTCAAGGCCGCCGGCGTCTCCCCCCTGCCGCCGGTCACCGGTCAGGACGCCGAACTCGCCGGTGTGCAGCGGATCGTCGCGGGCGAGCAGTTCATGAGCGTCTACAAGCCGTACGCCCCCGAGGCCGAGGCCGCCGCGAAGATGGCCGTCGCCCTCGCCAAGGGCGGGAAGGCCGAAGGCTCCACGTCCACGGTCGACAGCCCGACCACCAAGGGCGTCGCAGCCGTCCTGATCCCGGTCGTCTCGCTCACCAAGGCCAACATCAAGGACACCGTCGTCAAGGACGGCGTCTATTCGGTGGACGAGATCTGCACCGACAAGTACGCGGCGGCCTGCGCCGCCGCCGGCCTGAAGTAGCGGCCCCCGCCGCCTCCCCGAGGCGGCCCCCGTGCCTGACCGGCGCCCCGCCACTTACTCCCCGCCACCCGGCGGGGCGCCGGGCAGAAACGTTCCCCCATTCATCCCGCTCCTGCTCTTCTGCACGACATCCCCGCCGGTCAGGCGGCGAAGGAGATGGTTCATGTGTCCGCTGCGCCCGTGCTGGCGTTGCGAGGGGTCTCGAAGCGGTTCGGCGCCGTTCAGGCCCTGACCGACGTAGAACTCGAGATCCACTCCGGTGAAGTGGTCGCCCTCGTCGGCGACAACGGCGCCGGAAAGTCCACGCTGGTCAAGACGATCGCCGGCGTGCACCCCATCGATGAAGGTGTCATCGAGTGGGAAGGGCGTCCGGTCTCCATCGGCAAGCCCCACGACGCCCAGAACCTGGGCATCGCGACGGTCTACCAGGACCTCGCGCTGTGCGACAACATCGATGTCGTCGGCAACCTCTTCCTCGGCCGAGAGCTCAAGAGCTTCGGCATCCTCGACGAGGTGGAGATGGAGCGGCGCGCCCGCGAGCTCCTGACCACCCTGTCCATCCGGATCCCCAGTGTCCGGATCCCCATCGCGTCACTCTCCGGCGGTCAGCGCCAGACCGTGGCCATCGCCCGTTCCATGCTGGGCGAGCCCCAGCTCGTCATCCTCGACGAGCCCACCGCCGCCCTCGGCGTCGAGCAGACCGCACAGGTCCTCGACCTGGTGGAGCGGCTGCGCGAGCGCGGCCACGCCGTCATCCTCATCAGCCACAACATGGCCGATGTGAAGGCCGTCGCCGACAAGGTGGCGGTCCTGCGGCTGGGCCGCAACAACGGTGTCTTCAACGTCGCCGACACCTCGCAGGAAGAGATCATCTCCGCCATCACCGGTGCCACGGACAACGCCGTGACCCGCCGGGCGGCCCGCACCTCGGAGGCCGGCAAGTGAGCACCCAGAACCCCCTGGACAAGGGCTCCGTCGACCAGCAGGAGCACATCGACCCGGTCAACCCGGCGGCCGCGCACGACGCGATCCCGGCCGTGGACCCCCGCCTGCTCGTGCGGGAGGAGGGGCTCGCCGGCTACTGGGGCGAGTTCAAGCGCAAGATGAAGGCCGGCGACCTGGGTTCCCTCCCGGTCGTCATCGGCCTGATCGTGATCTGGTCGATTTTCCAGGGGCTGAACTCGAACTTCCTCTCCCCGGAGAACCTCACCAACATCGCGATCACGATGACCGGCACCGGCATGATCGCCATCGGCATCATCTTCGTGCTGCTGCTCGGCGAGATCGACCTCTCGGTCGGCTCGGTCAGCGGTGTCTCGGGTGCGATCGTCGCCGTCCTCGCCGTCACCCACGGCGTGAACGAATGGCTGGCCATCCTCGCGGCCATCGTCGGAGGCGCCCTGATCGGCTCCATCCACGGCTTCTTCTTCGCCAAGGTCGGCGCCCCGGCCTTCGCCGTCACCCTGTCGGGCCTGCTCTTCTGGCTCGGTGCGATGCTGCAGATCCTCGGCAGCAACGGCACGATCAACATCGACTCCGACGGCGTGGTCGGCCAGCTGACCACGTACTTCTTCTCGGACGTGGCCGTCGCCTACGGGCTGGCCGCGCTCGCGGTGGCCGGCTACTTCCTCGCGGCCTTCCTCGACGCGAGGCGTCGCGAGGCCGCCGGGATGCCCTCCCGGCCGCTCGCCGAGATCCTGCTGCGCACCGGCCTGCTCGCGCTGTGCACCTTCGGCCCCGCCGTGCTGTTCAACCAGTACAAGGGCCTGCCGCTCGCGGTGGTGCTCTTCCTGCTGGCCCTGGTCGTCACGGACTTCCTGCTGCGCCGCACGACCTTCGGGCGCAACGTCTTCGCACTGGGTGGCAGCGTCGAGGCCTCCCGCCGCGCGGGCATCAACGTGACCCGGATCCGGATCACGGTCTTCGCGATCTCCAGCACCTTCGCGGCGATCGGCGGCCTGTTCTGGGCCTCCAAGATCGCGGCGGCCAACCAGAGCGCCGGCGCCGGCGACCTGCTGATGAACGTGATCGCGGCGGCCGTCATCGGCGGCACCAGCCTCTTCGGTGGCCGGGGCCGGACCTGGAACGCCCTCCTCGGCGTCATGGTCATCGTCTCGATCCAGTACGGTCTGGCTCTGGAAGGCATCGCGACGCCGATCCAGTACATGATCACCGGCGCGGTGCTGCTGGCTACCGTGGTGATCGACTCGGTGACGCGCAAGACCCAGAAGACGGCCGGACGCGCCTGATCGCGCGCCCGACCTCGCGCCGGAGTGACGTCCGGCGGTAAGACCGGTCACAGTGCCCGGCGCCACTTCTCGTGGCGCCGGGCATCCGTGCGTGCATGTACGGGGTACTCATGTACGGGTATACGCCCGTATGTGATGTGTGGCCGTCAGGCCGTGCGTACATGTATGACAAAGGTGTGACGCCCCCGGGACGGCCCGATGACCGCGGCCGGGGACGGAACATTAGACTCGACAGACCAGCAAGCAACTGCAAGGAGGCACGGGTGCTGCTGACCCGCATCAAGGGACCGCGCGATCTGGACCGGCTCAGCCAGGAGGAGCTCGACCAGCTCGCGGCAGAGATCAGGTCCTTCCTCGTCGACGCCGTCTCCAAGACCGGCGGGCACCTCGGCCCCAACCTCGGCGTGGTCGAACTGACGATCGCCCTGCACCGGGTCTTCGAATCGCCCAAGGACAAGGTCCTCTTCGACACCGGCCACCAGGCCTACGTCCACAAGCTGCTCACGGGCCGCCAGGACTTCGGCAACCTGCGCTCCAAGGGAGGCCTGTCCGGCTACCCCTCGCGCGCCGAGTCCGAGCACGACGTGATCGAGAACTCGCACGCCTCCACCGTGCTCGGCTGGGCCGACGGCCTCGCCAAGGCCAACGAGGTGCTGGGCCGCGAGGACCACCACGTCGCCGCCGTCATCGGCGACGGCGCGCTGACCGGCGGCATGGCCTGGGAGGCGCTGAACAACATCGCCGCCGCCAAGGACCGCCCGCTGGTCATCGTCGTCAACGACAACGAGCGCTCGTACGGCCCCACCATCGGCGGCCTCGCGAACCACCTGGCGACCCTGCGCACCACGGACGGCTACGAGCGCTTCCTGGCCCGCGGCAAGGAGATCCTGGAGCGCACCCCGGTCGTCGGGAAGCCGCTCTTCGAGACCCTGCACGGCGCCAAGAAGGGCCTCAAGGACTTCATCGCCCCGCAGGGCATGTTCGAGGACCTCGGGCTCAAGTACATCGGGCCCATCGACGGCCACGACATCGAGGCCCTGGAGTCCGCCCTGCAGCGCGCCAAGCGCTTCAGCGGCCCGGTCATCGTGCACTGCCTCACCCAGAAGGGCCGCGGCTACACCCCGGCCCTGGAGCACGAGGCGGACCGCTTCCACGCGGTCGGCGTGATCCACCCGGACACCGGCCTGCCGGTCAGCACCGACGCCGCCAGCTGGACCTCCGTCTTCGCCGACGAGATGGTCAAGCTCGGCCAGGAGCGCAAGGACATCGTCGGCATCACCGCCGCCATGCTCCAGCCGGTCGGCCTGAAGAAGTTCGCGGACGCCTTCCCGGACCGTATCTACGACGTCGGCATCGCCGAGCAGCACGGCGCCACCTCGGCGGCGGGCCTCGCCACCGGCGGCGCCCACCCGGTCTTCGCGGTGTACGCGACCTTCCTCAACCGCGCCTTCGACCAGGTCCTGATGGACGTCGCGCTGCACAAGTGCGGGGTCACCTTCGTCCTGGACCGTGCCGGCATCACCGGCACCGACGGCGCCTCCCACAACGGCATGTGGGACATGTCCATCCTCCAGGTCGTCCCGGGCCTGCGGCTCGCCGCTCCGCGCGACGCCGAGCAGCTGCGCGCGCAGCTCCGCGAGGCCGTCGAGGTCAAGGACGCACCGACCGTCGTGCGCTTCTCCAAGGGCGTCGTCGGCCCGGCCGTCCCGGCCGTCGGCAAGATCGGTGGCATGGACGTGCTGCGCGCCCCGGGCGCCGAGGTCACCCGGCCGGACGTACTGCTCGTCTCGGTCGGTGCGCTCGCCCCGATGTGCCTGGAGATCGCCGATCTGCTGGACAAGCAGGGCATCTCCACGACCGTGGTCGACCCCCGCTGGGTCAAGCCCGTGGACGAGGCCCTGGCCCCGCTCGCTGACCGGCACCGCGTGGTCGTCACCGTCGAGGACAACGGCCGTACCGGTGGTGTGGGCGCCGCCGTCTCGCAGGCCCTGCGGGACGCGGGCGTCGACGTACCGCTGCGCGACTTCGGCATCCCGCAGCGCTTTCTCGACCACGCCCAGCGCAAGGAGATCATGGCCGAGATCGGCCTGACCGCGCCGGACATCGCCCGGCAGGTCACCGGCCTCGTCGCGAAGCTGGACGGCCGCTACGAGAGCGAGCCGGCCGCCGCCGTCGACTAGTCCGGATCTCGCCACGCGCGCCGTTCGTAGATCGACGCGCGGTTGCACGTCACGGGCCGGGAGATCACTCTTGAAGAGTGGGCCTCCCGGCCCGTTCGTGCGTCGTCACCTCTCGGAGGCGTCGGTGAGCAAGGATCTGAACAGCCCATTCCGTACCAAGACGGTGGAGCAGTCCATCCGCGACACGGAGGAGCCGGAACACGCGCTCCGCAAGTCGCTCTCCGCCTGGGACCTCACGGTCTTCGGTGTGGGCGTCATCATCGGCACCGGCATCTTCGTCCTCACGGGCATCGCCGCCCGGAACAACGCCGGTCCCGCCACCGCCCTGGCCTTCGTGGCCGCGGGCATCGTCTGCGCCCTGGCGGCGCTCTGCTACGCCGAGTTCGCGTCCACCGTCCCGGTGGCCGGGTCGGCGTACACGTTCTCGTACGCCTCGATCGGTGAGTTGCCCGCCTGGATCATCGGCTGGGACCTGGTGCTGGAGTTCGCGCTCGGCACGGCGGTGGTCGCGGTCGGCTGGTCCGGGTACGTGCGCCACCTCATGGACACCAACCTCGGCTGGACCCTGCCGACCTCCCTGTCCGGCCCCGATGCCGGCGGCCACTTCGACCTGCTGGCGTTCCTGCTGGTCCTCGTGCTGACGTGGATCCTGGTCGTCGGGACGAAGCTCTCGGCCCGCATCACCGCGGTCGTCGTCGCCATCAAGGTGACGGTCGTCCTGCTGGTCATCGTCGCGGGCCTGTTCTTCATCAAGGCCGACAACTACTCGCCGTTCATCCCGCCGGCCCAGCCGCAGGCCGAGGGCGTCAGCGGCTGGCACTCGCCCCTGGTCCAGTTGCTCTTCGGCTACGAGCCCACGAACTTCGGCGTCATGGGCATCTTCACGGCGGCCTCGCTCATCTTCTTCGCCTTCATCGGCTTCGACGTGGTGGCGACGGCGGCCGAGGAGACCAAGAACCCCCAGCGCGACATGCCGCGCGGCATCCTCGGTTCGCTGCTGATCTGCACCGTGCTCTACGTCGCCGTGACCCTGGTGGTCACGGGCATGCAGAAGTACTCGGAGATGTCCCCGACCGCGCCGCTCGCCGAAGCCTTCAAATCGGTGAACCAGCCGTTCTTCTCGGGCGCCATCAGCCTCGGTGCGGCCGTCGGTCTGATCACCGTGTGCATGATCCTGCTGCTCGGTCAGACCCGCGTGTTCTTCGCGATGAGCCGTGACGGACTGCTGCCGCGCGTCTTCTCCGTGACGCACCCGACGTACCGCACCCCCTACCGGGCGACCCTGCTGCTCGGTGGGATCATCGCGGTCGTCGCCGGTTTCACCAGCCTGGAGACCCTCGCGGAACTGGTGAACATCGGCACCCTGTTCGCCTTCGTGGTGGTCGCGCTGGGTGTGATCGTCCTGCGCAAGACCCGCCCCGACCTGCACCGGTCCTTCCGCACCCCGTGGGTGCCCTTCATTCCGATCGTGTCGATCGCGGCCTCGTTCTGGCTGATGCTCAACCTGCCGGCCGAGACCTGGCTCCGCTTCGGCATCTGGATGGTCGTCGGCGTCATCGTCTACTTCGCCTACGGCTACCGCAACAGCCGCCTGCACAAGGTCGGCCAGGACGCGGAGTTCTAGGACGCGAAGCACCAGGACGCGAAGTACCAGGGCGTGAAAGCCGGAAGCCGGCCGTACGGGTCATCCGTACGGCCGGCTCCGTGTGTGCGTGGCCCGTCAGCCCGTGGCGGGGGACTTCTTCGCCGAGGCCGGGATCTTCTGGTCGTTGCGGAGGGCTTCCCACAGCTGGGTCGCCTGCGGCTCCGCCGTGATCACGCGGTTCGGGTCCACCTTGTCGTAGGCGACCGGCAGCATGATCGTCTCCATGGTCTCCGGGTCCACGCCCTTCATGCTCCGCGCGAAGTCGGACAGCGCGGTGAGCGAGGCGAGCTCGGAGTCGGTGGTCAGCGACTTGGTCCCGGCGTCGGCGAGCTTGTACAGCCGCGCCGGGTTGCCGAAGGCGTCCTGCTTCTTGATCTCGGACAGCATCGCCATCATGAACTGCTGCTGGAGGCCTATGCGCCCGAGGTCGCTGCCGTCGCCGTAGCCGTAGCGGGTACGGACGAACTTGAGGGAGTCGGTGCCGTTGAGCTTGTGCTCGCCGGCGTCGAGCTTGAGGCCGCCCTTGGCGCCGCTCATCGGCTTGTCGAGGGTGACGGTGACCCCGCCCAGTGCGTCGACCAGACCCTTGAAGCCGGCGAAGTCCACCTCAACGAAGTGGTCGATGCGGACCCCGGACATCGTCTCCACGGTCTTGACCACGCAGGCCGGGCCCGCGAGCGAGTAGACGGAGTTGAACATGACCCGGTTCGCGGACTTCACGGTCTTGCCGTCGCCGTCCTTGCACTCGGGCCGGGTGATCAGGGTGTCGCGCGGGATGCTCACCGCGGTGGCCTTGGCCCGGCCCTCGGGTATGTGCACCAGCATCGCGGTGTCCGAGCGGGCGCCGCTGACGTTGCCGTGGTCGAGGTCGCCGTTGGCCCCGGCCCGGGAGTCGGACCCGAGCACCAGGATGTTCTGGGCGTTCGCGACGACCTTCTGCGGGCGGTCGTCACCGATCGCCTTGTCCAGGTCGACGCTGGAGATGTTGCCGTCGAGGCTGCTGTACAGCCACCAGCCGGTGCCGCCGACCGCGAGGACGAGGACGGCGAGGGTCAGCAGGAGGACCCGCCTGACGCGCTGTCCGCGGGTCCGGGCACGCTTGCGCCCGCGCCCCTCGGAGGGGCCGCGGGGAGTCTCGCGGCCCGGTGTCATGACGTCCTGGCTCATCCTCTGAGTCCTCAATGGTGGTGGTCGGCACGGGCGTTGGCGGGCGCGACGTCCGGGCGCGGGAGAGGCCGCTCCGGGATGCCCGCGCTGGCCGTGCATTATAGACAGTTAATGAGATGAGTGTGCGACTTGATGTCCTGAATCGTACGTCCACCTGTCGCACTATCATTCGCCTCGATGGTGGCCCCCCGGGCCGGTCAAGCAGGTCTAGGGAAGGGTCGCGGCACGGTGAGCGAATTCGTCGTCGACGGGCGCTGGCTCGCCCTGGGCAAGGACGGGCGGCTCACGGCCTTCGTCCGTACCCGCGGCGGTCTGCTGCGGTGGACGGAAGAGGCTCCGGGCGGACCGAAGTGGACCGGCCCCGACTTCGTGGAGACTCCCGAGCTCAGCCACGTGACGGTGGTCCAGGGCGCCGACCGCTACCTGCACCTGCTGGGCCGCCGTACCGCGCACGGCGCCGACGGGACGCCGGTGGTCGACTTCGTCCAGGCGACCCAGTTCCAGACGGGCCGCCCGCTCACCGACTGGCGTGCGCTCGGCAGCCCGTCCAAGGACCCGGCGCGCGCCGCGATGGCGGGCCCGCCGGCCGGCACGGTCTCGGCGTCCGGGGCGGTGTACCTGTTCGTCCGGCACGCCGGCGGCGGAGTGTCGATGCGCCGGGAGGGCCGTCGCGGGGCCTGGGAGTCGTGGAAGAACCTCCAGGGCCAGCGGGGCCTCGACGGCCTGGCCGCGGTGACCGCGTCCACGGGCCTCATCGAGCTGCTGGCCCCGGCGGACAACGGCCGCACCATGCACTGGACGCAGTCCGTGCCGGACGGTGACGTCGAGCGCCGCCCGAACATCCGCGTCGCCCCCGCCGCGGGCAGCCCCGTGGCGCTGGAGACCTCGCCGGGCCGGGTCACCTACTACTGGACCGACGCCGAGACCGGCGGCATCCTCGCCCACCGCATCGGCGACTGGATCATCCCCCTCGGCGGGGCCCCCGCGGAGGGGCGGCTCGCGGCCGTACGCGCCGTCCTCGACGGGTACGACTGCACGGTGCTCGCCCACTGGGGGTACGACGGCCAGGTCATGCTGGCCGCCTGCGGCTCGGAGAACGAGGGCGCGGGCGTGTGGTGGTCTGCCACCGGCGAGACCACGGTCTGCCCGCCCGCACTGGCGCTCGACGGCTACGGCCGCGTCGTGATCGGCACGGTGGACCAGGCCGGCCGGCTGCGGATCGTGCGGCAGAGCGACGAGCCGGGCCTCGTGATGAATCCTGCGATTCAGTTGTAAATCCGCAAAATCTCCACCTATCGGGCTTCGGGTGGCCGAAACTCATCGAAAGGATCTTGTGAGCTTGTTCACAAGGTGTTTGCGAAAGCTTGAACATGTCCCGAATGTGGGCCTGTTGACGTGTCCGGGCGACGGACGGCAGATGGACAACGCGTGGCCTCAAGTGTGAAGATCCGATAGGCGTCCGGGGGGGGCGTGGAACGGGGGAGGTTCGCGGCGCGGCATACCGAGTCCGGAGCGACCGGTCGGATATGGCCACTTGCGATGTGGACGGATGCGGATACGTGGTGAGCAACCCAGAGGCCAGTAATCTCGTGGCGGGCTACCGCTCGCTGGTTCCTGTTCAGGCCCGCAGGCGCATCGTGCGCTCGGTACCCAAGCCCATGCGCACCGGCGTGATGAAGAGCATGACCCTCGTCGACTCGGCCCGCTCGGCCGTCGTCGTGCGCGCCATGGGGGGCAGTGCGGACCGTGCCGGCAAGGCCGACGACGCCTCCCTGCGCGTCGTCCGCGTCCAGGGCAAGCACGTACACGCGATGGTCGTCGCCGGCGCCACCGAATGGGCCGCGCAGGCCCGCAACCTCCACCTGCTCGTCGGCGTGCTCGAAGAAGCCGGCATCGACCACTTCTGCGTCCGCGGCACCGGCAAGCCCAATCCCTGCGTCGCCGTGCCCGCGAGCCAGCGCGACGAGGTCGAGGACGTCCTCGAGTACTCCTTCGGGATCAACCCCGGCTACGTCGCCGACGCCTCCGGCGGTCACCACCGCCCGGGCTCCGCCGCCAAGACCTGGCGCCGCAACCGCTCGCGCGACGTCCTGCGGCTGTTCTGGATCGTCTGCGACCCGACGGGGAACCTGGTCTTCGGCCAGGACTCCGGCGTCGACCTGGAATTCTGGGACGAGTCCGACGGCCGTCTCGTCGCGCCCCGGCCCAACAGCGTGGTCACCGAGGTCCCGGCGGACGGCCCCCGCACCTGGGCGCCGCAGCAGCTCTTCAGCCCGGTGCCCGCCCCCTACTGGAGCGGCGAGGCACGCACCCTTGCCGAGTTCACCGCCCCGCTGCCCTCCGACCACCTCTTCCCGATCGACGTCGTCTACACCTGGGTGGACGACTCCGACCCGGTGTGGCGCGCAGGCAAGGACGCCGCCCGCCGCGGCATCACCTCCGGACGGACGACCGCCCCGCTGCACGAGCAGGCGGCCAACGATGCGCGCTTCACCAGCCGCGACGAGCTCCGCTACTCGCTGCGCTCCATCCACCAGTACGCGCCGTGGATCCGCCAGATCTTCCTCGTCACCGCCGGCCAGGCGCCGGGCTGGCTCAACACCGAGTACCCCGGTCTGCGGGTCGTCGACCACCGCGAGATCTTCTCCGACCCGGCCGCGCTGCCGACGTTCAACTCGCACGCCATCGAGAGCCAGCTGCATCACATACCGGACCTTTCGGAGCACTTCCTCTACCTGAACGACGACGTGTTCTTCGGCCGCCCGGTGCGCCCGGGGCACTTCTTCCACTCCAACGGGCTGTCGAAGTTCTTCATGTCCAAGGCCCTGATCCCGCCGGGCGGAGTCAGCCCCGAGGACCTGCCCGTCAACGCGGCCGGCAAGAACAGCCGCGGCCTGATCGCCAAGCAGTTCGGCACCTTCATCTCCCAGAAGATGAAGCACACCCCGCACTCGCTGCGGCGCAGCGTCCTCTCCGAGATCGAGCACGTCTACGCGCGCTCCCACTGGGTCACCCAGCACTCGCGCTTCCGCTCCCCGCACGACGTGCCGATCGCCTCCTCGCTGCACCACTACTACTCGTACCACTCGGCCCGCGCCACGATCGGCGACCTGCGGTACGTGTACATCGACATCGGCCACAACGGGGCGCAGCAGCGCCTCGACCGGCTCGTGGCCCGCCGGGACTTCGACACCTTCTGCATCAACGACACCGTTGCGCCCAAGGACAAGGACGCCCAGGCGCGCATGGTCGAGCGGTTCCTCGACTCGTATTTCCCCGTACCGAGCCCCTACGAGCTGCCGGACGCCGTGGGGACCCCCACCCGGCGCACCGCCGAGCTGGGAAGCACGCACTACCGATGAAGAATTTCCTCAAGAGGCTACTGCGTTCGCGCGAGACGTTCGTGGCCGCCCTGGCCCCGCGCCTCGTCGTCATCCGCTCCTGGCTGATGGTGCACGTGTTCCTGCCCCGGCGCATCGGCCGGGCCGCCGTGCTGCAGTACGCGCAGGTCCTCGACGGGCACACCATGAACCTGCACGCCGAGCTGCCCGACTCGGCCCCGCTCGGCGAATCCGCCGAGCTGGAGCTGAAGCACGGCCGGCGCACCTACCGGACGACGGTGCGGCTCTACGAGGACCGCGAGGACCGGCTTCTGATGGACGCCGCCGTGCTCCTCGGGGCCGGCCCCGGCGGCCTGCCCGTCACCAGCGGCCGCTGGAAGACCACGCTGCTCGTCCAGGACGGCCGCAAGACCCGCAAGTACAAGCTGCTGCTGGTCGAGCCGCCCGTGCCCTACGCCGGACCGACCAAGCCGATGAACGCCTCGCCCGTCGACGGCCTGCGCCACCGCCTCGGCCGTACCGTCGCCGGCAGCCTGACGGTGGTCACCTCGAACCCCAAGCCGCTGGCCGAGGTCATGCGCATCGACCTCTCGCACTCCTCGATGGTCCTCGACTTCCGGATGCTCGGCGCGCGGCTCGAGGACCCCTGGGCCGAGTTCACCGCCTCCCGCCGCCGCATCCAGCGACCGCTGGAGGCACTGCCCGGCGGGGCCTGGCGGGTCGTCGTACCGCTGGAGGAGATGCCGCCCGCGCGTGCCACGGACCACTGGGACGTGGCCGTCGCCTCGAAGGGGTCGCGCACCCTGCGCATCGGCCGCCGGCTGCACGACGTCCGCAACCCGATGCGCGTGTTCACCATCAACAAGGCCGTCGTCGCCCCGCGCGGCCTCGCGCCCATGATCGTCCATCCCCGTTACACCCCCGCGGGCAACCTCCGGGTCACCTGCAGCCGTATGCCCGAAGCCGGGCGGAGAGCCTGATGAAGATCACTTTTCTGCTGACCACTGCCGACGCCGTGGGAGGCACCGAACGAGCTGTCTTCAACCAGGCCGCCGAGCTGGCGTCGCGCCACGACGTACGGGTCCTCAGCATCTTCCGCAGCCAGCCCGAGCTGTTCTTCCCGCTCGACGAGCGGGTCCGGGTCGACTACCTCATCGACCAGACCGGTCCCGTACCCCGCCCGGTACGCGGGGTCGAGCTGGGCGACGACGCGTACGCCGTCCTCTCCAAGCAGTCCAGCAGCCTGGTCGACCGGGCCTGGGAGGCCGCGTTCAACCGGCTGTCGGACATCGAGCTCGAACTCGCGCTCCAGCACACCGACACCGACATCCTCATCACGACCACTCCGGCCCTGATGGCGCTGGCGGTCCAGCTCGCCCCCAGCCGGGTCATCACCGTGCACCAGGAGCACCGCGTCTCCGAGCTGCGCGGCACCAGCGGCGAGCCGCTGCTGAAGTACTCGGCGCGGCTCGACGCCCTGGCCGTGCTCAGCGGCCGCACCCGTGACTGGTTCGCCGAGACCCTCGGAGCCAGCGCGCCGCGGATCGAGGTCATCCCCAACGCCCTGCCCACCGGGTTCCGGCCGCGCTCCACCCTGGAGACCCGAACCGTCGTCACCGCCGGGCGGCTCGTCGGCGAGAAGCAGCTCGACCACGCGATCAACGCCTGGGCGCAGATCGCCCCCCGCCACCCCGACTGGATCCTGCGCGTCTTCGGCGACGGCCCGCTCTCCGGAGTGCTGCGCCGCCAGATCAACCAGCTCGGCCTGCACGACAGCATCCAGCTCAACGGCAACACCCCGCACCTCGCCGAGGAGTGGGCCAAGGCCAGCATCGCGCTGATGACCTCCCGCAACGAGGCCTTCCCGCTCGTCCTCATGGAGGCGCAGGCCGCGGGCGTGCCCGTGCTCTCCTACGACTGCCCCAACGGGCCCAGCGAGATCATCCTGGACGGCCGCTCGGGCATCCTCGTCCCGCACGGTGACGTCGAGGCCCTCGCCCTGCAGCTCAACCGCCTCATCGAGGACCAGCAGCTGCGCCACCGGATGGGCGCCGAGGCCGCGCACACGATCCACCGGTTCGACCCGCCGCAGATCACGTCGCAGTGGGAGAAGCTCTTCAAGGAACTGGCGGGCCACCGCGAGAGCGGCCGCCGCGACGCCGTCAAGGCCGACCGCCTCGCCCTGCACGCCGTCCACAGCGGACTCACCGGCGCGGCGACCGCCGCCGCCCCCGCCCCGGCCAGCCAGTCGCGCTCGGGCAACCAGCGCCAGCTGGAGCAGCAGGTCGCCAAGCGCCGGCGCGAGCTCGTCCGCGACGGCGGTCAGCTCTGCCGGGTCACCGACTCCGAGTCCCCGTTCGACGTCGTGCAGGCGAACCTGGCGCTGGCCGCCGACGCCCTGGAGGCGGCCGGGGTCCCGTACCTCCTCACCCGCGACACGATGGTGCGCAAGACCATCGCCGTCCACGCCTCCTACCGCGAGGGCGTGCTGAAGGCGCTGGCCGCGGCGTACGGGCAGGAAGCCGTCTACGCGGCGTTCCTCAACGAGCGCCAGGACGCCATCACCACCGTCCTCGCCGGACTGTGCGAAGACCACCTGGCGCTGCCGTGCACCGGTGTCCGCGTCTACCAGAGCGTCGTCACCACCTCGCGCACCCTGCGCATGGGCGCCGTGTACGGCTGCACCATCTCCTTCTGGGAGACCGACCCCGAGGAAGAGGAGTTCGTGCGGACCCCCGCCCGCACCCTCATCGGCGACCGGATCTCCCAGTACTCCATGAGCCGGGTCCCCACGGTCCTCGCCGGACGCACCTACCCGACCATCGCGCCCTTCGCGCAGCCCCTGCACGCCGACGTCAACTTCCCCATCGACGCCGTCTACACGTGGGTCGACGGCTCGGACGTCAACTGGCTGGAGCGCAAGAACCAGGTGCTGTCCGGGCTCGGCCTGGAGACGGTCGACGCCGCCGCCAGCGCCGCGCGCTTCCGCAGCCGCGACGAGCTGCGCTACTCGCTGCGCTCGATCGACATGTACGCGCCGTGGATCCGGAACATCTACATCGTCACCGACCGGCAGGTGCCGGCCTGGCTCGACACCAACCACCACCGGGTGCGCGTCGTCGACCACACGGAGATCTTCGGCAACCGCGGCGCGCTGCCGACCTTCAACTCGCACGCCATCGAGAGCCAGCTCCACAACATCGAGGGCCTCGCCGAGCACTTCCTCTACTTCAACGACGACTTCTTCATGGGCCGCACCGTGCTGCCCAACCTCTTCTTCGAGGGCAACGGGCAGGCGAAGCACTTCCTGTCGCCGACCGCCATCCCGATGCTCCCCACCCGCCAGGACGACGACTTCAACATCAGCGCGGCCAAGAACAACCGCGCACTGATCGCCGGATCCTTCGGCCAGGCCCTGACGCACGGCTTCCTGCACGCGCCGTACCCGATGCGCCGCAGCGTCATGGCCGACCTGCACCAGACCTACCCCGAGGTCATGGCCCAGACCGCCGCCAGCCGGCTGCGCTCCCACAGCGACGTGTCCGTCGCGTCGTCGCTGCACCACTACTTCGCCTACCAGACGAGCCGGAGCATTCCGGGCCGCATCGCGTGCGGATTCGTCAACGTCGGCCTGACCGAGCACCGCACCCGGCTCACCCGCCTGATGACGGCCCGCCCGCACGACGTCTTCTGTCTGAACGACTACCACGACGGCGACGTACCGGAGGAGGAGCAGGACGCGATCCTGGCCGCCTTCCTCCCGAGCTACTTCCCGGTGGCGAGCCAGTTCGAGTACGGGGCGCCGAGGAACCAGCGCTACCACGCCGGACGGATGCCCGAGTGGCCGCTGTAGGGCACAGCGGAAGGCGTGGAGACATGAGCGTGAAAGAGGAGAAGTCGTGACCAAGCTTTGCATCATCGGGAATTCCGTCGCGGCGTCGAGGACGCCCAAGGAAGCGCCGTTCGCCGGCTGGGGCCAGTTCCTCGGCGAGTACCTCACGCCGTACTTCGAGGTGAAGAACTACGCGCGCGATGCGATGACGGCTCGCTCCTACTACACCGAGCGCTTCCTGACGCTGCTCAACCAGCTCACCCCCGGTGACGTGGTCGCGGTCGACTTCGGCGGCGTCGAGCAGCGCATCGACAAGCCCGGCCTCTACCACAGCCACCGCGAGCTGCGGGAGTTCCTCCACCTCTACCTGGCGGCCATCCGCACCGAAGGCGCCGTGCCCGTCCTCCTGACGCCCGCCGTGCGCTGTGTCTTCGAACCCGACGGCACGGTAGCCGACACCCGCGACGGCTACCCCCAGGTGGTGCGGGAAGTGGCGGCGGAGACCGGCACGCCCCTGGTCGACCTGAACCTGATGACCGCGCGGATGTTGCACGAACTCGGCCCGCAGCGGGCCCGGCAGTACTACCGCTGGGTCGACGCGGGCGAGCACCCGAACCACCCCGACGGCCTGATCGACGCGTCCCACTTCAACGAGGCCGGTGCCCGCGAGGTCGCCCGGCTCGTGGCGATCGGCCTGCACCAGGCGGCGGGCCTCCCGTACGGGATGGTCAACACGGAGGCGGTCGCCGTCGCCCCGGGATATCCGCCGCTGCTGACCGAGTTCACGGTCGAGTCGCCCGAGCGTGCCCTGCAGAGCCCGGGCGGCGTCGTCGCCGAGCCCGTCTTCGCCGGACCCAGGCCCGGCCAGGCCGTGAGCGCGATGCAGAAGTTCTGGGGCACGGCCGCGCCCGGTACCTCGTACCTCCTCTTCTTCGAGCAGGGCGTGTACATCGGCGGGACACGGGTCAACGCCGAGGGCAAGTGGACCTGGCGCCGTGCGGTCAAGTGGGTGGCGGGCGAGCGGGTCATCCAGGCCGTCGGCATCACCGACCAGGGCCTGTCGGCGGTCGCCACGCTCCCCTTCGCGGTGTGGGACAGCGTCCCGCCGCCCATCGTCCTCGGTCCCCGTGAGGGCAACATCAGCGGTCCGCGACCCCGGTTCTCCGGTACGGCCGTGCCGGGGGTCTCCCAGGTGATGATCATGGAGGGGGACCGGCTGATCGCCGCCGCCCCGGTGCAGAAGGACGGCACCTGGAAGGTGACCCACCAGCACGACTGGCGGCCGGGCAGTTACTCCCTGGAGTTCGTCGCGATCTTCAGCGCGATCCACTCCAAGCCCGCCCCGTACACCCTGCGCGTGCACGGCGTCCCCGAGGGGAACTGGATCCGGGAGTCGACGATGTCCCGCGTGCCGTGCGACGACAAGTGCGACCACATGCCCTTCGCCGGCCGCTGGTGAGCGGACGCCGCCGGCTCTCAGGGGCCGACGGCGGCGCGTGTCCTCACTTGGTGATCCTGACCGTCGCGTAGACGGGGGCGTGGTCGGACTTGCCGTTGGGCGGCGTGTCCTCCTCGTTCGGCGTCGTGTCCATCCGCGTACGGTCCACCCCGCACGAGGAGAATCCCGCCCGGGCACCGCCGGCTTCCGGGCTCGCGAAGATGTGGTCGAGATTGCGGTACACGTGCTTCTGGGCCTTGATGTCCCACGCGTGGTGCGTGGTCTCCTGCTCACGGGTCAGCTGCCGGCACTCCGACAGCGCGGACGTGAGCGGCGCGAGCTCGGCGGACTTCGAGTTCCGGTTGAAGTCGCCCGTCAGGATGTACGGCTTCCCGTCCGTCGCCATCCGCAGGGCGATGCGCGCGGCCTGCTCGGCGCCCCGCTTGTCACTCGAGGGCACCAGGTGCGCGGTGCACACCCGGTGGGACCAGCCCTCCACGTCCACGCACAGCAGCGGCGACACGCGCTCACCGCTCTGCGGGGGCTGGTCCGAGAGCGTGTTGCTGTCCGAGGACGCCGTGATCTTCCCGCGGACCGCGATGGCCACCCCCAGCTCCCCCTTGAGTGAGCCCCGGCACTCCGCGGCGCCGTCGGGCCGCGTGCCGCGTGCCCGGACGAAGCTCCAGCCGTCGCCCAGCTCCCGTTCCAGCAGCGCCAGATGGCTCCCCGCCGCCCCGCCGCAGACCTCCTGCAGGGTGACGACGTCGGAATTGCGCTCGGCGACCATCTCGACGATCTCGGCCACCGTCAGGTCGGGCCGGTTGCGGTTGGGGCAGAAGCCGCGCTGACCGCGCAGCCCGCCAGCCTCCCCGCAGATGTTCCAGTCCAGCACGTTGAGGTGGCCGGGCCCGGCCTCCGGGGCGGGGGCCGGCTTCGGCGCCGGGTCCGCGCGGGTCATGGCGTACACCGCGACCCCCAGCAGCAGGGCGACGACCGCGCTCAGCACCGTCACGACGACCGCCGTCGGGATCCGGGGGACCCGGGGGGAAGGCCGTGGACTGCTGTTTCGCGGGTACATCCCTTGATTATCCGAGGTCGCACGCGGTGTTCGAACAGCGGGGCCGGGAAACCGGAACGCGGAAACGGCGGCGGCGCCCGCCCTCACGTACGAGGACGGGCGCCGCCGGTTCCGCGGTGCTGCGTACTGCCTCAGACCGGGATGCTCGCCAGGCCGGGGGCGAGGAACTTCTTGCCGTTCACGCGCTCCGAGACGCCTTCGCGGTCCAGGTACGGCGTGATGCCGCCCAGGTGGAAGGGCCAGCCGGCGCCCGTGATGAGGCAGAGGTCGATGTCCTGGGCCTCGGCCACGACACCCTCCTCCAGCATCAGGCCGATCTCCTGCGCCACCGCGTCCAGGACGCGGTCGCGGACCTGCTCCTCGGTCAGGACCGAGTCGCCCTGCACCAGGAGGGCGGCGACCTCGGGGTCCAGCTCCGGCTTGCCGGAGTCGTAGACGTAGAAGCCGCGCTTGCCGGCCTTGACGACGGCCGCCAGGTTCGGGGAGACGGTGAAGCGCTCCGGGAAGGCGCGGTTCAGGGTCTCGGAGACGTGCAGACCGATCGCCGGGCCCACGAGCTCCAGCAGCACCAGCGGGGACATCGGCAGGCCGAGCGGCTCGATGGCCTTCTCCGCCGTGACGACCGGGGTGCCCTCGTCGATGACGTTCTGGATCTCGCCCATGAAGCGGGTCAGGATGCGGTTCACGACGAACGCCGGGGCGTCCTTGGTGAGGACCGCGGTCTTCTTCAGCTTCTTGGCGACGCCGAAGGCCGTGGCCAGCGAGGCGTCGTCGGTCTGCTCACCGCGGACGATCTCCAGCAGCGGGAGGATCGCGACCGGGTTGAAGAAGTGGAAGCCGACCACGCGCTCCGGGTGCTGGAGCTTGGAGGCCATCTCGGAGACCGACAGCGAGGAGGTGTTGGTGGCGAGGATCGCGTGCGCCGGGGCGACCGCCTCGACCTCCGCGAACACCTTCTGCTTGACGGACATCTCCTCGAACACGGCCTCGATGATGAAGTCCGCGTCCGCGAAGCCCTCGGCCTTGTCCAGGACGCCGGTCACCAGGGCGGTCAGGCGGTTGGCCTTGTCCTGGTTGATGCGGCCCTTGCCGAGCAGCTTCTGGATCTCGGCGTGGACATAGCCCACGCCCTTGTCCACGCGCTCCTGGTCGATGTCGGTGAGGACCACCGGCACCTCCAGGCGGCGCAGGAAGAGCAGCGCCAGCTGCGAGGCCATCAGGCCCGCGCCGACGACGCCGACCTTGGTGACCGGACGGGCCAGGGACTTGTCCGGGGCACCGGCCGGGCGCTTGGCGCGCTTCTGCACCAGGTTGAAGGCGTAGATACCCGAGCGCAGCTCGCCGCCCATGATGAGGTCGGCCAGCGCCGCGTCCTCGGCGTCGAAGCCGGCCTGGAGGTCACCGGACTTGGCCGCGGCGATGATCTCCAGCGCGCGGTAGGCGGCCGGAGCGGCGCCGTGCACCTTGGAGTCCGCGATGGCGCGGCCCTTGGCGACGGCCGCGTCCCAGGCCTCGCCGCGGTCGATCTCCGCGCGGACGACCTCGGTGGTGCCGTTCAGGACGTTCGCGGTCCACAGGAGCGACTGCTCCAGGAAGTCCGCGCCCTCGAAGATCGCGTCGGCGATGCCCAGGTCGAAGACCTGCTTGCCGCGCAGCTGCTTGTTCTGGTTGAGCGAGTTCTCGATGATCACCGAGACCGCGCGCTCGGCGCCGATCAGGTTCGGCAGGATGGCGCAGCCGCCCCAGCCGGGAACCAGGCCGAGGAAGACCTCGGGCAGCGAGAAGGCCGGGATGGCCTTCGAGACGGTGCGGTAGGAGCAGTGCAGACCGACCTCGACGCCGCCGCCCATGGCCGCGCCGTTGTAGTACGCGAAGGTCGGGACCGCCAGCGCCGCGAGGCGCTTGAAGACGTCGTGGCCGCCCTTGCCGATGGCGAGCGCCTCGTCGTGCTTCTTCAGCAGCTCGACGCCCTTGAGGTCGGCGCCGACCGCGAAGATGAACGGCTTGCCGGTGATGCCCGCGCCGACGATGGAGCCGGCGATGGCCTCCTGCTCGACCTGGTCGATCGCCGCGTTCAGGTTGGCGAGGGACTGCGGGCCGAAGGTGGTCGGCTTGGTGTGGTCGAAGCCGTTGTCCAGCGTGATGAGCGCGAAGCGCCCGGCGCCGAACGGCAGGTCCAGGTGGCGGACGTGCGCGGACGTGACGACCTCGTCCGGGAACAGCTCGGCCGCGCCCTTCAGGAGCTCAGCGGTGGTGCTCACTTGGAGTCTCCCTCGGCGTTGAAGTTCGGGTTCTCCCAGATGACCGTGGCGCCCATGCCGAAGCCGACGCACATGGTGGTCAGGCCGTAGCGGACGTGCGGCTGCTCCTCGAACTGACGGGCCAGCTGCGTCATCAGGCGCACGCCCGAGGAGGCGAGCGGGTGACCGAAGGCGATGGCGCCGCCGTACTGGTTCACGCGGGCGTCGTCGTCGGCGATGCCGTAGTGCTCCAGGAACGCGAGGACCTGGACCGCGAAGGCCTCGTTGACCTCGAAGAGACCGATGTCCTCGATCGTCAGGCCGGCCTGGGCCAGGGCCTTCTCGGTGGCCGGGATCGGGCCGTAGCCCATGACCTCCGGCTCGACACCCGCGAAGGAGTACGAGACGAGGCGCATCTTGACCGGGAGGTTGTTCTCCCGGGCGAAGTCCTCGGACGCGATGATCGCGGCGGTGGCACCGTCGTTGAGACCGGCGGCGTTGCCCGCGGTGACCCGGCCGTGCGTACGGAACGGGGTCTTCAGGCCGGCCAGGTTCTCCAGCGTGGTGCCCGGGCGCATCGGCTCGTCGGTGGTGACCAGGCCCCAGCCCGTCTCACCGGCCGCCTCGTTGGTGTTGCGCACCGAGATCGGGACCAGGTCCTGCTGGATCTTGCCGTCGGCGTACGCCTTGGCGGCCTTCTCCTGCGAGCGCACGGCGTACTCGTCGGCGCGGAGCTTGGTGATCGTCGGGTACCGGTCGTGCAGGTTCTCGGCGGTCATGCCCATGAACAGGGCGGACTCGTCGACCAGCTTCTCGGAGACGAAGCGCGGGTTCGGGTCCACGCCCTCGCCCATGGGGTGGCGGCCCATGTGCTCGACACCGCCTGCGAGGGCGACGTCGTACGCACCGAAGGCCACGCCGCCCGCGACGGCGGTCACGGCGGTCAGCGCGCCGGCGCACATGCGGTCGATGGAGTAGCCCGGGACGGACTGCGGCAGGCCCGCGAGGATGCCGGCCGTGCGGCCCAGCGTCAGGCCCTGGTCACCGATCTGGGTGGTCGCGGCGATGGCGACCTCGTCGATCTTCTTGGGGTCCAGGTCCGGGTTGCGGCGCAGCAGCTCCCGGATCGCCTTCACGACGAGGTCGTCGGCGCGGGTCTCGTGGTAGATGCCCTTCGGGCCCGCCTTGCCGAACGGGGTGCGGACGCCGTCGACGAAGACGACGTCCCTGACGGTACGAGGCACGTTGGCTCTCCTCCAGGTGCGGGGTGGCACTGCTGCGCGGGGGCGCATTCGGCACAGGTAGCTGAGCGCCCGCTCACCCGACCATGCTACTTGCGGGTAACCAATGTGCACACCCCCTCCCGGAGGAGCGGCGAAGGTCACACTCGGGCCGTGGCGCCACGGCCCCGCGCCCCCACCGATCGGACCCCTCCGGCCAACCCGTTCAGGTCACGCGCACCCGGCCCCCGGCCGTGATCGTGGCGCCGCCCCCGGCCAGTCCCGATCCTGACCGGGCCGGAGCGTCCCCTCCGGCCCGGTCGACGGAGGATGCGAGCAATGGCCACCACCACGCCCACGGACCACAAGGTCCCGCACATCTCGACGGTCCCCGCCAACGCGGGACAGAACGTCAAGCTGCACGTACGGGAGTACGACGGGACCCCGTCCGGCCCCAACGCGCAGCGCAAGGTCGTCCTGATGCTGCACGGGCGCAGCGTCCCGTCCGCCGTGGCCTTCGACCTCCAGCACGACGGCGGCAAGTACAGCTGGGCGCAGCACCTGGCCAAGGCCGGGTTCGACGTGTTCCTCATGGAGCTCACGGGCTCCGGCCTGTCGCCGCGTCCGGAGATGGACAAGCCCTGCAACGCCAACCCGCAGCACCAGGAGATCCTCGACCCGAACCCCCTGACGTACACCTGCACCCCGCCCTACCCGCACGAGCTCGGCAACTCGGAGAGCGAGTGGGGCGAGGTCGACGCGGTCGTCGAGTACATCAAGGCGAAGAAGGGCGTCGCCAAGGTGGCCCTCGTCGGCCAGTCCGCCGCCGCCTTCGTGTTCGGGCCGTACGCGATCCAGCACCCGGGGAAGGTCGAGAGCCTGCTCCTCCTCGCGCCGATCTACCCGCCCGCCGGCCGGGCCAGCGTGCCGCCGAAGAGCTTCGGGGCACCGGTCGCGTCCTTCCCCGTGTCCGCCCCGGCCTCCCTGTTCGGCTTCCCGATGAACCTGTCGAGCCGGACGGGTCTGGAAAGCGCCTGGGACAAGGAGGTGCGCTCCCCCAAGCAGCGGGCGGCGGGCATGGTCGACGCGGTGTGGAAGGAACTCATGGCCGTCGACCCCGTCGGCAAGGCCTGGGGCGGCCCGACGGCCGGGGCACCCGAGGGCGTGCTGCGGTTCCGCAACTCCTACTGGTGGGGCTGGAACCAGGACACCGTCCCGCTCGGCGGCGTGCTCGGCGACAAGGTTCCGGTGATGATCGTCTACGGCGAGCACGACGCGACGGCGAACTCACCCACGTTCTCGGTCCCGGCCTTCTACGACGCGGTCCCGGGCGTGCGCAAACTGATGTTCCGGGTGTCCTGCGCCGGCCACTCCATGGTCTGGGAGCGCCAGTCCAAGGTCCTGCACCGGCTGTCCAGGCAGTGGCTGGGGCACGGGAAGGTCGACGACCTGGAGAAGGGCAGCTTCTCCGTGGACGAGGACGGCGCCTACGCGGACACCCTCTAGGCGCGCCCGCCCGAGGGCCCCCGCCCGCGGTCGGCGAGCAGGGGCCCTTCCGATGGCCGCAGGAGCGGTCCGCTACCGGCGGACTCGGCCGTCAGGACGGCTTCCGGCCGATACCGATACCGGAGGGCCTGCCGAAGGGCTCTTCGGGGTATTCGGCGAAGCTCCGCCGAGCGGTATTGCCCACTTCATTTCGCCGGAGAACGATCCAGCACGAAAAGTGCGGGCGGCCCGGGTGAATCACTGCGGGGCGGCAGCGTTTCACGCACGGGCACGTGCACACGTCACATCGCTCCCGCAACCGAAAATGGATCTCCTGAGCTTCACTTGAGAGTTCGCTCGGCCTGTATGCAAGAGCGAGGGCTCCTTCGAGACATATCCCCGGCCTTTTCGGTCATGGTCGATAAGTGAAATCCCGCCCTCCGTTCCAGGGATTCAGGTGTCGCGCCGACGGCGGAAAAGGGTGTAGCCGACGGCTCCCGCCGCGGCCAGGGCCGCAGCTCCGCCGAGCAGCCAGGGAGCCGTCCGCCGGGCCCCGCTCGCCCGGGGTGCGGCCGCCGGATCCTGGCAGTCCGGTGCGGCCGCGGTCACCCGGTAGCGGGCCCATTCCCTGGCCGGCATGCCCTTCTCGTTCCAGTGCACGACGTAGAGGCCGGGCTCGGCGGCGCACCGGATGCGGACCGTGGCGCTCACCAGTTTGTCGCCGTGCATTACGACCGGCCGCGTGAACCCGGGGGACGTCAGCTCGACCTCGCCGTCGTTGCCCTCCTCCATCCCGTCCTTGGCCCGGAGCTCCCCGCCGGCCTGCACGGTGCGTACGTCCCAGGGCCCCGCAGGCCATTCCGTGCCCTCGGGATACCGCTCCTCCATGGACTCCGGTGGCCGGGCGGCCGTCTTCCGTGCGCACTCCGCCCGCTCCGCCGCATCGGCCGGCGCCACCCGGACGGTGCCCCACAGCCGGTCGATCTCCGAGCCGATGTTCACCCCCACGGCCGAGCCGAACCGTACTTCGTAGGAGCCCGGTTCGGCGGTGCACGAAATCGTCGCCACGGCTTTGAGGAGGTTGTCGTCCATCCGGAACGTGCCGTCGGCAGCGAAGGCCGGGGAGGTCACCCGGACGCCGCTGAAAGCGTCACTGGACCGCAGGGCCTCGGTCGTCACGCCGATCCGGTCCCCGGGCCTGACCGAGAGTTCCGCACCACTCGGCACCGGCCGGGGCGGATCTTCGGCCGGCGCCGCTAACGCGTTCCCCGCTCCACCCGCCAACAGCAACGTCAGTGCTCCGACCGCGCAGATGTGTTGCGCTTTTGTGTGCATCTAGGCCCTTTTCTTTTTCGTTGACGATCTTCAAAGCCCTACATACTCTGCCTCCTCATCGAACTGGCGCGCCATAAGGTCCATCGGCTGCGTCATCATTTCGCTCAGGAAGCACTCCCTTGACCAGATGGTTAACCCCGCTCGCCCTAGCTGTCGGCGCGGTCCTGCTCGCCGCCCCCACCGCTTCGGCCGTGGGCACCGCGACACCTGCCCCGCGCTTGTCCACCCCGGTGGCCAGCCCTCCCCCTCCGGCTCCCACGCCCTCGGCGTCCCGGTCCGTGACGGCACCACCCACGGTGGGGCCGACCCACGCGCCGCCGTCGACTCCCGCGCCGTCGCGCCCCGTCGCCCCGTCGGCCTCCGCGCCCCCGTCGGCCGCTCCTGACCCGAAGCTCGCCGCGGAGCTGGAGTACTGGACCGCTGAGCGCATGGCCCAGGCCGTCCCCGTCGACGCGAAGCGCGGTACGGACCACGCGCCCGGAGCCTCCGCACCAGGGGCCCGGGATACGGCCGGTGCCCCGAGCGGCATACCCAAGGGGGTCTACTTCGACGGACTTCCCATGGTCGGAACGTTCTTCCATGACAACAAGGACATCGGCGGCGACACCTCCTGCACGGGAAGTGTCGTCCGCAGCAAGGGGAAGAACCTGGTGCTCACCGCAGGCCACTGCGCGAACAGTCTGGCCCGGGCGACGCACAGCATCTTCGTTCCGCAGTACCGCCACGGAAAGTCCGCGACCGAGCAGCCGGCCGGTGTCTTCCCGATCGGGGCGATCTACCGGGACCCCCGGTACCCCCAGGATCACACCACCAAGGGGCCCCTGTCCGACCTGGACTTCGCCTTCGTCAAGGTGAACGCGAACGGCAAGGGGCTGCCCGAGAACATCACGGGGGCCCTCACCTTCACCGCCACCTCGGCCTACGAGCACAACGTGACGGTGGTCGGCTACCCGTCCGCAGCTTCGGTCAACAGGAAGCACCAGGCGATCAAGTGCGACGTGCCCACGACCCGGCTCCCCGGGTTCCGGCAGCTGAAGATGGAGTGCGGCGGTTACTACAGCGGCGTCTCCGGCAGCCCCTGGATCAAGGGGTACAACGCGGCTTCCCGGACCGGCCAGGTCGTCGGCAACATCGGCGGATACAACGGCGGCGGCAACGACGCCAACGTCGACTGGATCTCGTACTCGCCGCTCTACGGCAAGGACGCCCAGGACCTCTACAACGACGCCGACAACGGCGTCCCCCTCGACAGCATCCACCGGCCCGACTACCAGCCCCCGACGGACAGCCCCATCCTGCCCGGCAGCGGCGAGACGTGGAAGCACGCCAAGCAGATGGCCTCCGGCGACTTCTCCGGCACCGGCCACAGCGACCTGCTCGTCGTCTGGACCGACGGAGAGGTAACCCTCTACCCCGGTGACGGCAACGGCGGCTTCCGCCCCGAGCGCCAACTCCTGGCACCCAACGCGGGCTGGAAGCCGGTCGCCACCATCACCGCCGGCGATTTCACCGGCTCCAACCAGTTCGACCTGATGGTGCGCTGGGACGACGGCCGGATGACCCTGCACGGTGACGTCGGCTCCCGCGGCCTCGACGGGGGAACCGAGATGGCTCCCTCCGGATCCATCTGGAGCCACGCCACCCAGATCGCCGCCGGCCGCTTCAACGCCGCCACCTACGTCACCGACCTCATGGTCCGCTGGTCCGACGGCGAGCTCAGCCTCTTCACCAACGTGGGCGCCGGCACCCTGGGCCAGGAGCACAAGCTCAAGGACCCCAACAGCACCTGGAAGGACGCCACGCTGCTCACCTCGGGGCAGTTCTCCGGAAACCAGAAATGGGACCTGATGGTCCGCTGGTCCAGCGGCGCGCTCAACAACTACGTCGGCACCACCACCGGCGGCCTCGGCAGCGAACAGCCCGTCCACGGCCCCAACAAGACCTGGACCCACAGCGTCGTCATGACCACCGGCCAGTTCACGAGTGACGGTCTCACCAACGACCTCATCATCCGCTGGAGCGACGGCGAGACCACCCTGTACCAGGACACCCGCATGAACAGCCTCGGAACCGAGCGGATGATCGCCCCACCGGCCTGACCCGGGCGGCGGTCGGCGAACGGCGAGAGCCCCCGGCACCGGGCCGGGGGCTCCTACGGGTGGGACCGGATCCCGGTCCGCCGGTTCAGGCGGTCGCGGCCAGTGCCGTGACCAGCACCGGGGTCACCAGTTGGACCTGCCAGGGCCGGGCGCCGTAGCCCGCCAGGGCTTCCGCCACCGCGTCCGCGTGCAGCCGCTGCGGCGGCTCCCAGCACAGCCGACGGACCGTGTCCGGGGTGATCAGGTTCTCCTGGGGCAGGTTGAGCGACTCCGCCAGCGCCGAGACGGCGGTACGGGCCGCCGAGAGCCGGGCCGCGGCCGCCGGGTCCTTGTCGACCCAGGAGCGCGGCGGCGGGGGACCGGCCGGGGTCGCCCCGGGCTGCGGCAGCTCGTTCTCGGGCAGGGCCTTCGCCCGGTCCACGGCGGCCATCCACTGGTCCAGCTGGCGCCGGCCCATCCGCTGCCCGTAACCGGGCAGCGCGGAGAGGGTGTGCACGTTGGTCGGCAGGGCGAGGGCGGCCTCGACGATCGCGGCGTCGCCCAGCACCTTGCCCGGCGACACGTCACGCCGCTGAGCGATCCGGTCCCGGGACTCCCACAGCTCCCGTACGACCGCCATCTGCCGGCGCCGGCGCACCTTGTGCATGCCCGACGTACGGCGCCACGGGTCCTTGCGCGGCGGGGCGGGCGGGGCGGAGGCGATGGCGTCGAATTCCTGGTGGGCCCATTCGAGCTTGCCCTGCCGGTCCAGTTCCTTTTCCAGTGCGTCCCGCAGGTCCACCAGCAGCTCCACGTCCAGCGCGGCGTAGCGCAGCCACGGCTCGGGGAGCGGGCGGGTGGACCAGTCGACGGCGGAGTGGCCCTTCTCCAGTGCGTAGCCGAGCACGCTCTCGACCATCGCGCCGAGTCCGACCCGGGGGAAGCCGGCGAGGCGGCCGGCCAGCTCGGTGTCGAACAAGGAGGTGGGCACCATGCCTATTTCCCGCAGGCACGGCAGGTCCTGGGTGGCGGCGTGCAGGATCCATTCGGTGCCGGACAGGGCCTCGCCCAGTGCGGACAGGTCGGGGCAGCCCACCGGGTCGATTAGCGCGGACCCCGCACCCTCACGGCGCAGCTGCACCAGATAGGCGCGCTGGCCGTAGCGGTACCCGGAGGCCCGTTCGGCGTCGACGGCGACGGGCCCGGTGCCCGCGGCGAAGGCCGCGACCACTTCGGCGAGGGCGTCCGCGTCGGCGACCACCGGAGGAATCCCCTCGCGGGGCTCCAACAAGGGAGTCGGCAGCCCACCGGGCGGAACAACGACGTCGTCCGGGGGGCCGCCCCCGGTGGTGGTGCGCAGGTCTGCTGCGGGATCTTGGGCGTCGGTCACCGGTCAAGGGTATCCGTGTATACGACGCGCCCGTCGCCGGAACGTTCCGTCGACGGGCGCGAGCGGTATGCGGGGAGTTTTCCCGGGGTATTCCGGGGGTATTCCGGCAGGTTTCCCGGCAGCGGTTCCCGAGGTGGATATCCGGGGGCTGCGGCCCGCGGTCAGTGGATGATCCCGGTGCGCAGCGCCACGGCGACCATTCCGGCGCGGTCACCGGTGCCCAGCTTGCGGGCGATCCGGGCGAGGTGGGACTTGACGGTCAGGGCGGACAGGCCCATCGAGACGCCGATGGCCTTGTTGGACTGGCCCTCCGCGACGAGGCGCAGGACCTCGACCTCGCGGCCGGAGAGCTCTCGGTAGCCGCCCGGGTGGCTCGGGGCACCCGGGGGGCGGCGGTGCATGCGGGCGGCGGCAGCGCCGATGGGGGCGGCGCCGGGCCGGGTGGGGAGCCCGATGTTGGTCCGCGTACCGGTGACGACGTAGCCCTTGACGCCGCCCGCGAGGGCGTTGCGCACGGCGCCGATGTCGTCGGCGGCGGACAGGGCCAGGCCGTTGGGCCAGCCGGCGGCCCGGGTCTCGGAGAGCAGGGTGAGACCGGAGCCGTCGGGCAGGTGTACGTCGGCCACGCAGATGTCGCGCGGGCTGCCGACGCGGGGGCGGGCCTCCGCGATGGACGACGCCTCGATCACGTCACGTACTCCGAGGGCCCACAGATGGCGGGTCACGGTGGAACGGACGCGCGGGTCGGCCACGACGACCATGGCCGTCGGCTTGTTCGGGCGGTAGGCGACCAGGCTTGCGGGCTGCTCGAGAAGAACGGACACCTAGGCCTCCTGGGGGAGTGGCGGGACGGCCGGCTCGGGGAAGGAAGCCGGTGCGAACCGTGCGGATGGTCACCCACTCCTTCGGCACGTCACCCGCCCGGCTTTAGGGAATGATCACGATTTGGTGAGTAACAATTCGGGCAATTCGGACGCACGATCGATCATCGGTTGATCAGAAGCCCGCAAGGGACGCCGTCTTTCGACAGCCCGCCCAGTTCTTCGATCAGTCGTTCTGCGCCGGACGTCGATTCCGGCGGCCGTCCGGCCCTGCGGCTACGGGTGGTGCGGACCGCGACGCTGTGGCAGGGAGACCACGCCCGTCGCCGTGTCCGTCGGACCCACCGGCGGCAGTCCGGCGATCTGGCACAGCAGTTCGCACCACGCCGACAGGTGCGCCGAGGTGTCCGGCACCCCGCCCACACCCTCGCGCGGGGTCCACGAGGCCCTGATCTCGATCTGCGTGGCGGGCCGCCGCTCCGCGAGCCCGCCGAAGTAGTGCGAGCCCGCCATGGTCACCGTGCCGCTCGCCTCCCCGTACGCCAGCCCGCGCGCCTCCAGCGCCCCCGTCAGCCAGGACCAGCACACCTCGGGCAGCAGCGGGTCGGCGGCCATCTCCGGTTCCAGCTCCGCGCGCACCAGCGTCACCAACCGGAAGGTGCCCTGCCAGGCGTCGTGCCCGGACGGATCGTGGAGCAGGATGAGCCGGCCGTCGGCCAGATCGTCCTCGCCGTCCACCACCGCGGCCTCCAGCGCGTAGACGTGCGGCGCCAGTCTCTGGGGTGGTTTCGTGGGATCGATCTCGATCCCCGGACGCAGTCGGGCCTTCTTCAAGCCGTCGACCGCCCGCCGGAACGGGAGCGGGACGGAGCTCTCCTTCGCGCTGTCCGTACCCTCGGCGCCATCTGAAAATCGTCCCTGAGCCGCAGCCATGCGGGGAAGACTAGGCGGAACGAGCGCCCGTGCGGCGCAGGGACACCCTCGCCGGGTCGGACACTTCTTCGTACGTGCGAAGATTTGGGTCGTGAGCGCCAATACCCGCCCCACGGGCCAGCCGAGCCAGACGTACGATTCCGCCTTCATGAAGGCGTGCCGGCGGGAGCCGGTGCCGCACACGCCGGTGTGGTTCATGCGGCAGGCAGGGCGCTCGCTCCCGGAGTACCGCAAGCTGCGCGAGGGCACGCAGATGCTGGAGTCCTGCATGCGGCCCGACCTGGTCACCGAGATCACGCTGCAGCCGGTGCGCCGCCACAAGGTGGACGCGGCGATCTTCTTCTCCGACATCGTGGTCCCGCTGAAGGCCATCGGCGTCGACCTGGACATCAAGCCGGGCATCGGCCCGGTCGTCGCCCAGCCCATCCGCCGCCGCGAGGACCTCGCACAGCTGCGCGACCTCACCCCGGAGGACGTCTCGTACGTCACCGAGGCGATCGGCATGCTCACGGGTGAACTGGGCTCCACGCCGTTGATCGGATTCGCGGGCGCGCCTTTCACCCTCGCGAGCTACCTGGTCGAGGGCGGTCCCTCGAAGAACCACGAGCACACCAAGGCCCTCATGTACGGGGACCCCCAGCTGTGGGCCGACCTCCTGGACCGCCTCGCGGAGATCACCTCCGCCTTCCTGAAGGTTCAGATCGAGGCCGGCGCCTCCGCGATCCAGCTCTTCGACTCCTGGGTGGGCGCCCTCGCCCCGGCGGACTACCGCCGCTCGGTGATGCCCGCGTCCGCGAAGGTCCTGGAGTCCGTCGCCTCCTACGGAGTCCCGCGAATCCACTTCGGCGTGGGCACCGGCGAGCTCCTCGGCCTGATGGGCGAGGCCGGCGCGGACGTCATGGGCGTCGACTACCGCGTCTCGCTGGACGAGGCCGTGCGCCGGGTCGGCCCCGGCAAGGCGCTCCAGGGCAACCTGGACCCGGCCGTGCTCTTCTCCACCCCGGAGGCGGTCGAGGCCAAGACGGACGAGGTCCTCGCGGCCGCCGCCGGCCTGGAGGGCCACGTCTTCAACCTGGGCCACGGCGTCCTCCCGACGACCGACCCGGACGCGCTGACCCGCCTGGTGGACTACGTCCACACCCGCACGCAGCGGTAGCGACCCCTGCGGGCCGTCCGCTGGGGCTCCGCCCGGACCCCGCGCCTCAAACGCCGGCGAGGCTGGATCCAGCCCCGCCAGGCGATTGAGGCGCGGGTCCGGGCGGAGCCCGGGAAAGCGGCCCGCAGGGCTACACCCCCGCCGAGCGGACCGCGGCGACCGCCTTGCGGGCCGCCACCAGGACCGGGTCCCAGACCGGGGAGAACGGCGGGGCGTAGCCCAGGTCCAGGGAGACCATCTGGTCCACCGTCATGCCCGCCGTGAGGGCGACCGCCGCGATGTCCACCCGCTTCGCCGCGCCCGCGCCGCCGACGATCTGGACCCCCAGGAGCCGGCCCGTACGGCGCTCCGCCAGCATCTTCACCGTCATCTCCGCCGCGCCCGGGTAGTAGCCCGCCGTGTTGGTGGAGGTGATGGTGGCCGTCACGAACCGCAGGCCGGCCTCCAGCGCGTCCCGCTCGCGCAGCCCCGTGCGGGCGATCTCCAGGTCGCAGACCTTGCTGACCGCCGTGCCCACCACCCCGGGGAAGGTGGCGTAGCCACCGCCCACGCCCGCGCCGATGACCTGGCCGTGCTTGTTGGCGTGCGTGCCCAGCGGGATGTGCCGGGTGCGGCCCGCGACCAGGTCCAGGACCTCCACGCAGTCGCCGCCCGACCAGATGTTCTCGTGGCCCCGGACCCGCATCGAGAGGTCCGTGAGGATGCCGCCCGAGGGACCGAGCGGGAGGTCGGCCGCCCGGGCGAGCGCGGTGCGCGGTTCCACGCCGATGCCGAGCACGACCACGTCCGCCCCGTACTCCTCGCCCGCCGAGGTGGCCACCGCCCGGACCCTGCCCTCCTCATCGGTGAGGATCTTGGTCACCTCGGCGCGGGAGACCGTACGGATCCCCATCCGGTTCATCGCGCCGTGCACCAGGCCGCCCATGTCCGGGTCCAGCGTGGCCATCGGCTGCTCGCCCCGGTGCAGGACGGTGACCTCGTACCCCCGCGCCACCAGGGCCTCCGCCATCTCCACGCCGATGTAGCCCGCGCCCACCACGACCGCCCGGCGGCCCTCGGTGCGCCGCAGGGTGTCCATCAGGCGCTGGCCGTCGTCCAGGCTCTGGATCCCGTGGACCCCGTGCGCGCCGATGCCGGGGAGCCGGGGGCGGACGGGGCGGGCGCCCGTCGCCAGGACCAGCTTGTCGTAGTCCGTCCAAGATTCGGATCCGGTGTCCAGATCGCGGGACCGGACCCGGGAGCCGGCGAGGTCGAGCTCCACGACCTCCGTACGCATGCGCAGATCGATGTCCCGGGCCCGGTGCTCCTCCGGGGTACGGGCGATCAGGTCGTCGCGCTCGGCGACCTGACCGCCGACCCAGTACGGGATCCCGCACGCCGAGTAGGAGGTGAAGTGCCCGCGCTCGAAGGCGACGATCTCCAGTTCCGCCGCGGCCCTCAGCCTGCGGGCCTGTGACGCGGCGGACATCCCCGCCGCGTCACCGCCCACCACCACCAGTCGTTCCGTCGCCATCGTCCGTACCGCCCCTTCACCACCATCGGATGGTGAACACGCTACGGCCGAACGCGCGTTCAGTCCTGCACGTCGGCCTCGGCGTCCGGAGCCGTCCGGGCCGCCGGCACCGTCGCCCGCCACGGCACCGGGGCCGTCTTCGCCGGCGCCGGCCGCCACCGCCGGTACAGCCGGACCAGCAGCAGCACCACCGCGGCCGTCAGCGCGAACGGCAGCACCGCGCCCACCGCCACCGTCAGGTAGCGCACGACCTTGGTGAAGACGTCCCAGCCCCCGCCCAGGGCCCCCAGGAAGGTGGGCTCCTTCTTCTCCTTCTTCTCGGCCGCCGGCTTCACGGCCGGCTCCGAGACCTCCAGCGTGATCGTGCCCAGCGAAGTCTGGTCCTTCAACGCCGTCTGCTGCGCCAGCAGCGACTCCAGGTCGGACTGGCGGCGCGACAGCTCGCTCTCCAGCATCACCACCTCGCTCAGCGCCGAGGCCTTGCCCATCATTTCCCGCACCCGCGCCACGCTGGCCTGCTGCGAGGCGACCCGGCTGCCGATGTCGGCGACCTTCTCCGTGACGTCCTGCGCCTCGACCTTGCGGTGCAGGAGCTTCCCGTTGCCCTCCATCTTGCCGAGCACGGCGTCGTAGCGCTCGCCCGGCACCCGCAGCGTCAGCGTCGAGGTCATCCGACCGTCCCCGCCGCGCTTGGTGGACTCGTTGCCGACGTAGCCGCCCGCTCCATCGGCGGCCGTGCGGGCCGCGGCGAGCGTCTTTTGGACGTCCGCCGTCTCGATGCCGAGCGTCGCCGTCCGGATCACGTTCGGGCGGACCACGGCCGGCGGCGCGGCGTTCTTGCTCGCGGAGGAGGCCGAGGAGCCCGCGGCACCCGCGGACCCGGCCGGCGCCGGGGCCGCCGCGGCGCCCTCCGGGGCCTTGCCGTCGGCGGCGGGAGCCACCGCCGCCTTGTCGGTCGCGGAGCCCTGGCCGCTCGCGCCGCAGCCGGTGAGCGCGAGCGCCCCGGCCAGTGCGAGGGCGGCCAGGGCCGCCGCGGAACGGTGTGTGTCGAAACTGCGCATCGCTGCAAACCCCCGAGGATCGGCTGGTGTTGCCGGTTCGACGTCCAGAGTCCCGTCGCGGGTTTCGAATCCACGGTCCCGGGGTGATCCCGATGCGGTCACGGTCCGGCCTCGGAGATCGGTCTGAGACGATGTGTCCATGCACGAAGCGGACATGCGTACGGATCGGCCGGGCCCTTCGACCCGGTCCACCGGATCCCAGCGGCACGCCGTCGTCATCGGCGGCGGCATCGCGGGCCTCGCGGCGGCCCACCGGCTGCTCGCCGAAGGCGTCCGCGTCACCCTGCTGGAGGCCGGACCCCGGCTCGGCGGCAAGCTGTACGCCGGTGAGCTCGCCGGAGCCCGCGTCGACCTCGGCGCCGAATCCATGCTCGCCCGCCGCCCCGAAGCCGTGGCCCTGGCCGAGGCCGTCGGCCTCCGCGACGCCGTGCAGGCACCCGCCACCGCCACCGCCCACCTGTGGACCCGCGGCGCACTGCGGCCCATGCCGCGCGGCCACATCATGGGCGTCCCCGGCGACCTGGGACCGCTCGCCGCCTCCGGAGTGCTCTCCGCCGAGGGACTGGCCCGCATCGAAGCCGAGCGGACGCTGGCGCCCACCGAGATCGGCGACGACGTCGCCGTCGGCGAATACGTCGCGGCCCGCCTCGGCCGCGAGGTCGTCGACCGGCTGGTGGAACCGCTGCTCGGCGGGGTCTACGCGGGCGACGCCTACCGCATCTCCATGCGGGCAGCCGTGCCCCAGCTCTTCGAGGTCGCCCGCACCCACGCCCTCCTGGGCGACGGCGTACGGGAACTGCAGCGCCGGGCGCAGGCCTCGCCCCAGCAGGCCGGTCCGGTCTTCGCCGGCATCGACGGCGGCATCGGACGGCTCCCGATCGCCGTGGCCGACGCCTGCCGCGCCGCGGGGGCCCGGCTCGTCACGGACGCCCCCGTCCGCGAGGTCGTCCGTACGGCCGAGGGCTGGCGGGTGGTGGCCGGCGCCGAGGCCGTCGAGGCCGACGCCGTGATCCTCGCCACCCCGGCCGGCGCCGCCGCACGGCTGCTGGACGGGCTCGCCCCGGCCGCCGCGACCGAGCTGCGCGGGGTCGAGTACGCCTCGATGGCCCTGATCACGATGGCCTTCCGCCGCTCCGACCTGCCGGCGGCCGTCTCCGACGGCGGCGCCAGCGGATTCCTCGTACCGCCCGTCGACGGCCGGACCATCAAGGCCTCCACCTTCTCCAGCAACAAGTGGGCCTGGGCCGGTACGGATCCCGACCTCTTCCTGCTGCGCACCTCGGTCGGCCGCTACGCCGACGAGGGCGACCTGCAGCGCGAGGACGGCGAGCTCGTCGACATCTCCCTGGCCGACCTCGGCGAGGCCGTGGGCCTCGCCGCCCGGCCGGTCGCCTCCACCGTCACCCGGTGGGACGGCGGACTGCCCCAGTACCCGGTCGGCCACCTCGACCGGGTCGCCCGGATCCGCACCGCCGTCGCGGCCCTGCCGGGCCTCGCGGTGTGCGGCGCGGTCTACGACGGAGTCGGCATTCCGGCCTGCGTCGCGAGCGCCGGCAAGGCCGCGGACGCGGTGATCGCCGCCCTCGGTGCGCGTACGGCACCCCTGGCACCGACCACTGATCAGCGCACGGGACAATAGGCACATGACTGCACCAGAGAAGATTCCCAACGCGGGGAAGAAGGCGAAGGACCTCAACGAGGTCATCCGCTACACCCTGTGGTCCGTCTTCAAGCTGAAGGACGTTCTTCCGGAGGACCGCACCGGCTACGCCGACGAGGTCCAGGAGCTCTTCGACCAGCTGGGCGCCAAGGACATCACCGTCCGCGGCAGCTACGACGTGTCCGGCCTGCGCGCCGACGCCGACGTCATGATCTGGTGGCACGCCGAGACGGCGGACGAGCTGCAGACCGCCTACAACCTGTTCCGCCGCACCAAGCTGGGCCGCGCCCTGGAGCCGGTGTGGTCGAACATGGCCCTGCACCGCCCGGCCGAGTTCAACAAGTCGCACATCCCGGCCTTCCTGGCCGACGAGGTCGCGCGCGAGTACGTCAGCGTGTACCCCTTCGTGCGCAGCTACGACTGGTACCTGCTGCCCGACGAGGACCGCCGCCGCATGCTCGCCGACCACGGCAAGATGGCCCGCGGCTACCCGGACGTGCGCGCCAACACCGTCGCCTCCTTCTCGCTGGGCGACTACGAGTGGATGCTGGCCTTCGAGGCGGACGAGCTGTACCGCATCGTCGACCTCATGCGTCACCTGCGCGCCTCCGAGGCCCGTATGCACGTCCGTGAAGAGGTGCCCTTCTACACCGGGCGCCGCAAGTCCGTCGCCGATCTGGTGGCCGGGCTCGCCTGATACCTCCCCTGGGGGGAAGGACCGGAGGACGACCACACCGTCAGGTGAGTTCCTCCGGTGGATCGGGAGGCTGGTCCGAAAGACGGCCCCTGCCCCCGAAACGACGCAGCCGGAGACCCCGCCCGGAAGTTCAGACGACTGGCGGCAGCAGCACCCTGTGGGCGCTCGCTGCCCGGTCGTCCAGCGACACCGGTGCGGGCTCCGGATGCGGCGCACATACGACCCGCCACCCCGGGGTGGCGCACACGGCGCCGAGGTGGGTGCCGTACGAGGCACCCACGAAGCTCGGCTCCCGCGTTCCCGTTGCCGCGGATTGCGCCCCCGGTTGCCGTACGCCCGCCGGTCAGGAGCTGCTGCCGCAGCTGGAGCTGGACGAACTGCCGCAGCTCGACGAACTGCCGCAACTGGAGCTGCTGCTGGAACAGCTGGAGCTGCTGCTCGAACAGCCGGAGCCACCGCTGGAACAGCTGGAGCCGCTGCCCGAGGAGCCGCAGCCGCCACTCGAGGAGCCGCAGCCCGAACCGCCGCCGCAGCTCGAGCCGCCGCCACCGCCCCCGTCGTTCCCGGCGCACCAGACGATCGGCAGCACCTCCGCCCCCGACGTGTGCGAGGAGCCGCCCGTGCCGTGGAAGCGCGTGCGCGACTGGGCCGCGGCCAGCCGGGTACCGCGCACGGCGGGCACCAACTGCTGTCGCAGGTACGGGTCCCGCAGACCCCGGAGCCCGAACAGCGCGGTCTGCACGTGCGGGGTCCGGTCGTTCAGGTGGGCGGCGCGGATCGCGCGCAGCGCCCGTGCCCCGGCCCCGGTGACCCGGCTCTTGGCCCGGGACGCGCAGATCAGGCCCACGACGATGCCGCCCACCAGGACGACCGCCACCTTCCCGATGAAGGGCACTCCGGAGCCGGGATCGAGGGCGAGCGCCACGACGGTCAGCACCAGCGACACCGGGAACAGCAGCAGCGCGCAGACGACGGCCTGGACCAGCCCCCAGCGACGCAGACGGCGCTGCCCGGATCCGGGCGGGGTGATCAGCCCGCGGTCGGCCAGCCCGTCCCCGATCTCCTGGACGGCCGGGTCGCACATGGCGCCGTAGCGCACTTGGTAGAGCCACCCCGAGGGCGCTCCCTGGTGGGCCTGGAGGACGGCCCGCTCGGCGGGGTCGGTGGCCCGTGCCCCGGGGCGTACCTGGACGATGCCCGGGCCGCCGGCCACCAGCCGGCCGTCGCCGAGCATCGAGACGAGTGCGGCGTCCACGACGGTGCCGGGGCCGCCCACCACGAAGGCGGCTTCGGACAGGTCGTGCAGGGCGGGCGAGGGGCCCGCGGACGAGGAATGGGACCGGCGGAGGCCGACCACCAGCAGGAGGGAGGAGACGAGGACGGCGATCCAGATCGCCAAGGCGAGGAGGTTCATGCGGCTCTCCCCGCCAGCGTCCGGGCCCAGCGCACGATCCGGCGGGGCGGCCTGGCCCCGGCCCGGTCCCGCCACCAGGTGGTGAGCCGGCGCCGCGCGGCCGGATCGGCCGGCAGGTCCCGGATCAGCAGGTCTTCGGCGAAGTCCAGCGCGTCCCGGCGGTATCCCGAGGTCATCGGGCGGCCCTTGGCGTAGGAGAGGAAGGCCTCGCGGTACGGGTCCGGGCCGCCCAGGATCACGGGCAGCTCGGGAGCCAGCTTCGCCACCACGTCGGCCCGCTTGGCGGCCAGCGCCCGGGCCTGCACCCGGATGCGCCGGCGGTCGAAGCCCTCGGGTACGGGGGTCCCGGCCACCAGCGCCGACAACAGCGCGGCCTGCCCGAGCGCGACCCGGGTCCGGACCGACTCCTGGACCGGGCCCGGGTCGGTGCCCTGCTCGACGTGCCGCTCGGCGCGCTGCTCGGTGCCCGGCGCGGTGCCCTGCTCGACGCCCGCCGGGTCGGACCCGGCGCTGGTCGCCTCCCCGGGCGCGGCCGGTCCGGCCGTCACCACGGCCCGGATCGCGGCCAGCTCGCCCGCGAGCTCGGCCTCCGGCGGGAAGTCGTCGTCCCGCTCCAGCAGGACGCCCGCCGGTTCCACCCGGGAGCGCAGCTCGGCCAGCAGGTCGAGCACCACCGGCGGGACCGGGTGCGCGTGGGTGTCGTGCCAGACACCGTTCCGCTCGATGCCGCCCGCCACGTGGACGTACGCCAGCGCCTCCAGCGGTATCGCGTCCAGTACGGCGGCCGGGTCCTCGCCCCGGTTGACCCGGTTGGTGTGCAGGTTGGCCACGTCGATGAGCAGCCGGACCCCGGTCCGCTCGACCAACTCCGTGAGGAACTGCCCTTCCGTCAGCTCCTCGCCCGGCCACGAGAACAACGCGGCGATGTTCTCCAGCGCCAACGGGACCGGCAGGGCGTCCTGTGCGATCCGCACGTTCTCGCAGAGCACGTCCAGCGCATCGCGGGTGCGCGGTACCGGCAGCAGGTGCCCCGCCTCCAGCACCGGCGAGGAGGTCCGTACGAAGGCGATGTGCTCGGTGACGAGCGGCGCCCCCAGCGCCACCGCCCGCTCGGCGAGCGCCGCCAGCTTCGCCTGATCGGGGCGGTCCGCGCCGCCGAGGCCGAGCGAGACCCCGTGCGGCACGACGCGCGTGCCCCGCTCGCGCAGCCGCACCAGGGACTCGGGCAGGTGGCCGGGGCATACGTTCTCGGCCACCACCTCGACCCAGTCCAGGCCGGAAAGCCGCTCGATGGCGTCCGAGATCTCCGGCCGCCAGCCGATGCCCACCCCCAGGTGTGCCATGGGTTTCATGTCCCCTCGCCCCCTCTCTTCGCACCGTGTGCGGATGTCATGGCCCCGACGGAGTCCCGCCAATCGCAGGAGGGGACGTTCAGAGGAACATTTGAGGTTCCCGCCGGCCGGGAAGCGCGTCAGAGCCGGGCCCGCAGCGCCGGGTGGTCGGCGACCACCGTCGCGCTGCCCGGCGCGATCTCGGTGAACCCGGCGTCCCGGACCACCGGCAGCCCGCTGCCGCCCAGCTCGGCCCACCGCTCGCGCGGGGCCGTCCGTACCGCCAGCCGGAAGCCGGAATCCTGCCAGGCGGTCCGCTCCGCCTCCGTCAGCTCCCACCACGCCAGCTGCGCCGCGTGCCCGGCCTGGGCCATGGCCTTGCCCGCCGACATGTCGAGGCCGGGGTTGAGCCACAGCACCGGCAGGCCCGGCTCCGCGGTCGTGGCGACCGGCTCCGGATCGTCCAGATCGGTCCCCGACACCTGGAGCTTGGCCAGTTCCTTGGGCCAGCCGTCGAGGGGCACCGGCGGGAAGACCCGTACCTGCGCGCCGTCCCCGTGCACCGTGACGCCCGGCAGGGTCTCCGCCTTGCGCCACTCCGCCCCGCGCGCCCGCCGGACCACCTTGCGGATCCGGGCGTCCTGCCAGTCGCGGACGGCCCCGGCCCACTCGCCCTCGCCGTGCGCCCGCTCGTCGGTGAGCAGGACCAGCACGGCACGGGCCGCCGTCTCCAGGGCGTCCGTCCGGGCGGGCGGCTCCGCCTTCTCGATCCGCACCACCAGCGGCAGCACGAACTGCGGGGCCTCGTCGCGCAGTACGTGCTCGGCCCGGAAGGGGCTGTCCGCCCCGACCGCGGGGACGTCGGAGATGTCGTTCGTGTGCTGGCTGCTCATCCTGCCAAGGATGCCAGCCTCCGCCTTCAGGATGATGCCCCGGGTGGCCGGCCCGGGCGAGGATCGAAGCCATGAAGAGTGATCTGTTCGCGTCCGAGAACCTGGCCCGGGCCGCCGTCGTCCCCGGCATGACCCTGCAGAACGCCAAGTCCGTGAAGTACAACGTCAACGGCGAAATGCTGGCCCGCCAGGGTTCGATGGTCGCCTTCCGCGGCAACCTCCAGTTCGAGCGCAAGGGACAGGGCATAGGCGGCATGCTCAAGCGCGCCGTGACGGGCGAGGGCCTCGCACTCATGTCCGTACGCGGTCAGGGCGAGGCCTGGTTCGCCCACCGGGCGGACAACTGCTTCATCATCGAGTTCGAGCCGGGTGACGCCCTCACCATCAACGGCCGCAACGTGCTCTGCTTCGACCCGACCCTGTCCTACGAGATCAAGATGGTGAAGGGCGCCGGCATGACCGGCGGCGGCCTCTTCAACAGCCTCTTCACCGGCACCGGCAAGCTCGCCGTCGTCTGCGACGGCCACCCGATCATCATCCCGGTCACCGCCCAGACCCCGGTCTACGTGGACACGGACGCGGTGGTCGGCTGGAGCGCCCAGCTGGAGACCGGCCTCCACCGCTCCCAGTCGGTCGGCTCGATGATCCGCGGCGGCTCCGGCGAGGCCGTCCAGCTGAAGCTGAGCGGCGAGGGCTTCGTCATCGTCCGCCCCAGCGAGGTCACCGAGACGGCGGCCGCACACTGAACCTGACCGACGTGGGCCGCCGCTACGGACGGCGCCGACCCTGGGTGCTGCGCGGAATCACGCTGGAACTCCCGCGCGGCGCCCTCGTCCGCGTCGAAGGCGGCAACGGCGGCGGCAAGTCCACCCTGCTGCGGCTCGTCGCCGGGATCGAGGCCCCGTCCGAGGGTCGCGTCACCGGCCGCCCGCCCCGCACCGGCTACGTGCCCGAACGCTTCCCGGCGGCGCTGCCGCTCACGGCCGCCGACTACCTGACCCGGCTGGGCCGGGTGCACGGGCTGCCGCGCGCCGAGGCGGCCCGCCGGGCGGCCGACCGGCTGGAGCGGTTCGGCGCCGCCGCGTACGCCCGCACCCCGATGGCCGAACTGTCCAAGGGCAGCAGTCAGAAGGTCGCCGTCGCACAGGCCCTGCTCGCCGAACCGGGGCTGCTCGTCCTCGACGAGGCGTGGACCGGGCTGGACGGCTCCGCCCGGGCCGAGCTGGACCGGGCCGTCGCCGAACGCACCGCCGCCGGAGGCACGGTGGTGTTCGTCGACCACGACCCGCGGCGGCTCGCGGGCGCGGCCGACGCCCACTACCGGGTCGAGGGCGGTGGACTCGTACCGGCGTCCACGGTGGCCGGGCCCCGCGTACGGATCCACGCGGTCGGCCCGCCCGGCCACGTACTGCCCCCGCACCTCGCCGCTTCACCGGCAGCCGGCGGGGGAGTGCAGCTCACCGTGGACGCCGCACGCTCCGACGCGGTCCTGCGCGACCTGCTCACCGCCCGGCCGCCCTGGCACATCCGCGCCGTGGAGGAACTCCCGTGACCGCCCTGCTCCGTTACCAGGGCGCCCTGCTGCTGCGCTCCCAGCGCTGGCTCGCGCCCCTCATCACCTACGCCGCCCTCGTGGCCGTCGGCATCCGGCCGGGCGACCCGGTACTGGACTCCCTCGGCCTCGTGGCCGCCGGCCTGGTCCCGGCCACCGCATGGCTGGTCCGGATCTGCGTGAGCGTCGAACCGGACGCGGCCCGCGACTGCACGGCCGCCGCGGCCGGTCCCGTACGGGTCCACGCGGCGGCCCTGCTCACCGCGTTGGCCGGGGCGCTGCTCGCCGGCGCCGCGGCGGCCGCGGTCGCCCTGCTGACCGGTGACCGGGCCGGCGCCGACCCCGGCGCGGCAGCCCTCGCCGGAGCCCTCGCGGTGGCGGCCTGCGCACTGACCGGGGCGGCCGTGGGCGCCCTGTGCAGCAGGCCGTTGCTCCGGCGTCGGGGCCATGCGGTCCTGGCCGGGACCCTCGGCTCCCTGCTCGCCCTGGTCCTCGCGGTCTCCCCGGCCCGCGGCGCGGTGTCCGCCCTGGTCACGGCGGGCCACTCGGCAGAGGTGCCGCTCCCGTTCACGGCCCTGGCCGGCGCGCTCCTCCTGGCCGCCGGAGCAGGCACCACGGCCAGCCTGGCGGCGGCACGACGGCGCTAGTCGCTTCGCCAGCACGGGCCCCGGGTGCCTTCCCACCCACCGGAAGGCAGTCCGCTCAGCCCCGGTCGGAGCTGGAGCGTCCCGTCGGCCCGTCACGGTGATGGTCCTCGGGGCCGTGCTGTAGCTGGCCGCGGCGTCGCTGTTCCTGTGCGGCACGGAGCATCTGGACGCGGTGCCCTTCCGCTTTCCGGACGGCAGACGCGTTGCTCTTCTCGTAGAGGGCGGCGAGTGTCGCGAGCTCCTTGCCGATGTCGTCCAGCTTGTCCTCCACCCTGCGCAGGGGACTGCTGAGGATCAGCGTCTCGGCGTACGTGCCGAAGTCGACCACGTGCTCCATGTCTTCCACCGGGCCGTACGGCCCTTCGCACCGGACGGTGAAGGCGTAGGCCGTCGGAAGGTCGGTGTTCTGGAAGCGCTCCTGCTCGTCGAGAAGAAACTCAAGTCGTCGTCGTGGCGGAAGCACGGGAAACGTCCGGGAGAACACCCGAGCGAGCGCCTCCGTCAGGTCCTCGCCCCATCCGGATTCCAGCGGGGGATCGACCTCGATCCGTACGTTGCGGGCGATCGTGGAGCCGATGTTCTCGACGACGATCACGAGGGTGCCCGACGCGCCCGGCTGGATGTCGACGAGGACGTGGGGTTCGTTCTTTTCACGATGGACCGCCTCGGCATGCTCCAGCTGCTGCCGTGCGACACGAACCTGCTCTTGAGCAGCCGCCACCTGGCCGCTCGCGTGCCTGGCCCGTCTCGTGCTGATGCCGGCTGCTGCCACGGCCACAGCCCCGGAGCAGACGGCGATCCAATCTCCTACGTCCATGGCGGGAACCTAGCGCGAGGTCCTGCACCTGCGCCGCGGGGGTCGACCCAGGACCCGCCGCAACCTCGCCGGGGTGAGCTGCTGCGTGTGGCGTCAGCGTGCGAACTTTTCGATGGCCGCCGGGGTGACGGGGGTGAAGAAGTTGACGAGATTGCCGTCGGGGTCGCGGAACAGAAGCGACCGGTTGCCCCAGGGCATCGTGGTGGGCTCGGTGACGAAGTCGGTGACGAAGCCGGTCAGGTTCTGGTGAACGCGGTCCACGTCATCGACGAGGAACTCGGTGATCACGCTGTGATTGTCCGCCGGGCGGGCAGAGCCCGGGGCGAACAGCGGGACGGTGCGGGTGCCGGCGATCGCGAGGGTGGCGCCGGCGGCCTGGAGTTCGGCGAAGTCCTCGGTGGCCCACGTCGCCCGCGCCCCTGTGGCTCGCTCGTAGAAGTCGACGAGGCGTGCGACGTCGCTGGTGATGATGCGGATCGAGACGAAGTCCATGGGAATCTCCTTGGCTGTGCTGGCGGCGTGCTCGTCGCAGGCTAGGAGAAATAGTGGACAGAATCGGTCCTGTATTCGCGTTAGGCTGCCGACATGCCTCGACCAACCGGCCGCGTGCTGACACTCCTGGAGCTGCTGCAGTCGGGCGGCACCCGGACGGTGGCCGAACTCGCCGACCGGCTCGGCGTCGAAGGGCGCACCGTGCGCCGGTACGTGGACCAACTGATCGACCTCGACGTGCCCGTGGAATCGGTGCGCGGCCGCTACGGCGGGTACCGGCTGGCTCCCGGGTACCGCCTGCCTCCGCTCATGCTCAGCGACGACGAGGCGCTGGCCGTGGTGCTCGGCCTGGTCGCGGGCCGCCGAGCAGGGCTGACGACGGCGGGGCGCACGGCAGGCGAGACTGCGTCGGCGAAGATCCGGCGGGTGCTGCCCAAGCACGTCGCTCGTCGGCTCGACACGCTCCTGGAAGCCCTCGCCTTCACGGAGCAGCCCGGCGAGTTCGACACCCCGGACGCCGGGGTCCTGCTCACGATCGCCGATGCGGTGCGCCACCACCGACCGGTCTCGATCCGCTACACCGACCGTGACGGACGGCGCAGCGAACGCACGCTGCACGCGTACGGGATCGTCGCCCATGCGCGCCGGTGGTACGTCACGGGCAAGGACGCCCAGATCGGCGAGGACCGAACCTTCCGGTTCGATCGCATCGCAGACGCGCGGACCCTGCCCGGCTCGTTCGAAGCTCCAGTGGGTCCCGGTCCGGAACGGCGCGTGTTGTCAGGGTTCGCCACGGCCGAGTACCAGCACGAGGTGACCTTGCGGATCCACGGGACAGTCGAGCAGATCCGCGCCCGCCTTCCGGCCAGCGTCGCGAGCCTGGAGGAGCACGAGTCCGCGGCCGGCGAGGACCGCGCGGCCGAGCGCTGGCTGCGCGTCGAGCTGCGGGCGGAGCGGCTCGACTGGTTGCCCCCGGTACTCGCCTCGCTCGACCGGCCGTTCGTCATCGAGCGCCCCGATGAACTCCGCGACCTCGTCATCGCGCTCGCCGATCGCCTCACGTCCTACGCCGCCGAGCCCGACCCCGAGGAACCAACGTCATGAGACGGCCTAGCCCCTTTCAGCGCACGGTCGCGGGGGAAGAGCCGTTCGGGACGAGGAGGGCGGGCTCGCCCGTGCCGTCCGCGCGGGTCGACCAGATGTCGCTCGTGCGGCCGCCTCGGCCCGGCAGGGCGTAGGCCAGGGTCGTGTCGTCCAGCCAGGCGGCCTGGTCGTCGACGCTCTGCGACTCGGCCAGTGGGTGTTCGCGCAGCGACGCCAGGTCGAGGACGTACAGCCGCCAGGGGGCCCGGGGGTCGTCGGAGACCTTCTTCTTGAAGGCGATGCGGGCGCCGTCCGGTGACAGCGAGGGGCATTCGACGTTGTCCCGCAGCGTCTTCGCCGACCAGGCGCGCAGGTCGCCCTCGACGAGGTGGGTGGTGCCCCGGGTGGAGACGGTGGCGTAGAAGCGGTTGTCGTCGGCGGCGAAGGTCACACCCCAGTAATTGACGTCCGAGTCGTGGTGGCGGGCCCCGTCGAGGGTCAGCGGGATCTGCTCGATCGACTTGATCAGATAGCCGGTGCGCAGGTCCAGGACCGCCGTCCGGGTGGAGAACGCGGTGGTGTTGTAGGAGTCGCCGGTCGTGAACGTGGTCCACGACAGCACTTGGCCGGAGGGCGAGACGCGGGCCCGGTTCGGGATGCCGGGCACGGTCACCTTGCGGACCTCCCGCATGCGCCGGTCGAGGACGAGGGCCTGCGTGCGGGCCGGGACCCCGGGTAGCCCCCGCAGGCACAGGGCGTGGTCCCCGGCGGTGTGGAAGCGGTCGCAGGACGGGCCGCCGGTCACCCGCGGCAGGCCCGGGCTGCCCTGGCGCGCGACCCGCCCGCCGACCGCGTCCCGGAAGTAGAGGCCCGGCTCCGAGGTGCCGAAGGAGGCGTCGGCCTGCTGCTCGGACGGCCGTTCGCGGTGCCGCGCGTGCAGGACGTAGCCCAGCGAGCCGCCCGCCAGCAGCAGGACCGCGGTGACGACGAGGGCGAGGCGCAGCCGGCGGGACGGGGGGTTCACGGGGCCTCCGGAGCGGCGGTCGGGGCGGTCGGGGGAGCGGTGGGCAGGATGCGCGCGGCGGCCACGAGCGCTCCGGCCAGCGCGAGGGCAGCGGCCCAGAGGGCGGGCCGCTGCCCCCAGAGGGTCCACGCCGCCCCGAATCCGGCGGCGCCCAGCAGCCGGGCCAGCGCCTGGCCGGTCTGCAGCACCGCGAGCCCGCCGGCCCGCCCGGCCGCGGGCAGCGCGGGAGCGGCGAGCGCCATCAGAACCCCGTCGGTGCCCGCGTAGAAGAGGCCCAGCAGGGCGAGCACCCCCACGACGGTCGGCGGGGAGACGGGGGCCAACAGCAGGACGTACGCGCCGAGCAGGGCGCAGTGGCCGAGCAGGAAGGCCGTCCGGCGCCCGGCCCGGTCGGCGGCGCGGTCGGCGAGCCGGCCCACGGGGACGGCGAGCAGCAGGTAGACGGCGGCGGCCCCGAGCGGCAGCAGCGTGAACAGGGCGGGCGGCAGGTCGAGTCCGCGCAGGAGCAGCAGGTAGAGGAAGGCGTCGCCGATGGTGGTGGCGCCGAGCAGGGCCGAGGCGCAGAGCACGCGGCGGAACGCGGGGTCGCGCAGGACCGACCGGCGCGGCGGGTGGGGCCCGGCCGCGGGAGCGGGAGCGGCAGCCGGCCCGGGCACCGCCGGGACGTACACGACGAGCAGCAGCACACCGAGCAGGCCGGTGCAGAAACTGACGGCGAACACCGCGTCGTAGGCATCGGCGGTCGCCCAGAGCACGGCGAACGCGGCGAGCGGCCCGAGCAGGGCGCCCGTGGTGTCCATGGCACGGTGCACGCCGAAGGACCGGCCGAGGCTCTCCGGGGGCCCGCTGAGCGAGATGAGGGCGTCGCGCGGGGCGGTACGGATGCCCTTGCCCAGCCGATCGGCGGCGAGCGCGGCGGCGATCGCGCCCGTGGCGCCCCCGGCGAGGAGCAGCCCGAGCCGGGAGAGCGCGGAGAGCAGGTAGCCGGCGCCGGCGACCCGCTTGTGGTGGCCGCGGCGGTCGGCGAGCCGCCCGCCGAGCAGCCGCACGAGGGCGGTGGCCCCGTTGAACATCCCGTCCAGGAAGCCGAACTGGAGGGGGGTCAGGCCGAGGCCCAGGACGAGGTAGAGCGGCAGTACCGCCGCGACCATCTCGGAGGAGACGTCGGTGACGAGGCTGACCGCGCCGAGCGCGAGGACGGCGGCGGGGACGCGCCGCCGGGCCCCCGGGGGGCGGGGCGGCGCGTCCGGGCGGCCGTTGGCGGCCAGGTACATCAGTGGCAGCTGTACTTCGGGCTGGTGTCCTTGACCTTGCCGTCGGTCGCCACGTAGGTCCACCCGAAGCCGGAGTCGGTGAAGTCCAGCTTCACCACGCCGTACGGTCCGCTGATCCGCTTCTGGCTGTTGGGCTGGACCTCCTCGATCGGGTAGGGCTCGGCGCCGCCCATCCCGCCGACGATCTCCACGATCCCGTCGGCGGTCGCCCGGCCCTCGGGGTCCTGCGGGGCGAACCGCTCGTAGTGGTGGTCGTGCCCGTTCAGGACCAGGTCGGCCTTGGCGGCGTAGAGGATCTTCCAGACGGGCTTGGAGACGGGGTCGTTGCCGTGCCCGCCGGAGGAGTACAGCGGGTGGTGCCAGTAGGCGGCGAGGCACGGCTTGGTGGTGGCGGCGAGGTCGGCCTTCAGCCAGTTGAGCTGGGCGGCCTGGTCGAAGGAGTTGGAGTCGAGGGCGACGAAGTGCCAGTTGCCCTCGTCGAAGCTGTAGTAGCTCTTGCCCTGCGGGTAGGCGATGCTCCCGAAGTACGACTTGTACCCGGCGAGCGGGCCGGCCGGGTCGTACGTCTCGTGGTTGCCCGGGACCGGGCGGGTCTTGGCCTTGAAGGCGCCCCAACTCTTGTCGTAGTAGGCGCGGTAGTCGGAGAGCCGGGCGTCGTCGTACTGGTTGTCGCCCATCGTCAGGTAGAACTTCGGGTCGATCCGCCGGGCGAGCGCGGCGGTCTTGGGGTGTGCGCAGCCGCTGTCGGACGCCGTGCACTGCGCGGCGATGTCACCGGCGGCGACGACCGTGAAGGAGCCGCCCGGCGGCGGCCCGTCCCCGGCGGTTCCGTACACCTCGGCCTCGAAGAGGGAGTAGCCGTACGAGGTGCCGCGCGCGGTGGCCTGGACGCGCAGGTAGCGGCCCTTGCCGGACAGGCCGGTCCAGTCGTCGACGCCGCCGTTGCCGGCGCTCTCGCTGGCGAGCACGGTCCAGGCGGCGCCGTCGGCGGATACCTCGACGCGGTACGCCTTGGCGTGGGCCGCCTCCCAGGTGAGCCGCACCCGCGAGACGGTGGCCCCGGCCCCGAGGTCGACCCGGATCCACTGCGGGTCCTTGCCCTCGGCGCTGGCCCAGCGGGTGGCCGGGTCGCCGTCGAAGGCGTTCTTCGCGCCCAGCGAGGAGGACTCGGTGGAGGAGGCGGTGGCGGGCATCCCGCGGGATATGAGGGGGTCGGCGGCGGCCCCGGCCCGTCCGGGCCAGGCGAGGAGGAGCCCGCCGACGAGGGTGAGCGCGGCGAGGCCGGTGAGGGCCGTGAGGAGGAGGGTGCGGAGTCTGCCGCGTAACAGAGGGGGGTGAGCGGAGGCGTTCAGGCGGTTCGGGCGCATACCTGGGACTCCCTGCCTTGAGGGGCTGCGAGAGCTGGACACGGGCGCGGGGCGCCGACCCGCCCGCGGGACGGGCAGGGGGCGGCCGCGCGGCGGCCGGGTCAGAGCTCTCGCTGAGCGCGTCATGCCCGTGGGAGCGGGCACCGCGCCAAGCCGCCGCCCGGGACACTAACAGGAAGGAAAGTTTCCTACCAGTGTTCCGGCAGCATTCCGGCGAGGAACGGGCCCGGGCCCGCACTACTTGCCGATCAGCTCGGACACCTTCACGAAGCGGTAGCCGCGCTTGCGCAGTTCGGGGACGATCCGCTGGACGGCTTCGTCGGTGACCGGGGCGGCGCTGCGCGTGCAGTGCATGACCACGACCGAGCCGGGCTTCACGCCGGCGAGCACCTGTTCGGCCACGGCGCCCGGGTCCTTGGCGAAGGCGTCCCCGCTGACCACGTCCCACTGGACGGCCGTGACCTTGGCCGTGGACAGGGCCCGCAGCGCCTGGTCGTCGTAGCAGCCGCCGGGGAAGCGGAAGTACGGGACGGTGTTGACCGCGCCCGCCTGCCGGAAGGCGGCGAAGGCCCGGTCCACGTCGGCGCGGCCGGCCGCGGCGTCGAGCGCCGGTAGCCCGTAGCAGGGGGACTTGAAGGCGTGGTGGCTGTACGAGTGGTTCGCGATCTCGAAGTTCGGGTCGGTGTCGATCGACTTGACCTGGTCCGGGTACTCCTCGGCCCAGCGACCCGTCATGAAGATGGTCGAGGGCACCTTGAGGGTGCGCAGGGTCGAGATCAGAGCGGGGTTGTCGAAGCGTTCCCCGTCCGCGGCGCGCGGTCCCTGGTCGGAGGTCATGTCGGCGTCGAAGGTCAGCGCCACGGTCTTGTCCGTCTGCTGCTTCGCCCGTTCGAAGACGGGGGTCAGGCCGTTCGGGCCGGGCGCCATGGTCGGGGGCTTGGCGGGCGCACCGGCCTGCGGGGACGCGGCGGGTGCTCCGGAGGAGGCGGGCGCTCCGGGGGCGGCGGCCGAGGCCGAGGGGGCGGGGGAGCCCATACGGGCCTCGCGGCCGGCGTCCGGCGCGCCGGCGCCGCCCCCGCCCCCGCATCCCGCGAGGGCGGCGCCGAGCACCGCCGTGGCAGCTGCGACAGCTACTTTTCGTACGGAATTGGTCACGTACGCAAAATATATGACTAACTGATGAGAAGAATGCGCGACAGGCGGTGGGGCGTCTTCCGGTGCCCGCGCAACGGTGCTGCCCGCGACACCCGCGACACCCGCGACACCCGCGACCCGCGACGCCCGCGACCCGCGACGCCCGCGACCCGCGACGCCCGCGACCCGCGACGCCCGCGACCCGCGACACCCGAGATGCCCGCGCCACTGCCGGGCCGTGGACGAGCGGGACGCGCATGAAGTCCCACGGGCGAGGGGAGGGACAGGGGGACCGCAGGGGGGACCATGGACAGCACGTCACCCGAATCGCGCACCTTGCTGAGCAGATTCCGCATCACCCTGGCGATTTGCATCCTCCTGGGGGGACTGAGCCTGGCCCTGGTCTCCAACGGCCGTGACGGGTTCGGCTGGTCCGTGCTCAACGAGCTCGCCGTCTTCGCCGCCGCCGGTGTCGCCATCCCCTTCTACTACGACCTCTTCCTGCGGGACGCCGAACGGCAGCGGTTCCTCGCCGAGATGAACCAGCTGCTCGATGACCGGTTGCCCGTTGGTGAGGGCGACCGCGGCCTGACCGTTCACGCCCAGGGGCGTCCTTCGCCGACCGAGAAGGCGGCGTTCATCGCCGGCGCGAATTCCGAGATCGTCGAAGTCGGAATTTCGCTGCGCAGCCTGGCGAGCCTGTTCGTCTCACGTCCCGAGCGGGACTTCACCGGACCGGTACGCCGACTCCTGAGTCAGGGCGTGAACATCACCTACGTGATGGCGGACCCCGAATCGGTGCTGCTCGGGGAGTACGGCCGGAGCATAGGCGACCCCCACTTGCCGCAACGGGCGGCCGAATCCGCCCGCCAGCTGGTGGAGATCGCCCGGGGGTTCGAGTCCGAAGGACACCCCGGAGCGCTGAGGGTGCGCTTCACCCGGCAGCTGCCCACCGCCTACATCAGCATCGTGGACCCCGAATCGGAGACGGGCCGCTGCCGGACCTCCCCCTATCTGGCGGGCGTGCGCAGGTCCGACTCGCCCGTGCTCGACATCGCGCGGAGCACGCAGCCCGAGCTGTTCGAACGCTATGCGACCTATGCGCGGACCGCCCTGGGCGACAGCACTCCCGTGGACTTCCCCTGAGCGGCCGCACGGTGGTCTTCCGCTACGCGCCGGACGGTGCCCGGTGCCAGGGGCCCGTCACCGCGAACGTGGTTCCCGGGGCGTAGGCGTTCACGTACATCGTCCGCCCGTCGGGGGAGAAGGTGACCCCGGCGAACTCCCCCCACTCCGGGGCCCCCGGCGCTCCGATGTCCTCGGCGTTGCGGGCCATCGGGTAGACCTCACCGCCCACCGTCACCCCGAACACGTACTGGGCGCCGCCGCCGTCCTCGCACACCATCAGTCCGCCGTCCGGCGCCAGGCAGATGTTGTCGGGGGAGTCCCCGGGCAGCGCGGTGTCGGCGGCCGGGCCGAAGAGCACGTCCAGGCGGATCGTGGAGCGCCGCGGGTCGTGGAACCACACCTGCCCGTGGTGGTCGGCGGCCGCGCCCTCGCCGCTGCGCGCGAAGCTGGACACGAAGTGGACCCCGCCGTCGCCCCAGTAGCAGCCCTCCAGCTTCTGCGCGTGGGTGATCCCGCCCGGCCCGAAGTCTTGGAGCCGGATCGGCGTCCCGGCCGCCGACGGGTCCGGTACGGGCACCCACTCCACCGGGAACACCGCCCCGGGCTCGTCCACCACCGCCAGGTCCGCGAGCCCCGGCACCCGCAGGGCCTCCAGCCGGCCCCCGGCCCGCAGCGAGCCGAGTCCGCCGAGCGGCCGCTCCGGCAGGAACCGGTAGAACAGCCCGAAGGGCCGGACGAAGGCGTCCTCGGTCTCGTAGACGACCCCGCGGTACGGGTCCACGGCGACGGCCTCGTGTGCGAAGCGGCCCATCGCGGTGAGCGGGACCGCGCCCGAGCGGTGCGGGTCGGCCGGGTCCACCTCGAAGACGAAACCGTGGTCGCGGGCGTAGCCGGAGGTGCCCGCCCGGTCCTCGGTCTCCTCGCAGCTCAACCAGGTGTTCCAGGGGGTGCGGCCGCCCGCGCAGTTGACGGCGGTGCCGGCGAGGGCGACGCGCTCGCCGGTGACCCGCCCGGCCGCGTCCAGCTCCAGGGCGGTGCAGCCGCCGAGTGCCCGGGGGTCGTAGGTCAGTCCCGGGACGGCGGGGACGCGCAGGGCGGCGGTGGTGCGGTTCTCGTGGTTGCGGACGAGGCGCACGCGTCCGCCGCCGGCCCCGAAGGCGGCCATGCCGTCGCAGTTGGCGGGCACGGGCCCCTCACCGGAGCGCAGCGGCCCGCCGGCCCGGGAGAGCACCCGGTAGGTGAACCCGGCGGGCAGGTCGAGCAGCCCGCGCGGATCGGCCACGAGCGGCCCGTACCCGCGGTCGGTGCGGGGGGTCCGCGGGGCCCGGGCGGCGGCCCGCGAGCCACCACCGGTGAACAGCGCGCCGAGCGCCCCGCTGAAGGCGATCGCGCCCGTGGCGAGCAGACCGCGCCGGGTGACGGGCCCCGCCTGCCCCCGGGGCGGCATCAGAGCGACGGCTTGGGGCGGGTGGTGCCCGGAAGGCAGGTCACCGCCCGGTTGAAGGTTTCGAACAGGCCGTCGGGATTCTTCTTCCAGAGCCACAGGTGCAGGGCGTAGTGCACCGGCTGACCGGGGAAGTTGCCGGGCTTGGGGCCCTTGAAGGGGATGCCGAACATCGTGGGGCGGTCGTCGTCCGTCGTCAGCTTCTGGTCCCGGTCGTAGCGCAGCCACTGGACCGCGACGAGCCGCTTGCCACCGCGCCCGTCATCCTCGTAGAACAGCGCGGCGGGCTTGGCCGGGTCGAGGGAGTTGTCGTACTTGTGATTGAAGTGCGGGTAACCGAGCGCGCCCGGGCCCGCCTTGTCGACGACGCAGTACTGATCGGGCTTGTAGCCGTCCGCCACGGCATTGGCGTGCACCTGATACCGGGCGGTCGCCGCGTACGTACGGGCCAGGTCGCCCTGGGCCCGGCCGGGGCCCGAGTCCGCGGCGGCGAGCGGAGCGGTGGCGGCCGCCAGGGTGAGCGAGGCGGCTGCGGTGAGGGCCAGGGCGAGACTACGGGCCATGCGCGGGCTCCTTGTGACGGGCTGGCGAGGGGCACCAGCAGCCCTTCCCCGGGCCGCCGGGCCCGCCACACACTCGGCCCGGACGGGTGACCGCCGATCGGCTGACGGTCGGCCGGACCCGCATCCGGGCCCCACCCGGGCCCGCTCCGGCACCCGGCGCCACCGGCTCACTCGAACGGGAAGGGTGCCGTTTCGCGACGCATCCGCGCGGGGAACCGGTGTTGTCCCCAGGAAGCGAGTGCGACGGAGGGTGCGGACCATGGCGCAGCAGGATGCGGCACCGGACGGCGGCGGAGCGCTGCACGAGATCGTGTCGGCCGTGTCCAGGGGAGCGCCGGAGTACCGGCAGTGCCCCCATCCGATGTACGCCGCCCTGCGCGAGCAGGACCCGGTGTGCCGGCTGACCCCTCCCCACGGGATCGAGACGTACCTCATCACCCGGTACGACGACGCCCGCGACGCGCTGTCGGACCCCCGGTTCAGCAAGAACATGCACGGCGCCATCGACACGTACCACGCCGTGTACGGCAGCTTCTTCGACGCGCTCGACGACAACGTGCTCTTCTCGGACCCGCCCCGGCACACGCGGCTGCGCCGCGTCCTGCGGAGCGCCTTCACCCCCCGGCGGGTGGAGCAGATGCGCCCGAGGATCACCGAGATCGCGGAGAACATCCTCGGCGCATGCCGGAAGGCGGGCACGGTCGACCTCATGGCCTCGTTCGCGTTCCCGTTGCCCGTCGCGGTCCTGTGCGAACTGATGGGCATCCCGCAGGAGGACCGCCCGGAGATCCTGGAGCAGTTCGCAGAGGTGACCCGCTCCCGGTTCGACCCCAGCAGGAGGGCGGAGCTGAAAGCGGCCGAGGAGCGCCTGCAGCACCGGCTGGAGCGGCTCATCTCGGACACCCGCGCGCACCCGTCGGACTCCTTCCTCAGCGACCTCCTCCAGGCGGAGGAACGGCTGGAGGATCCCGAACTGGTCGCGTCGCTGTGGGTCCTGTTCTTCGCCGGCCACAAGACCACCGCCTACCAGATCGGCAATTCCGTCCTCAACCTGCTGCACCGCCCCGATCAGGCGGCGCTGCTGCGCAAGGACCCCGCGCTCATCCCGCGGGCGGTCGAGGAGATGCTGCGCTTCGAGGGATCGGTGGAGACGTCGACCTTCCGGTACGCGGCACGGGACGCCGAGATCCGGGGCACGCAGATCCCCGAGGGCTCCCTCGTACAGATCGCGATCTCCTCGGCCAACCGGGACCCCGAGAAGTTCGAGTTCCCCGACGAGCTGGACGTGACGCGCGAGGGACTCCAGGGCACGCACCTGGGCTTCGGGCACGGGACCCACTACTGCCTGGGGGCGCCGCTGGCGCGGCTCGAACTCGAGATCGCGCTGGCCACCCTCCTGCGGGAGTTCCCGGACATGGAGCTCGCGGACGCACAGGAGACCGGGCGGGCATGGCTCAAGGGCCCGGTGCCGGCGTTCCGGGGCCTCGAACACCTCCGGCTCGTCCTGGAGCCGCGCCGCCCCGGCGCCGACCCGGGCGAGGCGTCCCTGGCCTCCGTGGCCTCCGGCAGGTAACCCAGACCCGATGGGCGGTGGATCGGCATGACGGATTCCGTGAGCACCTCCGCACTGCGCCTCCTGGGGACGCCGGCGGACGAACTGCGGATCGCCGCGGTGGGCACCAGCGCGGTCATCCGGGTCGCGCGCGGTTCCTCCGCGCCGGGCACGGGCGCGGCGCGCGCGGCCCATTCGAAGATCGACGTACATCATCACTTCTGCGCGCCGCAGTGGCGCGACTGGGCCGCGCACCACGGACTGGTCAAGCCGGAACGGCTGCCCCCGTGGACCCGGCTCGGCACCGACGCGGCGATCCGCTTCATGGACGACGTGGGCATCACGACCGCCGTCCTCAAGCCGATGCTGCCGGCGCGCTACCGGTCGTCGGCGCAGCTGCGCGAGGCCATCAACATCACGCTGCAGTCGATGATGGAGGTGGCGCAGTCGCATCCGGGACGGTTCTCGTACTACGTGCCGCTGTTCCTGGACGACCCGGAGGCCTCGTCCTGGGCCGTGCGCCGGGGGCTCGGGCAGCTCGGGGCCGTCGGGGTGAACGTGACGGCCAACTACGGGGGCGTCTACCTCGGTGATCCCGCCTACGACCGGCTGTTCCACGAGTTGAACGAGTTCTCCGCCGTGGTGGACACCCACCCGCACAACCTCCCTGACGGCCCGTCCGGTCCGCCCGGCGCCTCCGGTCCGCCCGGGGGGTCGACGGTTCCGGGCATCCCGAACTTCATGTGCGACTTCCTGCTGGACACCACGCGGGCCGCCGTGAACATGATCAGTCGGAGGACGCTCGACCGCTTCCCGAACATCTCCGTGGTCCTGCCGCACGCCGGAGGCTTCCTGCCGTACATCGCGACGCGCTTGCAGGCCCTCGGCCGGTTCTGCGAACCGCGCGTCGAACCCGCCGCCGTCCGCGACCACCTGAGCCGCTTCTACTACGACACCGCAGGCCCCATGGCACCCGCCGCGACCCTGCTGGAACACGTCCCGGCCGACCACGTCCTCTTCGGCACCGACTGGCCCGCCGCCCCCGCCGACACGGTGACGGACCTGGCGCTCCCCGCCCTCGAGGCCGACCCGGCCTTCACCCCGGAGCAGCTGCGGGGGATTTACCACGACAACGCGATGCGCCTGATCCCGCAGTTGGCGACCGCCTGACGGGTGGGCGTCGCGATGTGGGGCGGTGCGGGGTGCCCGGGTGGGGCAGGAACACGAAAGGGGCGCGGGCCGCACGCGCGGCCCGCGCCCCCTCGCCGTAGCGGCGCCGATCAGGCGAGCTTGGCGCTCAGCGTGATCGTGGTACCGGTCAGCGCCTGGCTGACCGGGCAGTTCTTCTTGGCGTCCTCGGCGGCGGCGACGAAGCCGTCGTTGTCCAGCCCCGGGACCTCGCCCTCCACCGTGAGGTGGATGCCGGTGATGCCCTCACCGGGCTGGAAGGTGACGTCCGCCTTGGTCTCCAGCCGGGTGGGCGGGGTGCCCGCGCCCGCGAGGCCGTGGGACAGAGCCATCGAGAAGCAGCTGGAGTGGGCGGCGGCGATCAGCTCTTCCGGGCTGGTCTTGCCGTTCGGGGCCTCCGAGCGCGCGGGCCAGGAGACGTCGTACGAACCGATGCCGGAGGAGTCGAGGGTGACGACACCCTTGCCCTTGAGCAGGTCGCCTTCCCAGACGGTGTGCGCTTGACGCGTGGTGGCCATGGTGATCCCTTCGAAGATGTGGGAAACGGCCGGGCTCCCGAAGGGACCCGGCGTCCCCAAACCTACTGGGAGACCAGGGGCTTCGCGTCGCGCGCCAGCGCGGTGAGCCGCGATATGGCGCGGAAGTACTTCTTCCGATAGCCGCCGTTCAGCATTTCCTCACTGAACAGTCGGTCGAAGGGGACCCCGGAGGCCAGCACCGGGACCTCACGGTCGTACAGCCGGTCGGCCAGTACCACCAGGCGCAGCGCCGTCGACTGGTCGGGCACCGGGCCGACGTCGGTCAGGCAGACCGCCGTGAGGCCGTCGGTCAGCGCGCCGTAGCGGCTCGGGTGCACCCTGGCCAGGTGTTCGAGCAGGCCGGGGAAGTCGTCCAGGCTCGCGCCCTCGGTCGCGTACGCGGCCTTGGTGACCTGCTCGTCTGAGAACGGCGCCGGAGCCTCCGGCAGACCGCGGTGGCGGTAGTCCTGGCCGTCGATCCGCAGCGGCCGGAAGTGCGCCGACAGCCCCTGGATCTCGCGCAAGAAGTCGGCGGCGGCGAAGCGGCCCTCGCCGAGCTTGCCGGGGAGCGTGTTGGAGGTGGCGGCCAGCGCCACGCCCTGCTCGACCAGGCGGCTGAGCAGCGAGGACACCAGTACGGTGTCGCCCGGGTCGTCCAGCTCGAACTCGTCGATGCACAGCAGCCGGTGTCCGCCGAGGGTCTGCACGGTCTGCTGGAAGCCGAGCGCGCCGACCAGGTTGGTCAGCTCCACGAAGGTGCCGAAGGCCTTGAGCGCGGGTTCGGCCGGGGTGGCGTGCCACAGGGAAGCCAGCAGGTGGGTCTTGCCGACACCGTACCCGCCGTCGAGGTAGACCCCGCGCGGGGCGGTGGGGGCGGCCGGCTTCTTGGAGAACCAGCGCTTCTTGCCGGCGCCGCTGGCGTGGGCACCGCCGAGCCCTGCGGCGAAGCCGCTCAACACGGTGACGGCCTCGGACTGGCTGGGCTGGGTCGGGTCCGGGTTGTACGTGTCGAAGCGCACCGAGTCGAACCGGGGCGGCGGCACCATCTCGGCCACCAGTCGTTCGGCGGGCACCCGCGGCTCGCGCGCGCAGAGGGCCTGGGGCCCCGCGTCGGCTATGGGGGGCCGGCCGGAGGTGTAACCGGAGGTGGAGAGAGATGTCGACACAGCTCTCAACTCTACGGGGCGTGGCACACTGCACCGATGCGACGCCTGTTCCCTGTGACCGATCAGACATCAGCCCCGCCCCGGGACCGGGCCGACCGGGAGTGGTCGCTCGACGAACTGGCGGATGCCTACGCCTACCCCGCACTGGCGGCGGACGGCCACTGGCTCCGGGCCAACATGGTCTCCACCCTGGACGGCGGTGCCCAGCACGAGGGCCGCTCGCAGCCGATCTCCAGCGAGAGCGACATGCGGATCTTCGGCACCCTGCGGGCGCTGGCCGACGTGGTGGTCGTCGGCGCGGAAACGGTTCGCCAGGAGGGCTACCGCCCGGCCCGCGCCCGGGAGGCCTTCGCCGCCCGTCGTGCCGCCTCCGGACAGGGCCCCGCCCCCGCCATCGCCGTGGTCACCGCCAGCATGGACCTGGACTTCTCGCTGCCCCTGTTCACCTCCCCGCTGGTGCCGACCCTGGTGGTCACCGGGGCCGCCGCGCCCGCCGCCCGGGTGGCCGAGGCGGCGCGGGCCGGGGCCGAGGTCGTGGTGGCCGGTGACGGTGCGGGCGTGGACGCCGCCCGGGTGGTGCGGGAACTCGCCGGGCGGGGGCTGCGCCGCCAGCTCACCGAGGGCGGGCCCCGGCTCCTGGGCCAGTTCGTGGCTGCCGACGCCCTGGACGAGCTGTGCCTGACGATCTCCCCGATGCTCGTGGCGGGAGGCGCCCAGCGGATCGCCGGCGGCCCGTCCGTCACGGTTCCGCACCGGCTCGCGCCCGCCTGCGTACTGGAAGAGGCCGGGTTCCTCTTCACCAGCTACCGTCGGATCTGACAAGGCGCGGAATTTGTCGTTCCGCTTCGCTTCCGCTGGGCACATAACTGGGCAGGAATGTCTGCGCAGGGCCCCGTGCGACAGCGGGGCAGGATGGTTTCCGCAGGGGTCGGCCGGCCGGCCTCGGCCCATGAAGGAGAGGGCGTCCGTGTTCACGAGCGTATTGATGATCGAGCAGCCGCTGACCGCGGTGGACGTGGACTTCGTCACCAACCTGCACGGGGACGACGCGGTTTCCTTCATCGTCCTCATGCAACCCCGGGGCGACCAGGACCGACTGCTGCGCGCCATCGACGACGTAGCGCTCGGTGAGCTCCCGGAGGCCATCCGTGAGGGCGACGAACCCGAGGGTGAGGCCGCCCTCGGCCCTGCCGCGCACGCCCTCGCGCACTCCCTGAACGCGCTGCGCGCCAAGGGAGCCAACGCGGTGGGGCAGATCGTCGAGGACCACCCGCTCGACAAGCTGAAGACCATCGTGGACGAGCACGACGCCGACGAGGTGATCGTCTTGACCGCCCCGCACTTCGTCGAGGAGTTCTTCCACCGGGACTGGGCCTCGCGCGCCCGCCACAAGGTCGGCGTTCCCGTGCTCAAGCTCTTCTCCCACAACGAATAGGCTTGGGGCCAGTCAGAGTCCCACGCGCACCCGCACGACACACGATCCTGGAGCGACCTGAATGAAGCCCGGCCTGCCGACCGCCATGGAACGGCCCCACTTCATCGGCATCGGCGGCGCCGGCATGTCCGGCATCGCGAAGATCCTGGCCCAGCGCGGAGCGCAGGTGGCCGGCAGCGACAGCCGGGGCGACTCCGAGACCGCCGAGGCGCTGCGCGCCCACGGCGCCACCGTCCACGGCGGACACGCGGCCGAGAACCTTGCCGCCGGTTCCACCTGCGTGGTCGTCTCCAGCGCCATCCGCGCCGACAACCCCGAGCTGGCCCGGGCCGCCGAGCTCGGCATCCCCGTCGTGCACCGCTCCGACGCGCTGGCCGCCCTGATGGACGGGCTGCGGCCGATCGCCGTCGCCGGCACGCACGGCAAGACCACCACCACCTCGATGCTGGCGGTGTCCCTCTCGGCCCTGGGCCTGGACCCCTCCTACGCCATCGGCGGCGACCTGGACGCCCCCGGCTCCAACGCCCACCACGGCGAGGGCGACATCTTCGTCGCCGAGGCGGACGAGAGCGACCGCACCTTCCACAAGTACACCCCGCAGGTCGCGATCATCCTCAACGCGGAGCTCGACCACCACGCGAACTACGCCTCCATCGACGAGATCTACGAATCCTTCGAGACCTTCGTCGGCAAGGTCGTGCCCGGCGGCACCCTCGTCGTCGCCCACGGCCAGGAGGGCGCGGCCGAGATCGCCCGCCGGGTCGCCGGCAAGGAGGGCCTCACCGTCGTCACGTACGGCGAGGAGGAGGGTGCCGACGTCCGGATCACCAAGATCACCCCGCGTGGCCTGACCAGCGAGGTCACCGTGGTCCTGGACGGCCGGATGCTCACCTTCACCGTCTCGGTCCCCGGCCGCCACTACGCGCACAACGCCGTCGCGGCCCTCGCCGCGGGCGTGGCGCTCGGCATCCCGGCGCACAACCTGGCGAGCGCGCTCGGCAAGTACACCGGCGTCAAGCGCCGCCTCCAGCTCAAGGGCGAGGCCGCGGGCGTCCAGGTGATCGACTCCTACGCCCACCACCCCACCGAGATGACCGCCGACCTCGAGGCCATCCGCGGAGCCGCCGGCGACTCCCGGATCCTGGTCGTCTTCCAGCCGCACCTCTTCTCCCGCACCCAGGAGCTCGGCAAGGAGATGGGCCAGTCCCTGGCCCTCGCCGACGCTTCCCTGGTCCTGGACATCTACCCGGCCCGCGAGGACCCGATCCCCGGCGTCACCAGCGAGCTGATCATCGCGGCCGCCCGGGCGGCGGGCGCCGACGTCACCGCCGAGCACGACAAGGCGGCCGTCGCCGACGCCATCGCGGGAATGGCGAAGCCCGGTGATCTCGTTCTCACCATGGGCGCGGGCGACGTCACGGACCTCGGTCCGGCCATCCTCGCCCGGCTGTCGAGCTGAAGGTACGAGGGAGCGGGAGAACCATGTCCTACGAGGTCGAGAAGACGGACGAGCAGTGGCAGGCGGAGCTGACCCCGTCCGAGTACCAGGTACTGCGGCTGGCGGGCACCGAGCCGGCCTTCCGCGGTGAATACACGGACACCAAGACGGAGGGCGTCTACTCCTGCCGCGGCTGCGGGTCCGAGCTGTTCCGCTCGTCGGAGAAGTTCGACTCGCACTGCGGCTGGCCGTCCTTCTTCGACCCGAAGGACACCGACGCGGTCGAACTGATCGCGGACACCTCGCACGGGATGGTCCGCACGGAGGTCCGTTGTGCCAAGTGCGGCTCGCACCTGGGCCACGTCTTCGAGGGGGAGGGCTACCCCACCCCGACGGACCAGCGGTACTGCATCAACTCGATCTCGCTGCGGCTGACCCCGACGGAGGGCTGACAGGCCCGCACCCGAGCCCCGGACCCCGACGGGTCCGGGGCTCGGGCGCACCCGCCGGCAACCGCCTGTGCCGCGCGGACTCCGACGGGGCCGCGGTCACGGGGCGGTCGGCCGTACGCCGGTGTCGGTGCGGTGCGGCAGCCAGAAGCAGGCCGCGGCCAGGAGCGCCGCCGTCGCGGCGCCGGTCAACACGGGGACGTTCCCCAGCCAGGCGGCCAGCGCGCCCGCGGACAGGGCCCCGACCGGGACGGTGGTCAGCAGCGCAGCCTGGGCGAAGCCGGCTACGCGGCCCTGGAGGTGGGGCGGGGCGATCAGCTGCTGGGTCGTTGTCATGGAGATCGCCCACACGGTCGCCGCGATGCCGAAGACCAGTTGGTAGGTGAGCAGTAGGGGGAAGGCGAGCCCCAGCGACGCCGCCGGGACGAGGAAGATCGCCAGGGCTGCCACCACCGCGCAGATCCGCGTCGCCCGGTACAGCTCGACGGACGTCGCGAACCGGCCGGCGAGCAGGACTCCGGCCACGGTGGCCACGCTGAAAGCGGCGTACACCATCCCCAACTGCCATGCGGGCAAGCTGAGTTCGCGGTTCGCGTACACGACGAAGAGTGCGTCCGCAGCCCCGCTGCCGAGGTTGAACCCGGCGCCCGCGAGCACCTGTCGGCGCAGTACCGGTTCCGCCCGGACCACCGCCAGCCCTTCACGGAGCGCGGCGAGCCGGGGGCCCCGGCGTCCGGCGGGCTCGGCCGGCTTGTTCAGCGAGGCGGGCAGGGCGAACAGCAGCACGGCCTCGACCGCATAGGCGGCGCTGCCGGCCAACAGGGCGGAGGACGCCCCGACGAGACCGACGAGGACGCCGCCCAGGGCGGGGCCGCCGATCATGCCCGTCGTACGGGCGCCGGTCAGGGCGGAGTTGCCGGTCAGGAGCTGCTCGGGCCCGACCACTCGGGGCAGCGCCGCCTGCAGCGCCACCGAGAGGGTCCAGGTCAGCGCACCCGAGAGGGCGGCCACCAGGTACAGGTGCGGCAGACCGAGGCTCCCGAGCGCCCCGGCGAGCGGCACCGAAGCGACGACCACCACCTGCAGCGAGGTGAGCGTGACGGCCAGGGTGCGCAGCCGGGCCCGGTCGGCGAGCACACCGGCGAGGGGGCTGAGCACGGCGCCGGGAAGATAGGTCAGGGCCAGCAGCGCGGACGCCCCGAACGGGCCCGCGTCCAGTTGGGTCACGGCCAGCATCGCCAGGGCCAGCGCGGTGATCTGCCGTCCGACGGAGCTGGCCGCCTGTTCGCCGCAGAGCAGCAGGAACGGGCGGTGCCGCCGCAGCGCACCCCACGGCGTGCCGCCGCGGACGGCGGCCGCGGCGGGGGGACGGGTCGGCGACGAGGTCACGGGTCAGACGCTCGTGCAGGGGACGGGCCAGCGGTTGAGGCGCGGTGGCAGTGCCACGGCCCACCCCTGCGTGACCAGGACGAGACGTTCGTCCGCGAGCAAGGACACGGCCTCGCGGTGCGGGGCGTCGAGCGCGTCGAGGGCCGTGGGTTCCTGCACGGTGAGGAAGGCGCCGAGCAGTGAAGGCTGGTCGATGGTGAACCGGGCCGAGGCCGAAGGGTCCCTGCGGTCCATGACCGTCACGAAATCCGGCCCGCGGCGGTGGTACAGCAGGCCGTACGCGTACCGGGACCGCCACACGGCCGCCCCGTCGGACCCGCCCGGAGGGGCGGTCCGGGGAGCCGGTGGCGGGAGGTGGTGCAGCAGCCCGGTGTCGAACGGCAGGACGTCGTCGTCCGGGACCCAGCGCACCGTGAGCGCCTGACTCTGGCAGTCGCGCAGGAAGCGCACGGCGTCCGCCGCGCCGCGTCCGCCCGCGCCCAGCGGCAGCGGCTCGTCCACCACCACCTGCCCGCCGGTCACAGGGCCGCCACCTCGGGGTCGGCCCCGGCCCCGGCCCCGTCCGTGACGGCGACCGTGCGGACCGGAGCGTTCCGCAGGGGCAGCGACACGTACGACCGTCCGTCGAAGAACAGCAGCCCCCGGGACACGCCCTCTCCGAGCCATTCCGTGAGCCGCTCGGAAGCGACCGGACGTCCCTCTTCGGCGAGGAGCCGGTGCAGGGCGGGCCCGGAGCGGCCGTGTTCCAGGTGCCGGAAGGCGGCGGCCTCCCAGCCGCTGAGCCGATGCGTCCGGGCCGGCCATCCGCGCCGCCGGTCGTGCACCAGTAGCTCACCGTCCGCGCCGGGTTCCATCAGCAGCGTCGAACCGGCGTGCCCGGCCCGCCACTCCGCGACGGCCGTTGCGAGCCGTTCCTCCGCCGGGCCGCCGATTCCGCGGGGCGGGGTGTCGAAGAGGTACACCAGGTCGGCCAGTTCCTCCTCGGGGAGGTCGTACACGTGGCCGTACATCTCGGCGGGGGTCCGCTCGGCGAACCCGAGGGCGGGATCGGCGAAGTGCGGGCTGAACCGCTCCAGCTGGATGCGGAACGCGCCGCCCGGTGGCTGCAGGTGGACGAGTGCGGGGATCTGGTCGACGACCGGGTCGTAGTCGTCCGCCGTCTCGCCCGGGAACCCGTACAGGTAGTTCCACGTGCACGTGAGCGACCGGTCGGCGCATTCCCGGAGCGTGCGGACGTTGCGGGACCCGGTGACGCCCTTGTCCATGAGGCCGAGCACGCGGTTGTTGAGGCTCTCGATCCCCGGCTGGATGTGCACCGCTCCTGATCGGGCCAGGAGCGCCAGTTGGTCCGCGGTGAGGTTGGACTTGACCTCGTAGTGCATCAGGAGGTCCCAGCCGCTGTCGGCGGCGAGCGGCAGGAAGTCCGTGAAGTACGCCATGTCGATGATGTTGTCGACCGTGACGACGTCGAGGATCCGGTGCCGCCGGACGAGCCGGTCGACTTCCGCCCACAACTGCTCACCGGGCTTGGCGCGGAACGCCATCGCCGAGCCGTTGAGACCGCAGAACGTGCAGTGGTGCTTCTCGCCCCACCAGCAGCCGCGTGCGCCTTCCACGACCAGTTTCGGACGGACGTACTCGGCCACCGGGGAGGCGTCGAGCTCCGCCTGCCAGATGTCGTAGTCGGGCGAGGCGATGTCACGCGGCGCCACCGTACGGCGGGTCTCCTCGTTCGCCCGCGAGGTCCCGCCGTCCCACCAGCACAGGCCCGGTACGTCGACGGGCGGGGTCCCGGAGTCCAGATGGGCCAGCAGGGCGGGGAACGCGTACTCCCCCTCCCCGCGCACCACGTGGTCGACGAAGGGATGGTTGCGGTGCAGGGCGTGGCCCATCGGCCCGTCGCAGTTGCTGCCACCGAAGACCACGGTGAGGCCGGGCCGGCGGCGCTTGAGCTCGGCGGCGAGCGCGAGCGAGGACACGTTCTGCATGAACGTACTGGTGAACCCGACGACGTCCGGGTCCTCGTCGAGGATCTCCGAGGCGCTGCGGGAGACGAAGTCCGCCGCGTGGACCCGCATGGCGTGCGCCTTGTCCACCGGGATGCCCCGCCGCTCCGCGTACGCGCCGAGCCGTGCGACGCCCCAGTCGGGGTCCCCGTAGAGCACGCCCGAGAAGACCCAGTCGCCGAGTCCGTCGAAGATCGAGTCGCTGCCCACCTCGGCGTGGTCGGCCGGGCGCAGCAGTCCGTCCGTCCGCTCCAGCAGGAACTCCGCCCAGCGCAGCGAACCGTGGAACTCCCGGACCTCGTCGAAGGGCCGGGTGCGGGTCAGGAGCGAGTGCAGCAGGCCGATCTGGAGCGAGGGCAGGTCGATCGACTGCCAGGGCATGGTCACCAGATGAACGCGCATGCGGTCCTCCCCGCCCGGCCGCGGCCCGTCCGCCGGGCCGGCCGATCGCCCGTCCCGCGGGGGACCCCGGCGCCCGGTGTCCGCACTGCCGCGCCGGGCGCCGGCTCCCGCCCGGTCAGGACGACGGTCGCTTGTCGATGGTGAGCCGGTCGCGCTTCCTGGTCTCGTCGCGGACGGCCACCTTCTTGATCTCCGGCTTGGTCCGGGTGTCGTCTTCTGGTGCCCTGTCGTTTTCCACGGTGCCTCCCGTTCCTCAAGTCCGCCGACCCTAAAAGCCGTTACTCGCGGTACGCAAGGGGTGATTTCGGCCGACGGGGCAGTGCGCCCTCCTTCGGGGCCTCGAGTTCGCCGAGGCGCCGGGCCGGATTCGAACCTGCGTCCAGCCGGAGGTTGCGGGCAGTCCTGCAGTCCCATCTCCCTTTGTCCCCACGGTCGTTAGCATGTGAGATCAGGGCTCGGCCCGGTGATCGCAGGGGGATGAGGACAGGTGTGGCTCAACAGGTCTTCGGACGGCAGGCCCCGCAGCCTACGCAAGGCGCTGAAGGCGGTGGAGCAAACCTTCCGGCCCGCACTGCTGACCGGAAGGGATCTGGACCTGGCCGCCGAGGCCTTCGGCCGGGCGCTCGTGGAGGCGCTCGACCATGACCCGGCGCTGGCGGCCGACCTGCTGGAGCGGCCGGGCCGTCGACTGCCCGCCGAGGGGTACGCGGCGGCCCTGGGGCCGACCCGACGGGCAGCGCTGCACGAAGCCGTCGGGCACGGGGACCGTACCGTCCTCACCGTGATCGCCGAGGCGGCGGGCCGCGCCGGAGACCTCGCGCTGGAACGTGAGGCCGGGGGCCGGCTGACGGCGCTGGCGGGTGAGCAGGACAGCGCCGACGGCCTCGTCTCCCTGCTCCGGCGCCGCCAGGACGCAGGTCTCCTCGACGTCGGCATGACGACGCAAGCCTTACGGGCGTACACCGCGAGGACCTCGCTCGCCCAGGACGCCGCGCTGTGGAGCACCTTCTTCGACCACCTCGCCGACCCCCTGGTGCCGGACCTGTACCCGGTGAAGCTCTTCCTCGGCCGCGGCGGCGATGCCGTGCGGCTCGCGGACAATCCCGTACGCAAGCGCGAGGCGCTCGACTGTTGTGCGACCTCGCAGCGCCTCGACGACGTCCTGGCCGCACTCGAACTGGCCCGGACCGAAGGCTTGTCCGAGCGGGTTCGGGACTTCCACGAGCGGGCCGGTGAACTCCTCCTCGCCGCGGGCCGGCCCGCCGAGGCACTCGCGCACTGCGAACAGGCCGGCCGACACGATCTGGTGAGCCGCTGCCACGAGCAACTCGGCGACTACCTGGCCGCTCTCGCGACCTGCCCCGCGGAGGAGCCCGACCGGCTGGCCTCCCTGGCCGCCGCCTGCCGCCCGTACATCGACGACCAGGTGCAACGGGGCGACCGGATCGCCGCCCTCGGGCTCGTCTCGGACATCCTCGGCCAACTGGAACGTGCCCCGGGTCCGACGGACCTGATCGTCGACCGGAAGGCCGAACTGGAGGGGGTGCGCGCGGCCGTCGTCGCGGTCGAGCGGCGTCGTCTGGACGATCTGCTGCGGCAGGCGCCCGCGCCGGACCGCCGGGCCGTGCACCTGGAGTGGAGCCGGTTCGAGGAGGCGGCCGGGCAGACCGCGGTAGCGGCGGGGCACGCCGAGGACGGCGGTGATCTCTACCGTGCGCACACCCTCTTCCGGAAGGCCGAGCGGTTCGGCGACGCCGACCGCGTCCTCAAGAGCGAGGACTCGGCCGAGGGCCGGGCGGCTCGCGCCGCGGCCCGCGAGGCCGGCGGCGACCTGCTCGGCGCGGCCCGCCTGCACGAGCAGGACGGGCGGTACGAGGAGGCCGTCGCCCTCTACGGCCGGGCGGACGACGCCTCGGCGGCCGCCCGCTGTCTGATCCACTGGAAGGGCGGGGAGGCGATCGAGGACCCGCGGCTCGCCCCGTTCCTGCGCCGGACGGGCGACATCGCCGAGCTCGTCGAGCGATGCCTGGACGCCCTGGAGCACAGGGGGCGCGACTCGGCGGCCGCCGGGATCCTGAAGTCACTGGTCGAGCAGGACGACGCGGCCGTCCCCGAGCTGCAGCGGGAACGGGTGGGCCGGGCCCTGCAGGCGATCGGCGCCGTCGGCCGCAAGGTGTTCGAGGAGCGGGTGGCCGAGTGGGCGCAGCGGGCCCGCGCCGAGACGGACGCCCGCTTCGCCACGGTCTGGGGTCTCGACCTCGGCACCCACTCGTGCGTGGCCGCCCTCTACGACGCGCACAGCGGGCAGCCGGTGATCTGTCCGGACGGAGTGAACCCCCAGTTCGCCTCCACCTTGACGGTGACCAAGGGGGGCGAGGAACTCGTCGGACTGACCGGCGACCAGATCCTCGCCTCCTGGGTGGTCGGCCACATCAGCGCGTCCAAGCGGCGGATGGGCGACGGCATGTCCTACACCATCCTCGACCGCTCCTACCGGCCGGAAGAGGTCGCCGCACGCCTGATCGCGCACGCCCGTACGCTGGTGGAGAAACACCTCGCCGGGCAGGTACGGGAACGGCTCGGCGAGCTGGCCCGCGAAGCGCTCGGCCAGGTCCGCGACGAATGGCTGGAGTGGGCGGCCGAGCACCACGACCTCACACTGAAGCGGGACGAGGTGATCCTCACCATCCCCGCGTACTTCCTCAACAACGCCAAGCACGCCACCCGCAGCGCGTGCGAGATCGCCGGGGTGAAGGCCAGGCGCCTGATCCACGAACCGACGGCGGCCTGCCTGGCGGCCGCCGCCCAGCGGCGGTTGAGCGGCGAGGTCACCGTCGTGGACCTCGGCGCGGGCACCCTCGACGTGAGCGCCATGGAGGTCTGGGGCAACCGCTACCAGGTCCGGAACATCCTCGGCGACAACGAGTACGGCGGGTACGACTTCGACCGCATCGTGGCCGACGAGCTCGCGCGGCGGCTCCGCGCCCGCGGACTCGAGGTCCCGGCGACCGGCCGGGCCCGCCGACGGCTCGAACTGGCCGCCGAGCACCTCAAGATCGCCCTCTCCTCCCAGCGCGAGGCCGAATACATCCTCAACGCCTACCTCGGGCAGCCGGAAGTGCGCCTGGAGCTGACCCGCGACGAGCTCGCCGTCCTGCTCGCCGACTCGCTGCGCACCCTGCGCGACGTCTGCGAGCGGATGATGGACGAGCGCGGCCTCCCGCCCGACCACCTCGTCCTGGTCGGCGGCCCGATGCTCTCGCCGCTGATCAGCGGGACCGTGGAGGAGGTCTTCGAGGCCGAACGCACGGTCCTGTTGGACGCCCGGACGGCCGTGGCCCGCGGTGCCGCGCTGGAAGGGGCGGTGCTCTCCGGCCTCCTCGAGGACGTCCAACTGGAGGACGTGACCCCCTTCGACCTCGGGATCGCGGTCGCCGAGGCCGACGGCACCACGGGCTTCTCCGTCCTGATCGAGCGGAACACACCCATTCCGACCCAGGCGGCGAAGACCTACACCACGACCCGGGACCTTCAAACGGAGGTGGAGGTCAAGGTCTACATCGGCCGGATCGAGCCACGTGCGCTGGTGGGGGTCCTGCGGCTGACGGGCATCCCGCCGGTCGCGCAAGGAGTACCGCAGATCGAAGTGACCTTCGGCTTCGACAGGAGCTGCGTCCTGACGGTCACGGCGCGCGATACGGTGACCGGGAACAGCAGCTCGGCCGAGTTCACCGAGACGACCCTGCTCGCACCGAGCGAGATCGAGACGATGTCGCGGCGGCACTCCGTCCAGCGCGAACTGGAGGAACTCGGGCGCGCCCTGCGCCGGCTGGTGGAGGAGGCGATCGAGCTCGGCGACTGCGAGCCGCTCTGCCACGAGTTCCGCGAGCGCCTGCGCGCCCACCGGCCCTCCCGCCAGGCCCTGGACCCGGCCGTGCAGGGCATGCTCGCCGAGATGTACGGCCCGCAGTCGGCCGAGCTGGAGGGCGAACTCCTCTCCCTGCGCGCCCCGTTGCGGGACCTGCTGACCACCGCGCAGGACCACCTCGCCCAGCCGGTCCTGGCGGAACGGGCGGCCGCGGGACAGCACCTCGCCCACCAGCTCGGGGTGCACCTCGACGCCATGCGGCAGGGCATGGCCCGGCTGAGGCGCTGGAACGGCGTGCTCGCGGCACTCGCCGCGGTGGACAGCGACCCGCTGACGCGCTTCCGCGCACTGCACGACGCCGGTGACCACGGTCGGGCGCTCCAGGCGCTGGAGGAACTGACCGAGCCGCTCACCGCCCCCGACGATCTCCGGCGACGGCTGCACTGCCTCGCCGGCGCCGGGGACGTAGCGGGCTACCGGCGGACGCTGCTGGCCGACGCGGCTCGGCTGCGCGCGGTCGTGCTCGATCCGGAGGAGCTCGGGGCGTTCGTGGCGTCGGCCAGGTCCGCCCTGGTACGGGTGGCGGACGGCAGCGGCCAGGAGGGCAGCGGGTTCCTGATCTCGGACCGCCACGTCCTGACCAGCCGGCGGTGGTCGGCTCAGGACCCCCAGGGGATGACGGTGCGACTGGTCGAAGGGGAGCGGGCCGTGCGCCGGGTCTTCCTAGCCGACTCCTCCGCCATCGATACGGCCGTGCTGCTCCTGGCCGAGCCGGTGCAGGCGGCGCCGCTGCGCCTGGGCTTCCCCCGGCTCGTCCACATCGGCGACCTCGTCTGGGCCCCCGCCCCGGACGAGGCACTGCTGCCCGGCATCGTCGAGAAGTTCGAGGTCTTCCCGGAGCATCGGCTCCAGTTGTTCAAGACCGATCTGGGACTGCCCCCCGAAGCGTCCGGCGGCCCCCTGCTCAACGAGCTCGGCGAGGTGATCGGCACGCTGGTCGTGCGCGCGGAGACGGAGCCCGCCTTCGCCGTCACCACCGACTCGCTGGCCGCCCTGCTCGCGAGCGCCGGATTCGGTCTGACGGGCGCGGCCGGCGGAGACGGGAGGTGAGTGCGGTGACCGGCGCCGCGGACGGCCGGCTGCTCGACGGGCGCTACCGGCTGCGCGCGGCGCTGGGGGCGGGCGGGATGGGCGAGGTGTGGCGCGCCCACGACGAGCTGCTCGACCGGGAGGTCGCGCTCAAGCTGATCCACCCTGCCGCGGCGCAGGACATGCACTTCCGGGCCCGGTTCGAGCGCGAGGCCAGTTTCACCGCACGGCTGGCCGGAGACCCGCACATCGTCACGGTCTACGACTTCCGGAAGGACCCCTGCTACCACGTGGTGATGGAGCTGGTCGAGGGCAGCTCGCTGGACACCTTGGTCCGCGACGGGGCGCCGCAACCCCTGATCGACGTACTCGCATGGGCCCGCCAGATCTGTGCCGCGCTGCACACCGCGCACGCGAAGGAGATCGTCCACCGGGACCTCAAGCCGTCGAACGTCATCCTGACCCGGACCGGAACCGTCAAGGTCGTGGACTTCGGCATCGCCGCGCTGCTGCCCGGAGCCGCCCCGGGCAGCCGGGGCCTGACCAAACTGACGGAGATCGGGCACTTCCTCGGCAGCCCGCCCTACGCCTCCCCGGAACAGATCCGGGGCGTGGCGGTCGACGCCCGCGCCGACCTCTACTCGCTCGGCTGCCTCCTGTACGAACTGGTCACGGGCGCAACGCCGTTCGGAACCGGGGCGGTCCATACCGTCCTCGCCCGACACCTCCACGAACCTCCGCCCTCACCGACGGAGCTCCGTCCCGACCTGCCCGCCGGCCTGGAACGGCTCATCCTCGACCTGTTGGCCAAGGACCGCGAGGCCCGGCCGCCGGACGCCGCGGCCGTCAGCGGCCGGCTCCGGCAGCTGGAGGCGCCCCGTGGCTACACGCCCACGCGGGCCGACCCGCTCGCCGACCCGCTCGCCGCAGCGGCGGCCCCGCGATCGCCGGACGGCGGGACGTCCCCGGCCACCGCGCTGCACCTCGCGCGGGTCTTCGACTTCCGGGGGCCCGACGGCGAGCCGGCCATCGCACCCGACCGCGAGCACGTGACCTCCGCCGAGGAGTGCGCCGCGCTGCTCAGGTTCCTCCGGGAGGCTCCCGTGGCCCTGCACGGCCTCGTACCGGAACCGGACCGCCTTGATCCGGCCCGGAGCAGGGTGGTGCCCGCCGGTTTCCGCACCGACGGCCTCTGGGTCTGGTCCGACCAGATCGCCTACTACCTCGAACGCTACCGGTGCGCCCCGGACCCGGCCCTGCGCCACCACCTCGCGCAGCGCGCCCCGCAGCGGCCGGACGTTCCGGTACGGCTCCTGAGCGCTGCCGGGAAGCTCGTACGGGGCGAGCCCCGGGGATCGCTGACCGGCCGACCGGCCGCCGATGCCCGGTAGTCCGCCGCCTCGACCCGAAGGACCCGGGCTCAGGTCCCCGGGCGGCTGCCGAGGGCGGTGGCCAGGGCCCGGGCCTGGTCCGGCGTGATGCCGAGGGCGAGCGGTACCCGGCGGGGGCTGTACGGGGACGAGCAGACGGCGATCGGATGGTCGCCGGTCACGGTCCACCGGGGTCCGCCGGCCGGGTCCGGCTCGCCGAGCAGCATCGCGGCCAGAGCGCCGGTGGCCTCCGGCCGGATCCCGCAACGGGACAGCGCGCGGGCCACGGTGTCGTATGCCTCGCCGGGCAGGTCGGCGTCGCCGAGCACGGGCAGCAGCAGGAGGAGGCGCTCGGACGGATCGGTCAGCCCCGCACCGCCTTCCCTGGTGCTCGTGGCGAGCGCGAGGAGCTCGGTCCAGGACAGGCCCGGGCCGGCCCCGTCGGCACCGCACTGGCCGAGATGGCCGAGGCGCCCCCACTCTGGATGGTGGACGAAGAAGTCGACGTCGTTCTGGTCCTCCTCGTTGGCGTAGACGGCGTAGACCGTGTGCCCGCCGTCGCAGCAGACCCTCAGGACGGGCCAGGGCTGCTCGGGGTCGCCGAGCCGCTCCACCATGGCGTCGTAGGCCGCCGCGTCCACCCCGTACGGTTCGACCGGTTCACCGGGATCGCCCATCGTCAGCAGGACGTGAGCCAGCCAGAACGCGGGGTCCTTCGCGAGGTCCTCACTCGCGACCAACTCGCTGCCTTGCAGGTACTCGGGGACGTGCACGCCGATGCTCATGCGAGGAGGGTAGGCCGACGCGGGGTCAGACGATGACCCGGACGGCGTCCGGTTTGGGGAAGGGCATCCGCACCCAGCCCGCCGGCCAGCCCCCGTCGTAGGAGTCCCCTGGTTCGATCCCGAGCAGTCGGGGGAAGCGCCACAGCCACCACTGCTCCTCGCCGCCGCGGCCGGGCCACTCGATGGTCGCCGCGCGGAACCGCCCGTCGAGTTCGTCGAGCACCGGCTGCCGGGCCGGTCGGAACTGCGTGGGCAGGAGGGGCCAGACGCGGGCCAGTCTGGTCCGGCACCAGATCTCGTAGTCGAAATCGTCGAGGCACCACGCGTAGCCCTCCTCCACGCCCGCCACCTGGTGGGCCCAGTGATCGAGCAACGCGGAGAACGTGCAGGGCTGGCCGCCGTCCCAGCGGTCGGCGTCGGCCGCGACCATGGCCGCGTGCACGGCCGCGTCCTCGTGCTCCTGCGTGGCCATGCGCATCCCGTCCGTGCGTCCGAAACCGGTGAAGCAGGTGAAGCAGGTGAGGGCGGCGAGGGCAGGATTCGAACCTACGTCCACCCGGAGTGCGAGCCGGGCGCTCCTCCACAGAGCTTCCTCGCCGCCGGCCCCGATCATCCGTACGCCACGGCTCCCGGGTCAACGGGATTTCGCGGCCCCAGGAGTCACAGCCATTCCTCGGCCGCCGCGCGCTTGCCGCGGCCCGAGAACACCCCCGCCGACCGCATCGCGCTCGCCATCAGCGGGTCGGCGACGGCCACGCCGTGCACCAGCTCCGGCGTGCGCTGGAAGCGAACGGCCTCCGCCGTCGGGCGGGGCGCGGTCCAGCCGCCCGAGACCGGATCCACACCGTGCCGGGCGCAGGCCGCCTCCACCAGCGAACGCGTGCACTCCTTCTCGCCCCGCAGGACCTCCCAGGGCCGCGGCAGATTCGCCCACACGTACGTGTCGGGGTGCAGCCCGCCGCCGCTCCTGCGGTGCCAGGCGGCCACGTCGGCCGCCATCAGCCGCGGGACCTTGCCCGGGCAGACCCGGTCCAGGACCTCCTCCTGGCCCAGTTCGGTCATCAGGGCGAACCAGTGCGCGCGGGCGGTGCCCCAGGCCTGCGCCGCCTGGTTCCACGTCGAGGAGTCGTCGCCCCGCCGCACCACCATGCTCGCCGCCTCGAAGCCGGAGCGGTTCCACGCGTCCTCCAACAGCTCGGCCACCTCGCGCAGGAAGCGGTTCCACCGCACCAGCAGCCGGATCAGCTCCTGGTCGGACAGGTGCCCGAGCACCTCGCGGGTCGGGTGGACGTGCGCCACGGCGAACCAGTCGGTCCGTTCGGGCGCCGCGCGCAGGCGCCCCAGGAGCGCGTCGGCGACCTCGTCGTACGGGCGGCGCTGCGCGGTGTTGGTGAAGACGCTGCGCATGTGGGCGCGGGCGGTGAGGTACGCAATGAACGCGGCGGTGTCGGGGTCCGCGCCGAACACCTCGTACGGCAGCGCGTGCGCGAGCGCGCCCTTGCCGGTCATCGTGACCTCGCGGCGGCGTTGTTCGTGCAGGAGCCGGGCCAGCTTCGCCTCCATCCGCCGCAGCAACCGGAACCGTTTGTTGTACTGACGCTTGGACAGCTCGCCGATGCCGACTTCGTCCCGCTCCATCCGGTTCAGCCGGTCCAGGCCGAAGTCGTTCTCCCCGTACCGGCGGTGGATCTCCTCGCCGGCCCGGCGGATGACCGCCTCGATTTCGGCCGGATCGTCCCCGGCCCCTTCGGGGAGTTCGGGAACGGACGCGAACAGCGTCGTGGCGCGGGCGAGCTGGCGCTGCGCGCCGACGGGCGCGGCGAACTCCTCCAGCATGGAGGTGTATCCGTGCCAGATCCTGCGCAGGGAGTGCTGGGAGGCCTTCTCCAGGGCCTCGGAGGTGGCGGGATCGGGAGCGACCTGACGGGCGGCGAACAGATCCTGGATCAGCTGGGCGATGTCCTCGGGGCGTCTGCGGAGCCCCAGCGAGGCGTGCAACTCGCGGACCAACTGCTCGGCACGGTGCGACGGCATGGGCCTCACCCCGCCACCGGACACCCCGTGACCTCCACCGGTTAACCGGCGGCCGCGACCCGCGGCAGCGGCCTTGGTGTCGAGTACGTCGCAGTTCGATTCCGATCCGATCTCTGGCCTGCGATGATTTCCCGGAACTAGCACGCTTCGGCCCCTGCAGACACCTATCCGAATCTCCGCCGTGTCTGGTTATGATCGGCCTCCCGCCGTCCCCCGCTCGCGAGGACCGATGTCTCCCATGGAACCCGAAGGCATACGTCGGCAGTCGACGACCCGTCGGCGGCGTACCGTGCGCCTGCGCACCCTGCTGATCTGGCTGGCGGTGGTCCCCACCGTCGCGATGGGCACCCAAGTGACGGTGACCGCGGAACGGTTGCTGGCCCAGGCGGACAAGCTGCGGTCCGACGTGGCGGCCGCCGAACAGGTCGGCGCGCCGCTCTACACGCTCATGGTCGACATGCAGGCCGAGCGGACGGCCACCGCCGCCCGGTGGGCGGGTGCCGACAGGTCCGAGGGCGAACTGCGCGCCCGCCGCGATGCCACGGACCTGGCCGCGGCCGAGTTCCGCCGACTCGCGGTCGATCCCTCGCGGTCCTTCGTTGACGTGACCAGGCTGTTGGAGAAGCTGGCCGATCACCGGCAGCGCGCGGACACCCGCAGCGGTTCCGCCGACAGCACCCTGGCCTACTACTCCGATGTGATCGGCAAGGTCATCCAGGTCTACCAGCAGGAGTTCAGCCACGCAGAGGACGCCGAACTCGCCCAGGCGAGCCGTCCCGTGGTGTCGATGCTCCAGGCCACCGAGATGGTGGCGCGCGAGGACACCGTCCTGGCGCTGGCCGGGCCGTCCGGGGACCTGAGCTACGTCGGCTACGACCAGTTCGTCAGTGCCCTGGGCGCCCAGCGGTACCTGCACGAGGCGCTGATCGTGCCGCACCTGACGGCCCGGGACCAGCGGTCCTACGAGCGGGTCGTCGGCTCCCCGGACTGGCAGACCAAGACGCGCATCGAGAGCGCGGTCCTCTCCGGGCACAAGGACATCGCCACGGGCATCAGGCTGCCCGCCGAGACCAGCGGCTGGTCCCCCGCGCACGCGACCTTCTCGGTGCAGATGACCACGCTCAACATCGACCTGGCGCGCTCGGTGCTCGCCCGCGGCGAGGCCAAGGCCGACGACCTACAGGCCGAGGTCGCCTGGCTGATCCTGGGCAGCGCCGGCGGACTGCTGGCCGTCGTGATCGTGGTCGTCTTCACCACCCGGTCGGTGCTCCGCCGCATGAACGACCTGCACGAACGCACGGTGACCGTGGCCGAGGAGACCCTTCCCGAGGTCGTCGCCCGGCTCCGGCGCGGGCAGTCCGTGGACCCCGGGGCCCTGCCGACCGTGACCGGCGACCGGGACGAGGTCGGACGCATCAGCGACGCCTTCGCCCGGGCCGTGGCGGTGTCCGTCGACGGACACCGCGAGCTCGCCGCCGAGCGCCACGGATTCGGCCTGTTCGCCTCGGGCATCGCCTCGCGCACCGGGAACCTGGTCAGCCGCCAGCTGAGCCTCACCGAGGACCTCCAGGACACCTTCGGCCACGACGAGGCACTGCTCGCCGAGCTGATGCGGGCCGACCAACTGACGGTCGGCATGCGGCGGCAGATCGAGAACCTGCTCATCCTGGCCGGCGGCGAGGTCCCCGACCCGCACACCGAGCCCATGCGCGTCGCCGACCTGCTGCGCGAAGCGGCCGCGGAGGTCGAGGACTTCCGGCGCATCGAGCGGCAGGCCCTGGACGAGACCAGCGTTGAACCGAGCGCGATCAGCCAGATCAGCCACTTGCTCGCGGAACTACTGGACAACGCCACCCGGTTCTCCCCGCCGAAGTCCAAGGTGGTCATCCGCGCCGAACTGGTGACGGACGGGCTGTCGGTCGAGATCGAGGACCGGGGTCCGCGGGTGAGCCCCGAGCGCTACGAGGAGATGAACGGGCGCCTGCACGAGGCCCCGCCGTACTCCGTGCTGGCGCAGAACGCGCACCGGCTCGGGCTCTTCGTGGTCGGGCACCTCGCCGACCAGCTCCGCGCGACCGTGACCCTGCGCCGCTCGGTGTACGGGGGCACCACGGCGGTGGTGATCCTGCCCAGGCAGCTGCTGGTGGCGACCGATGAGCAGGCTCCCCGCGAGATCGAGCCGCAGGCCCGGGTCCTGGAGCTGCTCCCGGCTCCGGCTCCGGCTCCGACCTTGGCCCTGGCCGCCGCCGTGCCGAGCCTGCCCGCGGCGCCCGAGCCCGCCCCGGCGCCCGAGCCCGCCCCCGAGCCCGAGCCCGAGCCGCTCGTACACACGAGCGCCGGGCTGCCGAGCCGTCGTGCGAAGGCACCCGCGGCCGTGCCCGCAGCGCCCGCGGCCGTGCCCGCACTCGTACCCGTACCCGCACCCGCGGCCCGCCCCGCCCTCCCGGAGCGCGTCCCGCAGACCCACATCGCCGAACAGCTGCGCGAGCCCCGCGCGCAGGAAAGCGTCGTCCGGCCCGACAACGCGACACCCGAAGAGGTGGCCGATGCCTGGGCGGACTACGAACAGGGGACCCAGACAGTGGAAGAAGAGCTCCGACGGGATCAGCCATGACCACCTCACCGAACACCACGGCAGCCAACGACGCGATCTACAGCGTCCTCGACAACAACCTGAGCAGGATCGCCGGCGTCCAGGGAGCCGTGCTGCTCTCCAACGACGGCATCAAGCTCAGCGCCTACCTGCTCGACGAGCCCCAGGCCGAGCGCATGGCGGCCGCGGCCTCCGGCATCGCGTCCACCATGAAGGCGATATCCCGGGAGATCGACGGCGGTCGCGTCATCCGCCAACTGGTCGAGATGGACGACCGGTACCTCTGCATCGTCGGATGCGGCGAGGGCAGCACGCTCATCGTGGTGACCTCCCGCAAGGCGCGGCTCGGGGAGCTGGGCGGCGAGGCCGTACGGACCGCCCAGGCGCTCGGCGAGTGGCTGGGCACCCCCGAGCGCGGCCAGCCGTCCGCGTAATGCCGCAGGACGAGCCACGATCGCAGCCCCCGGTCCGCCGCCGGACGCGGCTGTACGCCCTGACCGACGGGCGTACGGCCGCCGCGCACACCGTCCTCACCATGGACACCACCATCACGGCGGCGGCCGACGGCGAAGTGGACGGGACCCTGCCCACCGAGTGGCAGGAGATCCTCGCCCTGTGCGCGCCGCCGGGCGGGCGGGCGGTCGCCGAGATAGCGGCACGGATGCACATCCGCCTCACCCCGATGACGCTGCTCCTCGGTGAACTCGCCGACCGCGGGCTGATCCACCACCGGCCGCCCCTGGCGGTCGCCGAGACCACCGACGTCCACCTGCTCATGAGAATCAGGGACAGCCTTGCCCGGATATGACACGACCGCCCCGCAGGAACCGGCCCCGGTCAAGATCCTCGTCGCCGGTGGGTTCGGGGTCGGGAAGACGACCCTGGTGGAGACGATCTCCGAGATCGAGCCGCTGCGCACGGAGGAACGGCTGACGTCCGCCGGCATCGGCGTCGACGATCTCGACGGCATCGAGTCCAAGACGGTGACCACCGTGGCGATGGACTTCGGCCGGCTCACCCTCACCGACGCCGGTGTGGTCCTCTACCTGTTCGGCACGCCCGGCCAGGAACGCTTCTGGTTCATGTGGGACGACCTGCTGAACGGGGCGCTCGGAGCGATCGTGCTGGTCGACACCCGGCGCCTGGACCGCAGCTTTCCGGCCGTGGACTTCTTCGAGAGCCGCGGACTGCCCTTCGTGGTCGGCGCCAACTGCTTCCACGGCGAACAGCCCTACACCGCCGAGGAGATCGGAGCGGCGCTGCACCTGCGGGATCCGAGCACGCCCGTCCTCATGCTCGACGCACGCTCCCGTACGGACGTCCGCGGCTCCCTGCTCGCCCTGCTCGACCTGCTCATCACCAAGGCGCAGGCCCCGGCGGGCGTCAGCGGCTGAGCCCCGACCGGGCTCCGGTCACCGAGGCCAGGTGGTCCGCCAGGTTCCGGTGCGGGGCCCAGCCCTGGGCCCGGGCCCGGGCGAGGTCCAGGACCACCGGGTGCGCCAGCTGGTCCACCGCGTACCGGCTGAGGGCCGGTTCGGACCCGGACACCGCCGCCACGGCCTCCGCGACCCGGGCCGCCGCGGCGGCCAGCGGCAGCGGGAGGTGCCGGATCCGGGCCCGGACGCCGTGGGCGCGCAGGACCGCGGCGACCGCCGCGTCGCGGCCGTACGGCTCCCCGTCGGCGATGTTGTACGCGCCCGGCACCCAGCCCGCCGCCGTCAGGCAGGCCCGCGTCAGGTTCTCCACCGCGGTGAGGCTGAGCGGCACGTCCGGGCCGGGCAGCAGCAGGGTGCCCGCCCGGACCCGGGAGAGCAGCCGGGGCAGCAGCGTGGTGTCGCCCGGCCCGTAGACGGCCCGGGGGCGCAGCACCACCGCCCCGGCGGCCAGCGCCAGGGCCTCGCCCGCCGCCTTCGTCCGGCCGTAGGCGTTCAACTGCCCGGCGCGCGGGTGCTCCTCGTCGACCAGGCCGCGGCCCGGCCGCGGATCGTAGACGCTCGCACTGCTCACCCACACCACGGGCCGCCCGCCCGCCGCTCCGAGCAGCCGCTCGGTGCCGTCCACGTTGACCGCGCGCATCAGCGCCGCGGCCCGCGAGCCGGGGGCCGGATCGCCGACGGCCGCCGCGCAGTGCACCACCAGGTCCACGCCCGCCAGGTCCGGCGGCTCCGCGGCGGCGTCCCAGAAGCGGTGCGTGCCCACCGGGCCCGGTCTGCGGCCCAGGCACACCACCTCGGCCCCGGCCGCCGCGGCGGCCCGCGCGACGTGCCCGCCGCAGAAGCCGCTCGCACCCGTGACCGCGATCACGCCCCGGCCCCGTAGGCCCCGGCCCCGTAGGAACCGGCCGCGCGGCCCCCGGCCCGTACGGTGAGCACGCGCCAGCCGGGCAGTGCCGCCCCCCGGTCCACCCGGGCCCGCGTCACCACCGGCCGGTACGGGGCCAGCGCACCGAGGACGTCGGCCAGTTGGGCCCGGGCCAGCCGGGCCCCGGGACACGCGTGCGGTCCGGCACCGAACACCAGCCGGTCCACGGCCGGACCGGCGGGCCGCAGCGCGTCCGGGTTGCGGCGGTGCGCCCCGGCCGCGTGCCGGGCCACCAGCACCAACCGGTCGCCGCCGCGCACCGGGCAGCCGCCGACGGCGCCGTCCGCCGCGGCCACCCGGGGCAGCAGCGGCGAGGCCGCCGTGACCCGCAGCAGCTCGTCGGCGAGCACCGGCCGCAGGGCCCCGTCCGCCGCCTGCTCCCACAGTCCCGCGTCGGCGCACCAGGCCACCGCCCGGGGCAGCGCGGCGACGGTGGTGTTGACGGCGGCGACCGCCAGCATCGCCGGCAGGGCCTCGCCGCCGGGCCCCAGCAGCAGGCGGAGCCGATCGGCGGCGCGGGCCGCGGCGGCCTCGGCGCGCGGGCGGCGCGGCCCCGGCAGATGGCTGCGTACGGCGGCTGCCGCTGCTTCGGCCGCGGCCCCGGCGACCTCCCGCGGGTCGGCGCCGGACCCCAGCAGGGCGCACACCACCGACCCGGAGAGCTCCCGCGCGAGGTCGACGAGGTCCACCTCGCCGCCCCGGTCCAGCGGCGCGAGACGGCGTACGAGCAACGGCTGCCAGAGCGAGCGGAGGTCCTCGACCACGGCACTGCCCAGCGAGCCCGCGAGGCCCCGCCGGTCCATCCGGTGCCCGTCGCCCTCCTGGTCGAAGAGCACGCCCCCGGACCCGGACCCGGACCCGATCCCGCCGTCGCGCAGGGCCGTCCGCGCGGCGGCGCCCGTCGTACCGGCCGCCGTTCGGTCGAGCGGCAGCCGGGTCAGCGCCTGGCGGTAGGCCTCCGGGCCGTGCACCAGCAGGGTCCGGCCGAGCCGGCGCACCGGACGCCCGCGGGTGGCGGCGAGCAGCCCGAACAACAAGGGATGGCTGTGCAGATAGACCCGGCGGTCCCGGCGGCGGGCACGGGCGTGGGCGTGGGCGGTGGTGCTCATCGGGGGGCGAACCTCCGTGGAATCGGCGGACCGGGTAGGAGCGGTCGGGGAGGGCTCCGGGGGCGCGGCCCCGGAACCGGCCGTGACGCGGGTCCCCGGCCCGGCGGCGCGGGCCGTCACCGCGCGCGGCCCAGTCGGCGCGCCGCCAGCGCGGCCGTCGCCGCCCGGTCCGGTTTGCGCGAGCGCCCCGACAGCGGGATCCGAGTGAGTAGCAGGGCGTCGGGCCGGGCCGTGCCCATCCGCCGGACCGGCTCCGACAGGGCGGCGCGCAGGGCCCGTTCGTCCGCGCCGCGCTGCGGCTGCACGACGGCGACCAGCCGTTCGTCACCGTCGCCGGCCGGGATTCCGACGAGCACGGCCAGTTCCACGCCCGGCACGTGCAGGGCGGGCTCGTACAGCCCCGGGTAGATGTTCTCGGCCCGGCGCAGCACCATGTCCTTGCTCCTGCCTTCGAGGACGATGCGGCCCGCGCCGTCCAGCCGAGCCCGGTCGCCCGTACGCACCCACGGGTCGGGCTCCTCCCCGAGGTAGCGGTGGCGGGCCGCGGGGCCGGACAGCAACAGCTGTCCGTTCCCGTCCGGCTCGGCGCGTACCCCGGGGAGCGGCGCCCCGACCAGGTCGCCGGACTCCCCGGCCGCCTCGAACGCGGACTTCTCCCGCGCCTCGACCGCGGCGGCCGGGAACAGCTCGGTCAGCGCGTACACCCCCCAGGCCTCGGCCGCGCCCGCCGCGCGCACGCGTTCCAGCAGCCCGGCGCCGGCCGGTGCCGAGCCCGTCCACACCCGGCCGTGGAAGCGGGCGCCCGCGCCCAGCGCGTCCCGCAGCCGGGGCGGGGTCAGATAGGTGTCCTCGGGCCGCAGCCGGTGCAGCTGACGGGCCAACACCCGGGAGTCGCCCGCGGGGAGGGCGACGGCCGCGCCGCGCGCCAGCGAGGGGACGAGGACGAAGAAGGTGCCGCCGAGCACCGGCCGGTCCCCGCACGCGTCGAAGAGGGTGGAGACCGTGCTCATGCCGGCGGCCAGGCTCGCCCGGGTGTGGACGACGGCCCGCGGCAGGGAGGTGGTCCCGGAGGTGAACACGATCACCGCGTCGGCGTCCCCGTCCAGGTCGGCGCCCGGCGCGGGCACGCCCCGGCGGGGCGCGCCCAGGTCCAGCGCGGGCGCGCAGCCCGGCAGCCGGGGCCCGACCGTGGCCACCGGGCCCAGCCCGGCCAGGTCAGGCAGCGCGAGGTGGGCCCGGCGGGCCAGCGGCCGGGCCCAGCCCGCCACCGCCTGCGCGGTCGCGTCGGCCAGCACCAGCGCGGGCCGGGCCAGCGCGAGGCGGGCGCGCAGCACGTCGGGTCCGGCGCCCGGGTCCAGTACGGCCCCGCGCAGCCCGAGCCGCCACAGCGCGAGCAGGACGGCCAGGGCGCGCGGCCCGGGGCGCACGGCGACGCCGACGGTGTCCCCGGCGCGCAGCCCGCGCGCGTGCAGGGCCGCGGCGAAGGCGTCCGCCAGCCCGGCGAGTTCGCCGCGGGTGGCGCGCACCCGGGGCGCACCGGTGCGGGTGGCGGTGAGCACGGCGGGCCGCTCGGGGCGGCTGCGCAGCGCGCGGTCGAGGTGGTCCAACATCAGCGGGGGTCGTCCGTTCCGTGCGTGCCGCTGCCCTGGTCGAGGTACCAGCGGGCGGTGCCGGCGATCCCGTAGGCCCGCAGCCGCCGCGTGGAGTTCTCCACGACCATGTCCCGGCAGTGCGTGATCCGGTCGCTGTGGCGGCGTACGGCATTGAGGAAGAGCCGGTCGGTCGGTGAGGGGCGCCGGGGCATTCCGCCGACGCCCAGGTACAGCTCGGCGGTGATGGCCATGTTGTTCCCGGCGTGCATGCGGTACGGCGCCCGGTAGCCGCGCCGCCGGGCGTGCTCGGGCCGCAGCCGGCCGAAGAGCGCGGCGAGGGCCACCAGCGCGCCGAACCCGGCCCGGCCCAGCGGTCCGTGCTCGTCGCGGCGGGCCACGATCCGCCCGCACACCAGCCCGGGGCTGCGGTGCAGCGCGCTGCGGGCGGCGCCGGTCCAGCCGGGCCGCGGCAGGCAGTCGGCGTCCGTCCGGGCGAGCAGGGCCGCGCCGCGGCCGATCGCGTACCGGAACCCGGTGTCCACCGCGGAGCCGACCCCCTTCTCCGGCTCCTCGATCACCTCCACCGGGAAGGGCGCGCCGGCCGCGAACGCGCGGGCCACCGCGCCCGTACCGTCCGTCGAGGCGTTGTCGACGACCAGCAGGGTGAAGTCCCGGTCCCGCTGGGCGGCGAGCGCCCGCAGGGTGTCGGCCAGCCGGGCCTCTTCCTCGTGCGCGGGCACGACCACCCACATCGGCGCGGTCGCGGCGCTCACGACTTCTCCCAGACCATCGTCATGATGCTGATGCCGCCGCCGAGACCCACGAACAACACCCTTTCCCCGGGCACGAGTTCCCCGAAGACCCGGTCCAGCTGGAGGCCGATGCTCGCGCTCGCGACGTTGCCGAGCTCGGGCACCGTCACCACCAGCTTCCCGGCGGGCACCCCGGTCAGTTCCGCGAACCGCTCCAGATACGGCACCGTCACCTGGTGCACCAGTACCTTGGCGAAGCCGTCCCAGTCCATGCCCGTGCGGTGCAGCGTCCGGTCGATGACCGCGGTGCCCACCTTCTCGAAGACGCCCCGCAGTTCGTGCCCGTCGCCGCGGAAGTACGTGTACGCGTCCCCGCGCGGGTGCCGTGACCCACCGCCCGGGATGCCCCCGACCCCCCAGTGCTCCGAATGGGTCTCGGTGTCCACGTCGACGATCCCGCCGCGCTCCACGGCCTCCACGACCACCGCCGCCCCCGCGTCGCCAAAGGTGTACCCGGCGAAGCCGTCGCGCAGTTCGGCGAGATCGGCCGGGTCCTTGCGCACGGCCCGGCTCGGCGTCTCGCCGGTGACCACCAGGGCCCGTCGCGCCCGCCCGGCAAGGATCATGGAGCGGGCGAGGTCGATCCCGTTGACGAAACTGTTGCAGGCGTTGGTGACGTCCAGGGCGTGGGCCCGCGAGCCCAGCTCCGTCTGCACGATGTGCGCGGTGGCCGGCTCCACCAGGTCGCGGGAGGCGGACGCGAACAGCAGCAGGTCGACGTCGAGCGGACCGAGTCCGGCGGCCGCCAGGGCCCGGCGGGCGGCGCCCACCGCGAGGGTGGAGGCGTACACGCCCTCGCCGGCGACCCGGCGGGAGACGATCCCGGTGGCCTGGGTCAGCAGCCTCGGAGGCAGCGCCAGTCCACTGCGGCGCGCCACCTCCCGCTGAAGGGCGTCGGAGGACAGCACCTCGTCGGGCAGCAGGCTGCCGACGGCGGTTATCCCGGCGCGCAGCGCGGCGCGCGGCAGCGGATCAGATGGCTGAAGGAACATGCACACACGATGACAAGCCGGCCGCGCCGGGGCCTGAGTACGGATGCTCAGTTCGGCGCCACCGGCTGCACGGCCCGCCTGAGTACGGCGAGCACCCGATTCGCCTCCCGGCCAACCCCGCGACGGTCAGGGCCCGTTTACCTGAGGTGAGGCGGGACCGGCGTACGGGGTGATCCGCGGGTCGGTGCCGCCCGGCGGACGCGTCCGGAAGGCGGCCCGGGCGGCCGACAGGGCCGGCGCCAGGAACCGCCACGGCCCGTACCCGAGGCACACGGCGACCGCCACCACCCCGATGAGCGTGGCGAGGACCCGGGCGATCGGCTCCGGATCCACGAGATCAGCCCCCGTTCCCACCGGCGCCGGCACGGCCGGAGCGGCGCCCTGCGAAGCGTTCGCGCAGGCGGCCGAAGGCACTCGGCCGCTGCCAGCCGCGGAACTCGTCGGCCCACCGCCCGTCCAGCCGGGTCAGCGACTCCGCCACCTCTGCCAGCTCCTTCGCCGCCAGGCTCCGTACGGCCGGCCGCAGCACCCCGTCGAGCAGGTCCGTGCGGGCCTCCTGCCAGGCCGGGCCGGCCTGCGGCTGAGAGGACCACGCCGTGAAGCAGTCCGCGACGAAGCCCGGATCCAACCGCAGCCGATCACGGACCGCCGGTGTGCGCGCCGCCGCCCGGTAGGCGGCCAACAGCTCCGCGTCGTTGCTCTCGATCAGCGCCCGCAGCTCGCTGTCCGGCCGGTCCCCGGCCAGCAGCCGGGCGCACAGGGCCGCGTACGCGCTCTCCCGCGGGCCCGGCTCCGGATCCAGCGACCGCAGGTCCAGCGCCCGGCGGACCCAGCCCGCGCCCGCCGAGCCCGACCGCAGGTTCCGAGCCAGCTCCAGCATCAGCAGCGACGGCCGTAGCCGGGCCGGGATCTCCTCCTGGAACTGCCCGAGGAGCTCCGGTGCCAGCTGCTCGGCCCCGGTGTCCCCGGCCGGGGCCCGCACGGCCGCCCGTACGAGCAACTCCCAGGTTCCGGCCTCCCGGTGGGCCTTCGGCCCGGTCGCCATCAGCACCAGCGCGGCATCGCCCGCCCCCGGCGGGTCCCCCTCCCACACCAGCCGCATCGCGGTCCGCAGCACGAGTGGCTCCGCGTACAGCGAGACGCCCGAGCGGGCCAGCAGGGCGTTCAGGGCTCCGACCCGGTCCGGGGCGGGCTCGGCCACCGCCGCGGCCTCGGCGCACATCCGCAGGTGCGGCCGCGCATCGGCCGCGGTCAGCCGCAGTCCGGTCCGGTCGAACAGGTGCCGTCCGGCGGCCGGATCGCCCGCCGCGAGCGAGTCCAGCCGGTCGAGCACGAGGGCACGCAGCCCGGGCAGTTCGGCCAGCGCGGCCCGCACGCCCGCCCCGTACGCACGCTCCGGATCGGCGAGCAGCGCGAGCGCCAACTGCCGGGCCGTACCGGGCAGCAGGTCGCCCACGTCCACCCCGAGCACCGAGGCCACCCGCAACAGGCCGGCCGAGTGGGCCGGTTCGGTCGCCGTGCCGCCCAGCGCCGCACGCAGGCCCGGTTCCAGTTCCGCCGCCAGCCGCCCGCGGACGGCCGCGCCCAGGGCGCCCGCGGTGGGCAGGGCCGTGGGCGGCGCCCCGGTCCGTACGGCCTCGGTCAGGGTCATGACCACCAGCGGTTCGCACACCGCGGGCGGGGCCCAGCCGTCCAGGGCCGCGAGCAGCCGCCCGGCCGCGGCGACCTCCACCGGGTCCCGGTCCCCGGCCGGGCGGCCCAGCGCCAGCGCCAGCGCGTGCAGCCGTACGTCGTCCAGCGCGTTCCGGTGCCCGGCGGCCCAGTCGGCGGCCGCGATCCGGCCGGGGGAGGGCAGGGCGATGTCCGCGGCCAGGGCGAGCGCGGCCAGCGGGCCCGCGTCGTAGGGCCCGGTGGTCAGTCGCCGCACCTGGGCGACCAGGTCCTGGCGCTGCGCCTGCCAGACGCGGGCGGCGGTGTCGGCCCACACGTCCGGCTCCCCGGCGGCGGGGGCGGCGGCGCGAGTGGCGTCGTAGATCCGGTAGCGGTGCTCCTGCCCGGCGAGGACGGGCCCGTCCTCGGGCACCACCCCGATGATCTGCTGCCGGGCGAGCTGCGGCCGCCGGGTGTAAGTGGTGAAGGTGAGCCACTGTCCCCGCTGGTGCGGCAGCACACTGCACGCGAGCATGATCCAGCGGGCGACGGCCTCGCTGTCCGCCTCCACGAGCACGATCTGCGGGGCGTCCGGGTCCTCGCCGAGCCGGCGCACATCGGCGAAGAAGGCGGCCAGCCAAGGTGCGCGGTCGGCGACGAAAGCGGCCAGCGCGGCCCGGTCGAGGCGGCCCGGAGCGGGTACCGCGGCCAGCGCGGGAGCGCCGGCCTCCGGGGTCGTGGCGGCCCACTGCGGCGAGCCCCAGGCGGTGATCGGCAACTCGCCCACGGCCGGGCCGGAACCGGCGGGTTGCGGCAGGTGCACCGCGTGGGCGTGGAAATTGCCCCACCGGCCGCTGTGGTCGGCGCCCGTGTACACCGAGCGCGCCAGCAGCCGGCTGCCGTCGGCCAGCACGTTCAGGCTGAGCGCCTGCGGAAAGCCGGCCAGCTCCCGCGGCCCCGGACGCGGCGGCGCGTCCCGGGGCGGCTCGTAGCCGATCAGCTGCTCCGCCTCGCGCAGCAGGGTGGCCGGCACCCCGGGGCTGACGGCCGTGAACCGGAAACCGGAGCCGTCGGGACCGGGCGGCGCCGAGGTGTAGTGCAGTTGGGCGAGATTCATGACGTCCCCTCGGAGCCGTTACGGCCACCCCGGCCACGACCACCAGTGCCACGGCCGCCCGGGCCCGTGAAGTCGGTCCATATCGTGTCGAGTTCGGTGCTGCAGGTATGGGCGCCGCGCACCCCCGTGGCGGACATCTGGCATCGGTACGGGGACCGGTCGAAGCAGTAGGGGCAGACGACGGAGGTCATGTCAGCGGACCACCAGGGAGGGGAGAGGAGGCTCTTCGAGCCGGACGGAGGCGGCGCCGCCGCCGAGGAGAAAACCGCGCAGGGAGTACGGGCGGCCAGGGGCGACGGCGGTGTCGACCGGGCGCTCCACCGTGCCGGTGCCGGTGCCGGTCCCGGCGCAGCGACCGCAGCACGCCGGCGCCGACGTGCCGGAGCCGACCGGGCCCGGCGACGGCGAAGATCTCGTCGAGCACCCGTAAGCGGCCGCCGGACGGGACCAGTAGTTCGCCCAAGTGACTTAATCCGATGGTCTGTTGTGCGGCGAGGAGTTCCCCGTACGCTCCCACGAGCGGCGACAGCGGCAGTCCGGAGAGCGCGCGGGGCAGCCCGATGGCGTGCCCGAAGTCGGTCCCGGCCATCGCCCTGCGCCCCCCGTGCAGTGTGTGCGAGGTCATTTCAGCAGATGTGCAGGTCGTCCGTGGGCTCTTTCGTTCTCCAGCTGTACGGCGCAGTGTCACGGAGCGATCTCCGTCCAGTACCCCGGGCCCGCTGTCCTTGGGGCGCCCCTCGACTCCCCCCTCACCCACAGAGGTCGTCACCCCATGGCAGAACTCAACCGTCGCAGGTTCCTGCAGATAACCGGTGGCGCCGCCGCCCTCACGATGCTGAACGACAGCATCGCCCGGGCCGCCGCCATCCCGGCGCAGGGCACCACCGGAACGATCCAGGACATCGAACACGTCGTCGTCCTGATGCAGGAGAACCGGTCCTTCGACCACTACTTCGGCGCGATGAAGGGGGTCCGGGGCTTCGGTGACCCGCGGCCGGTCCTCCAGGACAACGGCAAGCCGGTCTTCTTCCAGTCGAACGGGACGAAGGACGTCCTGCCCTTCCACCCGCAGGTCCAGGACCTCGGCATGCAGTTCCTGGAGGGGCTCAACCACGACTGGGCCGGCGGCCACCAGGCGTACAACAACGGCAAGTACGACAAGTGGGTCCCGGCCAAGACGGCCACGACCATGTCGTACATGACCCGGAACGACATCCCGTTCCACTACGCCCTCGCCGACGCCTTCACGGTGTGCGACGCCTACCACTGCTCCTTCATCGGCGCCACGGACCCGAACCGCTACTACCTGTGGACGGGGTACACCGGCAACGACGGCGTCGGCGGCGGCCCGGTCCTCGGCAACCAGGAGGCCGGCTACGGCTGGAAGACCTACCCCGAGCGGCTGGAGGCGGCCGGCATCTCCTGGAAGGTCTACCAGGACATCGGCGACGGCCTGAACGCCGCCGGATCCTGGGGCTGGATCAACGACGCCTTCCGCGGCAACTACGGTGACAACTCGCTGCTGTACTTCAACACCTACCGGGGCGCCCAGCCCGGCAGCCCCCTGTACGAGAAAGCCCGTACGGGCACGAACGTCAAGGCGGGCGACGGCTACTTCGACCGGCTGCGCGCGGACGTGACGGCCGGCACGCTGCCCCAGGTCTCCTGGATCGCCGCCCCGGAGGCGTTCAGCGAGCACGCGAACTGGCCGACGAACTTCGGCGCCTGGTACATCTCGCAGGTCCTGGACGCGCTGACGGCGAACCCGGCGGTGTGGGCGAAGACCGCCCTGTTCATCACCTACGACGAGAACGACGGCTTCTTCGACCACGTGGTCCCGCCGTACCCGCCGGCCTCCTCGGCCTGGGGCCTGTCCACGGCCGACGTGTCGAAGGACCTCTACGCCGGTGGCGGCGGCTACGCGGCCGGACCGTACGGGCTCGGCCCGCGCGTCCCGATGATCGTGGTCTCCCCCTGGAGCAAGGGCGGCTACGTCTGCTCCGAGACCTTCGACCACACCTCCGTGATCCGCTTCATGGAGAAGCGCTTCGGGGTGCAGGAGCCCAACATCTCCCCGTGGCGGCGCGCCGTCTGCGGTGACCTGACCTCGGCCTTCGACTTCACCCGGGCCGATGCCGCGCCCGCCGCACTGCCGTCCACGGCCGGGTACGTCCCGCCGGACAAGGACCGCCACCCCTCCTACCACCCGACCCCGCCGGTGACGGGCGTGCTGCCCCCGCAGGAGGCCGGGTCCAAGCCGACCCGCGCGCTCGGCTACAGCCCCTACGTGGACGGCGCACGCACCACGTCCACCGGCAAGTTCACCCTCACCTTCGCCTCCGGACCGACCCTGGGCGCCCACTTCCACAGCACCTCGGGCAACCGCACGGACGGCCCCTGGCCCTACACGGTCGAGGCGGGCAAGACGCTCGTCGACACCTGGTCCACCAGCAGCTCCACCGGCAACCAGATCAACCTCACGGTGTGGGGCCCGAACGGCTTCCTGCGCACCTGGAAGGGCCCGGCGAAGAAGGCCGGCCCCGAGGTCACGGCCCGCCACTCGGCGGCCACCGGCAACCTGGCCCTGACGCTGACCAACTCCGGGACGGCGGCCGTCAACCTCACGGTGACCAACACCTACGGCGGCGCGGCCCAGACCCTCAGGGTGGCGGCCGGCGCGACGGTCTCCCACACGGTGGACCTCGTCGCCTCGGGCCGCTGGTACGACGTGAAGGTCGTCTCCGACGCCGACGCCACCTTCTTGCGCCGCTTCGCCGGACACGTGGAGACCGGCGCCCCGGGCGTTTCGGACCCGGCCATCAGGACCGTCTGATCCGGTCCTCCGGTGCGCGCAGCAGCCGCCGTTCCAGGACCGCGAGGTCCGCGGGACGGTGGCTGCGGGCGTGCCGCAGCAGGCGGTCCCGCGCGGTGTCGGGCACCCGGCGCCGCTTCGGGTGCCGGGTGGTGAACGCTTCGCTCGCGAAGAACCGCACGGCCCCGTCCAGGCCGGCCCGGTCCGTCTCCCGCACTCCCCAGGCGAGTTGCTCCGTCGCAGCTGCGGCCAGCAGCCGCGCGGGGGCCCGTTCCGCGAGGAGCCACGCCGCGTCCCGGGGCTCGTCCCGTACGGCGCCCAGCCAGCTGAACAGCGTTGCCGGCGGCACCCCGTGCGGCGCCCGGGGCCCTTCCTCGCCCGCGGCGAGGGCCGCGGCGTACTCCCGCAGCTCCGCGGGCGCCGCGGCCACCCACCGCGCGCGGTGCCGGGCGGGGATGCCGCCCTGGGACAGCGGGTCGAGCAGGCGCCGCGCCTGCGGTCCGCGGTGTTCCGCGTGCAGGTCCTCCCGGCACATGCAGTCGAACGTGTCGTCGACGGGGTGGTCGGCGGCGTCCTGCCGCCGGGCCGCCTCCACCGCGCCGATCTCGGTCGGATCGCTGATCACGTACGTCCCGGGATGGTGCGGGTGGCGCGCTCCGTCCGGTCGCGAGAAGTCCCCCGTGATCAGGGGCTGCGGGCGCGGTATCGGGTTCACGGTGTGATGGTAGATCCGTTGGGCAGAACCTCCGGCGTCGGTTTTCTTCGCCACGTCACCGAGGGAGAACGCATGGCCATCGCCCATCGCAGGATCGGCACCGGACCCGTCCGCGTCATCGTGCTGCACGACTGGTTCGGCACCTCCGCGAACTGGGGTTCCGTACTGGACCACCTGGACCCCGAGGGCTTCAGTTACGTCTTCCTCGACTACCGCGGCTACGGCGACCGCCGCGACGTCCCCGGCCGCCACACCCTGGCCGAGATCGCCGACGACGTCCTCGAACTCGCCGACCAGCTCGGCTGGGACACCTTCTCCCTCCTCGGCCACTCCATGGGCGGCAAGGCGGTCCAGCAGGTCCTCGTCCGTGCCCCCGAGCGGGTGGAGAAGCTGATCGGGCTCGCCCCGGTCCCGGCCGGGCCCTACGTGATGGACGACGCGAACCACGCCCTCTTCCACGGCGCCGCGACCGATCCCGAGAAGCGCCGCGTGATCCTCGACCTGGTCACGGGCAACCGTGCGAGTCGGTACTGGCTCGACGGGATGGTCGCCCACTCGCTGGCCGTCTCCCGCCCCGAGGCCTTCGCCGGCTACCTCGCGAGCTGGCAGCCGCTCGACCTGTCCGCCGCAGTGAAGGGCAACACCGTCCCGGTGCTCGTCCTCGTCGGGGAGTACGACCTCGCGATCACCGCGGATGTGATGAGGGACACCTGGCGGGCCTCCTACCCGGACTGCCGGATCGTGACGGTCCCGGGCTCCGGCCACTACCTGCCGCACGAGACCCCGGTGGCCTTCGTCACCGCGGTGGAGGCCTTCCTGCGGATCTAGCCGGGCGGCGAACCGGGCACACGAAAAATCCCGTGGGGTACGAGGAGACCTCGTACCCCACGGGATCGACAGGGTGAGTGACGGGACTTGAACCCGCGGCCACCTGGACCACAACCAGGTGCTCTACCAACTGAGCTACACCCACCACGAAGGGCGGCGGACCGCCCGTTCGATGTGCAAGCACAGCATAGCCGATCAGAGGGGTGCTCCCGCGACGCCTTAATGGGTGGTGGGCCCGCTTCCGGCCGGGCCGGAAGGAGGCCCGGGGGCGGGGGCGGCCCGGACGAGCAGTGGTAGCGCTCCATCGACCGCTCCGCACCGAGCGCGGCCTCGGCCAGCGAGCCCGGCGGGCACCGTACGAGCCCCGCCGGTGGGATCCTGGGTCATGGATCCGCACCTGCTCCGCACCTTCCCCGCTGTCCCGTCTCGCGAGATGTTCTCGTTGTCGCAGGTGACCTTGGTGGATTCGCCGATGGTCTCGCATGACGTTGCCGCTGACGCGTTGAGGTACGCCACCGGTCTCATGTGATGTCACTGAGCTTCGTTCTTCTGCGGCGCCGCAACTGCTCGCTGACCGCGTCAGTTCAGCCGACAGACCCCAACGGCCTTGGCCGGAAGCACTGCGGTCAGAAGACCATCCAGTCATCGCCGAAGAGCACATTGAGGAAGAACGACACTCCGAGGCCGACCAGCGCGAAAAGGATCAGCATCAGTACCGTGACGACTGCGAACTGGCCGCAGGGATGCTTCAGGAGGCGGTTCCAGGTTTCACGCCTGATCTTCATGTACCCACCTTCGCCTACTGCGACGGGGTACATGCGGCAAAAACGAAAGGCCCCGGGCCTTGATGGCTGCCAGCCGAGGGTGCCTCTCTGGTCCTCGTGATCGTAGGTTTCGGGCAACAAGCTGGCTATCGCGGCTACCCAGATCGGCAGCCGTCTGCACAGCCTGCTGACTCCGCTCCCTCCGGCTCTGGAGTGGTCGGCGCGTCGTACTGCGGCCCCGAAACCCGCGCTCTGGTTCGAGGTCGCGGTACGTCCGCGATCCGGGGGCGGGCCGTGGGTGTCGGAGCCGCCTCCCCGCTCTCCGTCGGCTCCCGGCTGCTCGCCGCGCTGCCCGCCACCGGGGTCACCCTGCGGGTACTGCCCCGGTCGAGGTGCCCGCCGCCGTCGCCACCGGGGCCTGTGACCTAGGGGGGCTTGCCGATCAGGCCGGGCTCGCGGCGCCCGGCACGCACGCTCGCCGCGTTCTCGTCGGCCGCCGACGCTCCGCGTCGACTCCCTCCTCGGCCTTGCGATCTTCCCCTCGGCCCTGGCGGGCCTGGGGAGGCCCCATGGCACCGGACACCGCCCCCTGAGCCGGCCCGACCGACAAGACACCCCCTCGGCCTGGTCGACGACCTCGCCGACGCGCGCTGGCTCGACGCCCCCGGCGTCGGGCTGCCGCTCACCGCCGCCCGCGCCTCCGTGCGCCACGACGGCACCGACCTGCTCGCGCTGTGCGCCCTCGCCGCCGCCGGGCACGGCCCCGTGCTGCTGCCGCGCCGCGTGGCGCAGGCCGCCGGTGCGGGGGTCGCCCTACCACTGTCGGCCCCGCGCCCGGTGCACCGCACGGAGCTCCTCTCCCCGAGCAGCCCGACCGGCGTGGCCGCTGCCCTCGCCGCACGGCTCGCGGCAGGATCACCCGTATGACACGTGAACCCGCACCCTTCACGGCCGATGACTACGCCGCCCGGATGGCTGCCGCCGCCCAGACCGCCGCCGACGCGGGACTCGCCGGGCTGCTGATCGCCCCCGGACCCGACCTCACGCACCTCACGGGGTACCGGCCCACCGCCGAGACCGAGCGGCTGACCCTGCTCGTCCTGGCCGCCGGGCAGGACCCGGTGCTCATCGTGCCCGCGCTGGAGGCCCCCGACGCGCAGCGGGCCCCGGGCGCCTCCGCGCTGACCCTGCGGGACTGGGCCGACGGGAAGGACCCGTACGCCGTCACCGCCCCGCTGCTGGACTTCCGCGGGCGCTTCGGGGTGAGCGACAACACCTGGGCGCTGCACCTTCTCGGCCTGCAGCGGGAACTGCCGAACAGCTCCTACGCGCCGCTCACCGACTGCCTCCCCATGCTCCGCGCGGTCAAGGACGAGCGGGAACTGGAGCGCCTCGCCGCAGCTGCGGCCGCCGCCGACGCCGCCTACGCGCAGGTCCTCCACCTCCCCTTCGCCGACCGGCGGGAGAGCGACGTCGCCGAAGACCTGGCCGGCCTGCTGCGCGCGCACGGCCACTCCCAGGTCGACTTCACGGTCGTCGGCTCCGGCCCCAACGGGGCCAATCCGCACCACGAGGCTGGTAACCGCGTCATCCGCCGCGGCGACATGGTGGTCCTCGACTTCGGCGGCCTGCGCTTCGGCTACGGCTCCGACATCTCCCGCACCGTGCACGTCGGCGAGCCCACCGCCGAGGAGCAGCGGGTCCACGACATCGTCCGCGAGGCCCAGCAGGCCGGCGTGGCCGCGGTCCGGCCGGGGGTCTCCTGCCAGGAGATCGACCGGGCCGCCCGCGCCGTGATCACCGAGTTCGGCTACGGGGACCGCTTCATCCACCGCACCGGCCACGGCATCGGGGTCACCACCCACGAGCCCCCGTACATGGTCGAGGGCGAGGAGCAGCCGCTGGTTCCCGGCATGTGCTTCTCCGTGGAGCCGGGCGTCTACCTGCCGGGCCGGTTCGGCGTCCGCATCGAGGACATCGTGACCGTCACCGAGGACGGCGGGCGCCGCCTCAACAACGCCCCGCACGAGCTCGCCGTCGTGGAGTGAGCCCTACGGGGCCAGGACGACCGCCGTCTCGCCGGGCACGTGGATCCGCCCGTCGGGACCCGGGTGGTCGACCGGCTCCCAGGAGGCCAGCACCCGTACTCCGTTGCGGCCCAGCGCGATCGTCACCGGGTCCGGGGAGAGGTTCACGGCCACCCGGACGTCGCCCCGCCGGAAGGTGAGCCAGCGGCGCTCCTCGTCGTGGGCGACCCGGACCGCCGCCAGGTCCGGGTCGCGCAGGTCGTGATGGGTGCGGCGGAGCGCGATCAGGGTGCGGTACCAGTCCAGCAGGCGGGCGTGGCCGGCCTGTTCGGGCTCCGCCCAGTCCAGGCGGGAGCGGTCCCGGGTGGCCGGGTCCTGCGGGTCCGGCACCTCCTCCGCCTTCCAGCCGTGCGCCGCGAACTCCCGGCGCCGGCCGGCCCGTACCGCCTCGGCGAGGTCCGGGTCGGGATGGTCGGTGAAGTACTGCCAGGGCGTCCCGGCCCCCCACTCCTCACCCATGAAGAGCATCGGCACGAACGGCCCGGTCAGGGCCACCGTCGCGGCGCACGCCAGCAGCCCGGGGGAGAGCGAGGCGGAGAGCCGGTCGCCGAGCGCCCGGTTGCCGATCTGGTCGTGGGTCTGGGTGTAGCCGAGGAAGCGGTGGGCCGGGGTCCGACGGTGGTCCACCGGGCGGCCGTGGGTACGGCCGCGGAAGGAGGACCAGGTCCCGTCGTGGAAGAAGACCCGGGTCATGGTCTTGGCGAGGGCGGCGAGCGGGGCTGCGGCGAAGTCGGCGTAGTACGCCTGGGACTCGCCCGTCAGCGCGCAGTGCAGGGCGTGGTGGAAGTCGTCGTTCCACTGGGCGTGCAGGCCCAGGCCCCCGGCGGCGCGCGCGGTGGTGGTGCGCGGGTCGCAGCGGTCGGACTCGGCGATCAGGAACAACGGGCGGCCGGTGTCCGCGGCCAGTTCGTCGACGGCCGCGGAGAGTTCCTCCAGGAAAGTCAGCGCCCGGTCGTCGGCCAGGGCGTGCACGGCGTCGAGCCGCAGCCCGTCGATCCCGTAGTCGCGCAGCCAAGCCAGCGCGCTGCCGAGCAGGTAGGCGCGCACCTCGTCGGAGCCGGCCGCGTCCAGGTTCACCGCGGAGCCCCACGGGGTGCGGTGGGTGTCGGTGAAGTACGGGCCGAAGGCAGGCAGGTGGTTGCCGGACGGGCCCAGGTGGTTGTGGACCACGTCCAGCACCACGCCCAGCCCCGCCCCGTGGGCGGCGGCCGTGAAGCGGGCCAGACCGGCCGGGCCGCCGTACGGTTCGTGCACCGCCCAGGGCGCCACCCCGTCGTACCCCCAGCCGTGCCGGCCGGCGAAGGAGCAGACCGGCATCAGCTCCACGTGCGTGACGCCGAGGGCGGTGAGGTGTCCGAGCCGGGCGGCGGCCGCGTCGAAGGTGCCCTCGGGGGTGAAGGTGCCGATGTGCAGCTCGTACAGGACCGCGTCCTGGAGCCGGGTGTGCGGCGGTGGCACCGGCCGCGGTGCGAGGGCCGCCAGATCGACCACCGCCGACAGGCCGTCGGGCCCGTCGGGCAGCCGGCGCCCGCGCGGGTCCGGCCGGGGGCCGTCGCCGTCGAGCAGGAACCCGTAGCGGCTCCCGTCGGCGGCCGGGGCCCCGGCGGTCCACCAGCCGTCCCGGTCCGGATCGCGCGCCATGTCGTACGTCGCCCCGTCAAGCAGCATGGCGACGTGACCTGTCAGTGGTGCCCACACCTCGAACTGCACGGACGGTCCCCTCGTCGGCGGCGGTGTCCAGCATGCGTATCGTGCCCATCATCGGGGGCGTGGCGGGGGAGTTCTGGACACTCCGGCCCCGACGGGCCGACAATCACCCTGTGACGTCCAGTTTCGAGATCCCCGCCTTCCCCGCGCCGCGGCTGTCCGACGCCGAGCGCGACCGGGCGCTGGGCCAGCTCCGGGAGGGCGCGGCCCTCGGCAAGCTGTCCCACGACACCTTCCTGCGCCGGATGGAACTCGCCCTGGTCGCCCGCCGCTCCGAAGACCTCGCCGTGCTCACGTCCGACCTCCAGTCCCGGCAGGGGTCCGAAAGCCCCTGGACCCGTCGGCTGTTCGGCTGGGTCGGCCGCGTCTCGGCCGTGTCCGTCGGGGTCCGGCGCGCCTGGAACGCCGAGCGCCTGCCCAAGCTGCTGCTGCCGCATCCGAGCGCGGCGGCCCTGCGGATCGGCCGCGACCCCGGCAACGGGCTGCGGCTCAGCCACGAGACGGTCTCGCGGGCGCACGCGGAGCTCAGACTGCAGGGCGGGGTGTGGGTGCTGAAGGACCTCGGCTCCACCAACGGGACCACGGTCAACGGGCACCGGGTGACCGGCTCCGCAGTGGTCCGCGACGGGGACCAGGTCAGCTTCGGGAACATGGCCTTCCGGCTCTCGTCCAGCTGAGGGAACCCTCCGCGGGTGCCCCGCCGGTCCGCCGCCGGGGGCCGGCGCGCAGGATGGGGTCATGGAACACACCTCCGTCGTCCGCCGCGCACGCGTCGGGGACCTGCCCCGCCTGGTCGAACTCGTCCACGAGCACGTGGCGTACGAGAAGTCGGTGCCGCGCCCGCCGGACCTCGCCGAGCGGCTCGGCCCACAGCTCTTCGCCGAGGACGCCCGGCTGTGGGTGCTCCTCGGCGAAGCCCCGGACGGCACGGTCGCCGGATACGCCGCCTGCTCCGCCGAGTTCTCCTTCTGGGACGCCCGGCACTACCTGCACATGGACTGCCTCTACCTGGCGGAGGCGGCCCGCGGCCACGGCCTCGGCACCGCCCTGATGGGCGGCGTGACGCGCCTGGCCCACGAGCTCGGCCTCGACCAGGTCCAGTGGCAGACCCCGGACTGGAACGAGGGCGCGATCCGCTTCTACGACCGGCTCGGTGCCACCGGGCGGCCGAAGTACCGCTATTCCCTGGGGGTGGAGCCCTCCGGGGGCCAGGACGGGACACCCCCCGGGCCCGGTTCCGCTTCCTGCTGACCGGGCCGCGCCGGCCGCCCCGACGCGGGCGTGCGCCCTGCACTTCTGTGCGCCCCCTCGTGCTCCTTCGGCGCGGGCGGCCGCCGTCGTACGGTTCCGGGCTATGAGCGGATACACGATGGAACCAGCCACGCCGATGGAAATCAGCCCGCGAGTCGTGCCGCCCTCCGACCGGTGGTCCCCCGCGCTCGCGGTACCGGCACCGGTCTGCCGTTTCGAGAACTTCCTGGGGGAGGAGCGCGCCGCCGCCCTCTTGGAGTACGCGATATCGCGGGGGGAGGACTTCACGGCGGGGACCGTCCTGGATCCCCTGACCGGACAGGTGTCCCGCAAGGGGCACGACTCGCTGGTCCTTCCCGTGACCAGCGAGGTGTTCAGCGCACACCTGGCCGACTGTCTGCCGCTCGTCCAGGAGGTCCTCGGCCACCGGGCGTCGCTCGCACGGTCGTTGACCGTCCTGACGGCGCACGGTGAAGGCGGGCACTTCGGCCTGCACACGGACGCCTCACGCGTTCGGGACGTGGGCACGGCGCTGTCCGCCGTGTACTACCTGCACCGCAGGCCGCGCGGGTTCGGCGGCGGCCAACTCCGCCTGTACGACACCGTGGTGGAGGAAGGCAGGGCGAGGCCGGGGGAGTCCTACCGCACGATCGAGCCCGAGCACGACACCATCGTCTTCTTCCCCTCCGGCGCCTTTCACGAGGTCGTGCCGTCCACCTGCCCGAGCGGACGGTTCTCGGACCACCGGTTCACCCTCACGACGTGGATCTCCGGCGGGGAGCCCGCCGCGGGACCGGACGCCGACCGGCCGTACGTCTGGCAGTGGCTGGCGGACGCGGCCGAGGGCACCCGCCCCCTCCACGACGCCGAGGAGGACCACGACGGGGCCAGGCCGGTGGCACTGCCGCCACCCGGCCCCGACGCCCTCCCGGGCCCGTCCAGGCCCTGACCGCCGCTCGCCGCCCACCCGGCCTGCCCGCCTGCTCAGCCCGTGCGTTCGGCGCGGTCGGCCGCGACGAGGCGGTCGTAGGCGGCCAGGACGATCCGTGACTGGTGTTCCACCTGGGTGGCCACCGGGACCCAGCGGGCCCCGAAACGGGCCGCGAAGTCCTCGCACCACCCGGTGACCAGCCGGTCCAGCCCGGGCGCCGCCGGATGCCCCTGGGCGCGCAGCACCCGCAGCAGCATCGCGGCGGCGCGCAGCGACAGCCGTCGCCCGAAGGCGTCGATGCTGGCGATGTACGCCGCCGTGGCCTCCGCGGGAGCCGCGGCCGTCCATTCGGCGGCGATCCGGGGGATCAGCGCGAGCGTCCAGTCCACCGCGCGCAGCAGGGGCGCCGCGGCCGGGTCCCCGGACGTCTGCGGACCCGGCCGTACGTCGTCGCGGCCCCGGACCGCGGCGACGAGCGCGGCGTCCGCGGTGAGCCGCTCGGCCAGCATCCGCAGGGCGCCGGGCGGGTCCGGGTGCGGGGTCGGATCGTCCACCAGGTCGGAGGCCCACATGGGGACTTCGACGATGGCGGTCGTGCCGGCGTAGCGGTGGGCGTGGTACCAGGTGCTCAGCCGGGTGTCCTCGGGGTGGAAGGCCCCGGCAGCCTCGCTGCCCGGCTGCGGGATCACGAAGATCCCCGGCCCGGGGGAGGGCCAGCCCGCCGCGTCCGAGGCCCCGTTCTCCACCGGGATGCGCAGCTCGGCGGCCGATGTGCCGAACGGCTCGGCGAGGCCGGGCACGTCCCGGGTGAGCTGCACCCAGGAGCCGCCGAGGTCGGTGGCGTGCAGGGAGGCCTGCAGGACGGGCCGCAGTTCGTCGATGAGCGCCATCAGGACCAGGGTCTCGGGCGGCAGTCGGTCCGGGGGCAGTAAGGACGGGGCCCACTCGGGCTGTTCGGGGCCGGGCGGCCGGAAGAAGTTCCGGTGGTAGTCCAGCAGCGAGTACGGGTGGGGGGTGCGGTGCAGGTCCGCGCCGTCCGGGTCGGCACAGAGCAGGAAGTGCCAGCCGCAACTGGCCCGCGGCGCCGGGTCGTCGAGGACGCGCCGGGCGAGCGAGAGGGCGGTGGCGCCGCCGACGGGCTCGTTGGCGTGCGCCCCGGCGACGACGAGGACGTTGCGGTCGGCCCCGCCGCCCGGGGCGCCGCCCGTGGCGGCGACGGACAGCACCCACAGGGGCTGCCCGGCCCGTGAGGTGCCGGCTTGCCGCAGCCGGACCTCGCCGGGGTGTTCGTCCGCCAGAGCGCGGGCGGCGAGCCCGAGTTCCCGCGGTGTGGGGTAGCGCATGTCACGGTGGAGGGTCACAAGGGATGCCATGCCCCGGGGGCCCGCCGCCTACTGCTCCGCGGGCGCCGCAGTTCCCCGAACTCCGGGGGAAACCCCTGGCCAAGGCCCGGGGGCGCGGCACCGGAGGTCCGGGCTACCGCTGGTGCAGACCGCGGCCCGCCAGGCTGAGGAAGGCCTCCCCGACCGCCTCCGACAGCGTGGGGTGGGCGTGGACGTGCCGCGCCACATCGCCCGGTTCCGCGTCCCAGCCCACGATCAGCTGGCTCTCCGCGATCATCTCCGACACGTGCGGACCCACCAGGTGCACGCCGAGCACCCGCCCGTACCGCTCCGCGACCACCTTCACCGTGCCGCCCTGCCCGTGCACCATGCCCTTGGCCACGGCGGTCAGCGGCATCGTGTTCACCACCACGTCGTCGTACGCCGCCTCGCGGGCCTGTGCCTCCGTCAGCCCGACGGCGGCGGTCTGCGGGGCTGGTCATCGTCGTCCCCTTCGACGATCCGCTGGCCGGAGCCGTGGCCGCCTTCGCGGAGCTGATCGGCGCCCGGGCCGCCGCGCCGGAGCCGGGCCCCTGCGGGCCGCCGCACTGAGCGGCGGCCCGCTCCGGCTCCGCCGGATCACCGGCGCAGCCAGACACCCACCGGGTGGCCGTCCAGCAGGGCGGCCACCTCGGCCGGACCGCTGTGCGACGCGGTGCGATCCGCGCGCGGGGAGGCGGGGGCGAGGCGGGTCCACGTGCCGGGGGGCAGGTGCAGGTGGGTGTTCCGCCAACCGCCCGACGCGGTCAGCCGGTGGGAGAGCCGGGTGGCCGCCACCAGCAACCCGGGGGCCCGGGTGAAGGCCAGCAGGTGGTCGGCGGCCGGGCCCCGAGCGAGGACCGGCGCGTAGCCCCGGAAGAGCTCCGGCCGGTCCCGCCGCAGCCGCAGCAGGGTGGCCGTGAGCTGGAGCTTCTCCTCGGCCGGGTCCCCGGGGGTGGCCCCCGCGTCCAGGTGGGCCAGTGCCCGACGGGGGAAGCGGGCCGGACGCCGGTTGTCGGGGTCCACCAGGGCCCGGTACTCCGTCTCCGCACCCTGGTAGACCTCCGGAACCCCCGGCATCGCCAGGTGCAGCAGGGTCATGCCGAGGAGGTTCGCCCGGGCCGCCCCGGCCAGCTCCGCCGGAAGGTCGACCGGGGCTGTGACGTACCCGGCCACGCCCGCCTCGTACTCCTCGTCCCGTTCGGTCCAACTGGTGTGCAGGGCCGCCTCGCGGACCGCCTTGAGCAGGGCGTCGGCCAGCCGCGGCCCGGCCTCGGGGACCCGGCCGAGCCCGAGCGCGGTCTGCCGGGCCACCCAGGCCAGCTGGGGGTCAGGCCCCTCGGGGCGACCCATCAGCTCCGGCGCCTGGGACAGCGCCGCGATCCGGGCCCGGACGTCCGCGCTGCGCTTGGTGTCGTGCGTGGACAGGACCGTCCCGGCCGCGGGCCACTCGCGGGCCAGATCGGCGCAGTACGCGTGGAACTCCGCCGCCGACACGGCCGGCCGCCCCGGCTCCCCGCCGACCTCGGTGGCCGACAGCAGCGGCGCGTACCGGTAGAAGGCACGGTCCTCCAAGGACTTGGCGCGCAGCGCCGCCGAGGTCTGGGCGAAGCGGGCGGCGAAGGCCGGATCCCGCAGCAGTAGCTCCCGTACGGCGGCCACCGCACCGGAACCTGCCGCCGCGGACGCCTGCTCCAGCGCTTGCGGCGGCAGGTCCACCTCGCCGGGATAGGGCCGGTAGACGGGGAAGGCGATCAGCAACTCCCGTACGGCCGAGACGAGTTCCGGACCGGCCTGACGTTCCAGCGCCCCCAGTTCGGCGGCCAGGTCACCGGTCAGCACCTCCCGGGCGGACGCCCGGGCCGCCTCCGGCCAGCGGGGCAGCCCGGTGGCCTCCCCGTACCGGGCCGCCAGCTCCGCGGCGCCCTCGGGGTCGGTGAACACCCCGTCCACCCGGTGCAGGGCGTCGTAGCCGGTGGTCCCCGCCACCGGCCAGGCGGACGACAGCCGCTCCTCGCGGGCCAGGATCTTCTCGACCACCACCCAGCAGCCGTCTCCCGCAGCCGCCCGCAGCCGCCGCAGGTACTCCTCCGGGTCCGCCAGCCCGTCCACGTGGTCGATCCGCAAGCCCTCCGCAACCCCGTCCCGGACCAGCTCCAGCACCTTCGCATGGGTGGCCGTGAACACCTCGGGGTCCTCCACCCGGACCCCGATCAGATCCGAAATGGTGAAGAAGCGACGGTAGTTGAGCGAGGAGCTGGCTTCGCGCCACCAGGCCGGCCGGTACCACTGCGCGGCGAGCAGCTCGGGCAGCGCCAGCCCCGAGGTCCCCTCCCGCAGCGGGAACTGCTGCTCCCCGTAGTGCAGCAGCTCCCCGTCGACCCGCAGCTCGCAGGACTCCACCGGACCGGCCAGGACCGGCAGCAGGACCTGCCCGCCGCCCGCCTCCCAGTCGATGTCGAACCAGCGGGCGTACGGCGAGCCGGGGCCCTCCCGCAGCACCTCCCACAGGGGCCGGTTCAGCCGCAGCGGGGTCGGTACCGCCATGTGGTTGGGCACGATGTCGAGGACCAGCCCGAGCCCGTGCGCCCGGGCGGTCCCGGCCAGGGACCGCAGGCCCGCCTCGCCGCCGAGCTCGGCCCGCACGCGGGAGTGGTCGGTGACGTCGTAGCCGTGCGTCGAGCCGGGCACCGCCTCCAGGACCGGGGAGAGGTGCAGGTGCGATGCGCCGAGCGAGGCGATGTGCGGTACGGCCGCCTCGGCCGCCGCGAAGGGGAACTCCGGGCGCAGCTGGAGGCGGTAGGTCGACGTCGGAGTGACGGATGTCGGAACGTCAGATTCCGATTCGGGGGTCGCGTGCGGCTGGCTCATGAGAACGTACGTACCCAACCTGTCGGATTCCGTGCCATGACCCAATGCATCCGAGTGACTGCACCGGGTTAGTGTCGATCAAGTGGTTGGAACCGTCAGCACCTATCGAAAAGTCATCGCCCTGACCGGGCCCCTACTTCCGCTCGTCTCTTTCCTCGCCCGACTGCCCGTCGCGATGTCCCAGTTCGGCAGTTTCCTGCTGGTCGCCCAGACCAGCGGGTCCCTCGCCACCGCGGGCACGGTCGGCGGCGCCCTCTCCATCGGGCAGGTCCTCTTCGGGCCCGTCCTCGGCTGGCTCGCCGACCGCCACGGGCAGCGCCCGGTCGTCCTTGCCGCGGCCGCCGTCAACGCCGCGGCCACCGCCGCCCTCGTCGCCGGCGCCCTCACGCACCTGGCCACCGCCGCGCTCGCCGCGATCGGCGCCCTCACCGGAGCCTCCGTACCGCTGATCGGACCGCTCGCGCGCACCCGCTCGGTGGCGCTGGCACACCGGGCCGAGGCCGACGAAGGCGTCGTCGGCGCCGTCCACGCACTCGAAGGCACCCTCGACGAGGTCTCCTTCGTCTTCGGGCCCGCCCTCGTCGGACTCGCCGCGCTCCTCGTGCACCCGGCCGTCGCCCTCGCCGGCGCGGCCGGCCTCGTCGCCGTCTTCGGCACCGGCTTCGCACTGCACCCGACCGCCGCCGTCACGGTCGGGTCGCCCGCGCGGGACCGGCTCCCGGGAAGGCGGGTCCGGCCGCCCGGCGTGGTCCACGCCGTACGCGGTTCCCTCGCCCTCCAGGGCGCCATGTTCGGCGCCTGCCAGGCGGGCATCACCGCCCTCACCCTCCGGCTCGGCGTCCCGGACCAGGCCGCCGTCGTCTACTCCGCCATGGGCGTCGTCAGCGCGGTCGTCGGCATCTCGCTCGGCGCGCTGCCCGCCCGCTTCGGACTGCGGCTGCGCTGGCGGGTGGCGACCGGTGCGGCCCTGGTGCTCTCGGTGCCCCTGCTGTTCACCGACCGCCTGTGGCCGCTGTACGTCGTCGTCACCGTGCTGGGAGCCGCCTACGCACCCCACCTGATCACCGCGTTCGCACTCACCGAGCGGGCCGTGGAACCGGCCCGGCTCTCCACCTCGATGGCCTTCGCCGCCAGCTGCCTGGTTGCCGGGCAGGCCACGGCACTCGTCGTCTGTGGGCGCCTCGCCGAGGAGTACGGGCCCGCCGGAGCCTTCGCCGTGGCCGTCGGGGCGGCCGCGCTCTGCCTGCTCCTCGCCCTCGTCACCCGGCTGCCCGCCGCCCGGACGCACACCGCCGGGGCGCGCGCCCCCGAGGCGCGCGTCCCGGGCCCGCAGACCGGCTCCACCGCGGCGACGGACGGGAGCGGCGCCACCTACGCCGGGCGCTGAAGCACCACCAGGCACCGCCCCGTCAGCGCCACCCGGTCACCCGCCGCGTACTGCGGCCCGGTGCCGGGTGGCAGTACGTCCGCCCGCGCCGTGTCCACCACCAGCCGCCACTGCGCGCCGTGCCCCGCCGGAACGGTGAAGTCCTGCGGCTCCGCAGCCGCGTTGAACATCAGCAGGAACGAGTCGTCGGTGATCCGCTCCCCGCGGGTGCCCGGCTCGGAGATCGCCTCCCCGTTGAGGAAGACGGTCAGCGCCCTCGCGTGCTGCGCCTGCCAGTCCCGCGCCCGCATCTCCTCCCCGTGCGGGGTGAACCAGGCGATGTCGGACAGCTCGTCGTGCGTGCCCTCGACCGGACGCCCGTGGAAGAACCGGCGCCGCCGGAAGACCGGGTGGTCGCGGCGCAGCCACACCATCCGCCGGGTGAACTCCAGCAGGGAAGGCGCCGGTTTGCCCGGCTCCGGCCAGCACACCCAACTCAACTCGTTGTCCTGGCAGTAGGCGTTGTTGTTGCCCTGCTGGGTGCGGCCGAACTCGTCGCCGTGGCTGAGCATCGGCACCCCCTGCGACAGCATCAGGGTGGCGGTGAAGTTGCGCATCTGGCGCTCGCGCAGCTCCAGGATCTCCGGGTCCTCGGTGGGCCCCTCCACCCCGCAGTTCCACGAGCGGTTGTGGGTCTCGCCGTCCCGATTGCCCTCCCGATTGGCCTCGTTGTGCTTCTCGTCGTACGAGACCAGGTCGTTTAGGGTGAAACCGTCGTGGCAGGTGGTGAAGTTGATCGACGCCAGTGGGCGCCGCCCGTCGTCCTGGTAGAGGTCCGAGGAGCCCGTCAGCCGCCCCGCGAACTCCGCGAGCGTCCGCGGCTGCCCGCGCCACAGGTCCCGTACGGTGTCCCGGTACTTGCCGTTCCACTCGGTCCACAGCGGCGGGAAGTTGCCCACCTGGTAGCCGCCCTCGCCCAGGTCCCAGGGCTCCGCGATCAACTTCACCTGGCTCACCACCGGATCCTGCTGGACCAGGTCGAAGAACGAGGACAGCCGGTCCACCTCGTGGAACTGGCGGGCCAGCGTCGCCGCCAGGTCGAAGCGGAAGCCGTCCACGTGCATCTCGGTGACCCAGTACCGCAGCGAATCCATGATCAGCTGGAGCACGTGCGGGGAGCGCATCAGCAGCGAGTTCCCGGTGCCGGTGGTGTCCGTGTAATGGCGCGGATCGTCCGCCAGCCGGTAGTACGAGGCGTTGTCCAGCCCCCGGAAGGACAGCGTCGGGCCCAGGTGGTTCCCCTCGGCGGTGTGGTTGTAGACCACGTCGAGGATCACCTCGATGCCCGCCTCGTGCAGGGCCCGGACCGCCGACTTGAACTCCAGCACCTGCTGACCGCGGTCGCCCGAGGCATAGCCATTGTGCGGGGCGAAGAAGCCGATGGTGTTGTAGCCCCAATAGTTGCTCAGCCCGTCGTTGACCAGCCGGTGGTCGTTGACGAACTGGTGGACCGGCATCAGCTCCAGCGCCGTCACCCCGAGCTTGGCGAGGTGGCCGATGACCGCCGGGTGCGCCAGCGCCCCGTAGGTGCCGCGCAGCTCCTCGGGGAGGTCCGGATGGTGCATGGTCAGCCCCTTGACGTGGGCCTCGTACAGCACGGTGTGGTGGTACTCGTGACGCGGAGGCCGGTCGTTGGCCCAGTCGAAGTACGGGTTCACCACCACCGAGCTCATCGTGTGCGGGGCGGAGTCCAGGTCGTTGCGGGAGTCCGGCCGGCCGAAGTGGTAGCCGTACACCGCCTCGTTCCAGCTGACCCGGCCGCTGATGGCCCGCGCGTACGGGTCCAGCAGCAGCTTTGCCGCGTTGCAGCGCCGTCCGCGCTCGGGCTCGTACGGGCCGTGCACCCGGAACCCGTAGCGCTGGCCCGGCATGACGCCGGGCAGGTACGCGTGGCGGACGAAGGCGTCCGTCTCGCGCAGCTCCACGGCGGACTCCGACCCGTCGTCGTGCAGGAGACACAGCTCGATGCGTCGGGCGGCCTCCGAATAGACCGCGAAATTGGTGCCGGCGCCGTCGTACGTGGCACCCAGCGGATACGCCTGTCCCGGCCAGACCTGCATAGATAACGACTCTTCCCTCGTTGCCCGAAGATGTCCCGGCTGACCCGGCGTGGACCCAAGCCCCTGCCAGATCTTCCCCGAAAGAGGGGCCGCAAGCGCGGACTTGGGAGGGGTCCTACCGGGTGACCCGCAGAGCTGATATGCGGGTCAGCGGACTGTGTGCGCATCGGATAATGGGTCAACGGACAGTCCCCGTACGGGCCGTCGGGCTGCACCCGGCCGTGTGCGCGGAGTACCCTTCCGTGATCACTGGAGACGGGCGTCCAGACGCAGAAGGCGGTGCACGGGTGAGCTCGGGAGGTCTGGAGCTGCCCCCTGGTGACGGCAGTCACGAGGGTGGTCCGGCGGACGACCCGGGGGGTGTCCCCGGCGGGACGCCCGCGGGGATCCCGGCCGGGGCGGTCTCCCTGGCGGGCGGGCCGGCGGCGGCCGGGAGCGCGGGGGCCGGCGTGGAGCTGGACTGGGGCGCGGAGGCCTGGAGCGAGGTCCGGACCCGGGCACAGCGGGCCGGCCGTGCCTACATCTGGCTGAACCTCATCGAACAGCGGCTGCGCGCGGTGGTCGGGGCGGTGCTCCGGCCGATCTACGAACCGGTGCACGGCGCGGACGACTGGGTCGTCGCGGCCGCCGGGCCCGCCGGGCAGGAGTGGGTGCAGCGGGCCGTGGCCGTGCGCGAGGTCAGCCGGCGCAAGGGCTACCTGCTCGACTCGGCCGACGACAACGTGCTGAGCTTCCTGACCCTGCCCCAGCTGCGGGAACTGATGGTCCAACACTGGCCGTGCTTCGAGCCGTACTTCGACGACCGGCGCGAGATCGAGCTGGCCCTGGACGAGCTGGAGGTCACCCGCAACGTCGTCTCCCGCAACCGGGCGCTGTCACGGCCCGTGCTGGAGCAGGCGGAGCGCGCCTCGGCGCGCCTGCTGGAGGTGCTGGGCGGGGTTTCCGGCAGCCCCTCCGCGGAGCGGCTGCCGATCGACGCCGTCGAGGACCTGGTGGGTGACCGGTACGCGGACGTCATCTCGGTCCACCCCGACCGGGTACGGCTGCAGCGCCAGCTCCCGGCCGAGGACCTCTTCGGGGGCGCGCGACGGCTCGACGCCATCGGCATAGGGCTCAACCTGCTGGTCCAAAACTTCTCGGGGCGAAGACTCGTCCGGCTCACGGAGGCCGGGTGCCGGGTGCGGCTGCTGTTCCTGAACCCGGCGAGCAGCGCCGTGAAGCGGCGCGAGCGGGAACTGGGACTGCGCAAGGGCGAGCTGAGCCGCTCGGTGGAGATGAACATCTTGCACGTCCGCCGGGTCCGGGCGGGTCTTCGGGACCCTTCCCGCTTCGAGATCCACGTCTTCGACGAGACCCCGCGGTTCACCGCCTACCTGGTGGAGGGGCAGTCCTCGGGCATCGCGGTGGTCCAGTCGTACCTGCGGCGGGCGCGCGGCATGGAGTCGCCCGTCCTGGTGCTGCGGGGCGGCGGGCGCGAGGTGCCGAAGGACACGGAGCACGGACTGTTCACGACGTACCGGGAAGAGTTCGAGTCCATGTGGGGGGACTCCCGGCCGGTGTCCTGACCGGGGCACGGGCAACGGGGCACGACGGGGCACGACATACGGGGCACGACCTACGAGGGGGGCGGGGAACGGTGCTGGAGCCATGGCCCGAGGGGAAGTACGCGGATCCGGAGAAGGCGCGGGAGCGGTACGAGGCGGGGCTGAGGGAGGGCCGGGAGGCCCGGGCGGAGCTGTTCCGCTTCGACCCGGGCGAAGGGCACATCGGACTGTGCGTGGTGCTCGTCGCCGCCGTGGTCGTCGGCTGGTTCGGGGGTCCGGCGGCCGCCGCCCTGTGGGTCGGCGGGCCCGTCGCGGTCGTCCACCTCCTCGCGTCGGTGTTCGCCTGGCGGGCCGGCCTGCGCGGCCGCGCGCTGCTGGGCCGGGCCTACCGGCAGACCTTCGGCTGGCTGACCCTGGGCATCTGATCCACGCCCCGGCGGCCCCGGGAGCCTGGCTGTCAGTGGCCCGTGGCAGGCTGAAACCCGTTGACCGAAGGCGTTGTACGGGGGAGGGGCACGGGGTGGAGGACTGGCACGGCATGGGGGACTGGCACGGCGGTGTGCTGATCGGATTCGACCTGGAGACGACCGGCACGGAGCCGGGGGAATCGCGGATCGTGACGGCGGCCCTGGTCGAGGTGCGGGCCGGGGCGGTGCGCGAGCGGCGCGGCTGGCTCGCGGACCCGGGGATACCGATCCCCGAAGGAGCCTCGGCGATCCACGGGATCAGCACGGAGCGCGCGGTCGCCGAGGGGCGTCCGGTGCGCGAGGTCGCGGACGAGGTCGCCGAGGCCCTGGCCGGCCACTGGCGCGCCGGCGCGGTGGTGGTCGCGTACAACGCGGCCTTCGACCTGACCCTGCTGACGGCCGAGCTGGCCCGGCACGGGCTGCCCTCGCTGGCCGACCGGCTGGGCGGGGCGCAGACCGGGCCGGTGGTGGACCCGCTGACCATCGACCGGGCCGTGGACCGCTACCGGCGGGGCAAGCGGACCCTCGAGGCGGTCTGCGGGGTGTACGGGGTCACCCTCGACGACGCGCACGACGCCGGGGCGGACGCACTGGCCGCGGTCCAGGTCGCCCGGGCGATAGCCGAGCGGCATCCGGAGGTGGCCACGCTCACCCCGGCCGACCTGCACGCGCGGCAGAGCACCTGGCACGCCCGCTGGGCCCGGGACTTCCAGTCGTACCTGCGCCGCCAGGGCACTCCGGACGCGGTGATCGACGAGGCCTGGCCGCTGCGGGGCCTGGTCCCGGCCTGATCGGCAGGACACCCCCCAGGGGTGTAGTCAAAGTCATCTTGTGTCGTCGATCACGGTGTCGCGATGCGTCGCCCGCACCCTCCGATGACGACGGGGAACGGGTGCGGCCGCCGCTGCCTCGGCCCGTGCGGGGGCGGCCGCGGCGGAACGGCAAGACGGTCTTGAAGGACCGGAACCCGCACACGGGGCCCTGGCGCGGCCGGGTGCTGCGCATGGGCTAGTGTCCGCCGGATGATTACCAAGGGATTGCCGGCTCGGTGGGGAGCATGGAGGGCCGGGCGGGGAGAACGCGCCGCCGCGCCGGGAAGCCGGCTCGGCTGGCTGGACGCGCTCCGTGGGATCGCCGCGCTGGCCGTGGCGGCCCACCACTTCGAGATCATGAGGTTGGTCCCCAACGGCGGCGCCATCGCGGCCCACTTCGACCTCGGCTTCTACGGGGTCATCGCGTTCTTCATCGTCAGCGGATACATCATCCCGGCTTCGCTGGAGCGCCGCGGTGACGTCCGGGCCTTCTGGATCGGCCGGATCTTCCGGATCTACCCGGCGCTGATCGTGACCATGCTCCTCGCCGAGTTCCTCCTGCCGAACGACTACCAGGTCCTGAGCTTCGACGACTACAACCACGACAAGCTCTGGTTGGCGGGCAACGGCCTGATGCTGTCGGACATGCTGGGCGTGGTGAATGCGCTCGGCATCACGTGGACGCTCACGTACGAGATGCTCTTCTACTTCTTCGTCAGCAGCCTCTTCACGGTCGCCTGGCACCGGCGCACCACGCCGATCGCCGTCGCGGCGGCGGGGGTCGCGCTCGTTTTGGGCGTCTGGGTTCCGTCGTACAGCCTGACCCACACCGATGCGGAGCTCAACCACCTCGTCGCTGCCGCCGTGCTCGTCGTGGTCACGGGCGTGGCCTGCATGATGAGCGGCAATGCGGCGCTGGCCCGGATCGGTGGTCTGCTGCTGGGCGGGTTCGGCCTGCTGCTGGTGTTCACCAACGGTCGGGTGCCCGCGTTCGAGACCTTCACCATCCTCGCGACGATGTTCGCGGGCACGGTCATCTATCGGGCGCAGCACGGGCAGATCGAGCGCATCGAGGCCTGGATGTCCGTCGGTTTCGTGGTGGCCGCGGGCGCCATGGTGGGGTGGATGTACAACCGGGACACGGTGGCGAGCGCGACCTCGACCTTCACCTGGCCGGCGTGGACCAACGCCTACCTGGCGGCGTGGGCGTCGTTCGGGCTCTTCCTGCTGCTGCGGAACCGGCGGCTGCCGCGCGTGCTGACCTGGCTGGGCGCGGTGAGCTTCTCGGTCTACCTGCTGCACTGGCCGGTGAAGAAGTTCCTGCTGTGGCAGCTCGGCTGGGACACCAACTACTACTACCGCCACCTGGCCGCCATGCCGTTCGTCGAGCGGTGGTCGTGGGTGGCCGGGTACACCGCGGTGCTGCTGGTGGTCTCCTGGGTGGTGTACCGGCTGGTGGAGGTGCCGTTCCAGAATCTGGGCCGCAAGCTGACCAAGGCGATGACGCGCCGCTGGCCGCCGCAGTCCCTGGAGCCGGCGGTGCCCGCCGCGGCCGCCGCCGTCGTTCCGGCGCAACCCTCCGTGGCGGCGGAACCGGTACTGGCGGGCGCGGGCGCGGGTCCGGGCTCGGGCCCAGGTGGTCAGGGGAAAGCGGTCTGACCCAGCGGCGCCGAACCCACAACGCTGCCGCCCCGGCACGGGCCGGGGCGGCAACCGCTGCGCGAGTGCCCGCTCCGGGCGGGCCTGACCGGCAAGACCGGCCTAGAAGGAGTGCCACTGCGTTTCCCGGTCCCCCTCCCTGAGGGAGGCCACGCGGCGGCGGAATTCGGCCAGGGCCCCCGGGTCGGCCGGGGCGTGCTGGGCGACCCAGGCACAGCTGGCCGTTTCGCGGGCGCCGCGCAGGACCGCGCAGCCCTCCCAGTCGCGGACGTCCCACCTGTACGCCGCCACGAAGGCCTCGTACTCCTCGGCGGGCAGGCCGTACCGGTCGCGGGAGAGCGCCATCACCACCAGGTCGTGCTCGCGCAGATCGGCCGACACGGTCTCCAGGTCGACCAGGGCCGGGCCGTCGGGGCCCACGTGGACGTTGCGGGGCAGGGCGTCGCCGTGGACCGGGCCCGGGGGCAGCCGCGGCGTCAGGGCCGCCAGCTCACCGGCGTAGGCGTCCCGGCGGGCCCGCAGATAGGCCGCGTCGGCCGGGTCGACGGCGCCCCCCGCCAGCCGCAGCCAGCGCTCGACGCCGCCCAGCAGGTCCCGCGCGGGCAGGGCGAACGGCGGCTCGGGCAGGGCGTGCACCAGGCGCAGCAGCGCCGCCAGGTCCCCGGGCCCCGCGGGCCGCACCGCGTCCGGGAGCCGGTGCCACAGGGTCAGCGGGTGCCCGTCCACCAGGCGCGGCTCCGGCTCGGCCGCGCGGACCGCCGGGATCCCGGACGCGGCGAACCAGCCGGCCACCGCGAGTTCCCGCTCGGCCCGCTCCACCAGCGCAGCCTCCCGGCCCACCTTCACCACCAGGTCGCCGACGGCGAAGACCGCGTTCTCGCCGAACGCGAGGAGGACCGCCTGACCGGGCGCGCCCCCGGTCAGGCCCGCTGCCGCCAGTACGTGCCTCGCGCGTTCCTCGTCCATGCCGCCGCTCTCGTTCCTCGCCGTGGATCCGCTGCTGCCCGCCAGTATGTGGTGGCTTCCGGCAGGTGGCCCGATCCTGGAGTCATGTGCGCCGAACACGACGGACGCGCCGACCGGGGCCCCTCGGTCGTGACGCGGCGCGCCCTGCGCACCACCCTCGCCGCGTGCGCCTCGTTCTTCGTGTGCCTGTACGCACTGGACCGGCCGGTGGCGGCGACGTACGCGCTGTTCGCCGCGGTGTCGATGGCGGCCCTCTCCCACATCCCCGGCACCGGGCGCCAGCGCGCGGCCGTCATGGTCAGGGCGACCCCCACGGCCTGGGTGCTGCTGACGCTCGGCACCTTCCTCGCGATCCGGACCTGGAGCGCCGTGGTCGGCATGCTGCTGATCGGCTTCTTCCTGGCCTTCGTGGCGGCGGCCGGGCCCCGCGCGGCGGGCGCCGCGCCCGGGCTGCAGCTGCTCTACATCCTGCCGTGCTTCCCGCCCTATGCCCCCGGCACCCTGGGTGAACGGCTCCTGGGAGCCACCTTCGGCCTGCTGCTGCTGATCCTCGCGGAGCTCTTCGTCCTGCCCGAGGAGCCCGGGCCCACCTACCGGCGGCTGGCCGCCGGAGCGTCCGACACCGCCGCCCGCTGCGTAGCCGAGCTGGGCCGCGCCCCGTACGCGCTGTCCGCCGCCTCGGCGGAGACGGCCCGGGCGGCCGGCGAGTCGCTGCGGCCCTTCCGGACCGACGAGGCCGAGCGTCCCGCCGGGCCGGGCCTGCGGGACCGCGCCCTGTCCCATGTGGGCCTGGCGGCCCGCACGCTCCTCGCCCGCCTCGTGATCCTTCCGCCACCACCTCCGCCCCCGGGTCCGGTGCCGATGGCGCAGGAGTCCGAGATCCTGACCGCGGTCGGCCGGGCCGTCAGCGAGAGCGCCGCCCTGCTCGACGGTCGCGCCGATGAGACCGAAGCGGCCGACGCCCTGCGGCGCCTACGGGAGCAGGCCGCCGCGTCGGCCGCGCGCGAGGCGCCCGCGACCGCCGCGCGGGGGCGGCGCCGGGCGGCGCTGCTGGAGGTGACGGACGCGGCGGTGGCCCTGGCGACGGCGTCCGAGCTGGCGGTACGGGGCCGGCGCGCACGGATGCCCGAGGACGTCGACTCGGGCCGGTTCTGGTACGCGGGCAAACGTGCACCGAGCCTGTGGTGGCACCGGCTGGCGGGACACGCCGGGCCGCGCTCGGTGTACTTCCAGAACGCCGTCCGGATCGGCCTCGCACTGGCGGCCGCCCGCACGATCGCGGGGGTGGACTCGTTGCCCCACGGCTTCTGGGCGATGCTGGCCGTCCTCAGCCTGACCCGGACCACCGCCGCCCAGACGCGGGCGACCGTACGCGTGGCGATCACCGGCACCCTGCTCGGCGCCCTGGCCACGGGGCTGCTGCTGGCCCTGATCGGCGGACACACCACCGTCTACGCCGTCGCCCTGCCGTTCGTGATGCTCACCGCCTTCCGGGTGGGGCCGGTCCGGGGCGTGGGCTGGGCCCAGGGTTTGTTCACCCTCACGGTGGCCTTCGTCTTCGCCCAACTGGCACCGGTGACCTGGCAGCTGGCCGAGGTCAGGATCCTGGACGTGATCATCGGCAGCCTGATCGGCGTCGTGTTCGGGGTGCTCGCCTGGCCGCGCGGGGCGCAGCGGGAGCTGCACCGGGCGGTCGCCCTGCTGCTGGCGACGGAGGCCGAAACGGTCGAGCGCACCACGGCGGCCGTGGTGGAGGGCGGGCCGGGGCACGTTCCCGACGACGGGCCGCTCCAGCACGCGCTGACGATGGCGGAGTCCGCGTTCGCGCAGCACCAGAACGAGCCCCGGACGTCCGAGAACCCCCGGACGGACTGGCACGCGGCCATGATGTCGGGCCACCACGTGCTGTGGGGCTCGCGTCGGCTGTTCGTCCGCGGAGGTCCGGCGGTGGGGCCGGCGAACAGCGTCCGGCTGGACGGCCGGGCGGCCGGGGTGGCCACGCGGATGCGGGAGGTGGCGGATCAGGTGGGTGCGGCGCCGGCGGAGGCCGCGAATCCGCTGGGCGGGCGGGCGCCCGGCCGGTCGGCGGCGGAGGGGCCGCCGGGGGTTTCCTCGCCGCGGTTCTTCGCGGCACTGGCCTGGCTGGACTCGCTCGACGTCGACGTCGACCGCATGACGGGATCGGATCACCCGTCCGGGCCGGACGCCCCGTCCGGCCCGAACGGGGCGTCGGGTGCGGCCGGTGGGACGGGTGGGGCAGGAGGTACCGCGTCGTCCTGAGTCGCGGGAAACAAGTTGCACGAGACGTATCGTCTCGCCTATCGTTCGATCATGACCGCAGCCAAGCCCGCCCACATCGCCATGTTCTCCATCGCCGCCCACGGGCACGTGAACCCGAGCATCGAGGTGATCCGCGAACTCGTGGCGCGGGGCCACCGCGTCAGCTACGCCGTCCCCGCCTCCTTCGCCGAGAGGGTCGCGGAGACCGGCGCCTCGCCCGTCGTCTACACCTCCACCCTCCCGACCGACGACGAGCCGGAGGCCTGGGGCACCGAGCTCATCGACCACCTGGAGCCGTTCCTGAAGGACGCGGTCCAGGCGCTCCCGCAGCTCGCCGCCGCCTTCGAGGGCGACGAGCCGGACCTCGTGCTCCACGACATCACCTCCTATCCGGCGCCCGTGCTCGCCCACCGCTGGGGCGTCCCCGCCGTCTCGCTCTCCCCGAACCTGGTCGCCTGGGACGGATACGAGCAGGAGGTGGCCGGGCCGATGTTCGCCGAGCTGAAGGCGTCCGAGCGCGGCCGGGCGTACTACGCGGCGTTCGCGGCCTGGCTCACCGAGAACGGCCTCGGGGACGACGTCGACCGCTTCCAGGGCCGCCCGCGGCGCAGCATCGTCCTCATCCCCCGGGCGCTCCAGCCGCACGCCGACCGCGTCGACGGGTCCGCGTACGCCTTCGTCGGCGCCTGCCAGGGCGACCGCAGCGCCACCCAGGGCACCTGGCAGCGGCCCCCGGCCGCCGAGGGCAAGAAGATCGTGCTCGTCTCGCTCGGCTCCGCCTTCACCAAGCAGCCGGCCTTCTACCGCGCCTGCATCGAGGCCTTCGCGGACCTACCCGACTGGTACCTCGTCCTCCAGATCGGCAAGTTCACCGACGAGGCCGACCTGGGCCCGGTCCCCGCCGACGTCGAGGTCCACCGCTGGGTCCCCCAGCTGGACATCCTGCACCGGGCCGACGCCTTCATCACCCACGCGGGGGCCGGCGGCAGCCAGGAGGGGCTCGCCACCGCCACCCCGATGGTCGCCGTCCCGCAGGCCGTCGACCAGTTCGGCAACGCCGACATGCTGGCCTCTCTGGGCGTGGCCCGGCACGTTCCCATGGCCGACGCGGACGCGGCCACCCTGCGCGAGGCGGTCCTCGCCCTCGTCGCCGACCCCGCCGTCGCCGCCCGCGCCGAGGAGATCCGGGCCGGGATGGCCGCCGAGGGCGGCACGCGCCGGGCGGCCGACCTCATCGAGGCCGAACTGCCGTAGGCGCGACGGACGCCCCCTAGGGTGCCCCCATGACGAAGAAGGCCACGGTGACGAAGAAGTACGCGGCGCTGCTGCGCGGCATCAATGTCGGCGGCAACAAGAAGGTCCCGATGGCGGAGCTGCGCTCCGTGCTGGAAGGACTCGGGCACGGCGACGTGCAGACGTACCTACAGAGCGGCAACGCCGTCTTCAGCAGTGCGGGGACCGACCCGGTGGGGCTCGCCCGGGAGCTGGAGACGGCCATCGAGGCCCACTTCGGCTTCCGCGCGGCGTGCCTGGTGCTGGACGGGGCGTACCTGCGCGCCGTCGCCGAGGCCTGTCCGTTCCCGGCCGCGGAGCTGGAGGGCAAGCAGCTGCACGTCACCTTCTGCTCCGAACAGCCCGGCCCGGAGCGGTTCGCCGCGCTCGACGGGGCGGCGTATCTCCCCGAGGAGTACCGGATCGGCGACCGCGTCCTCTACCTCTACGCCCCCGACGGCCTGGGGCGCTCCAAGCTCGCCGAGGCCCTCGCCAAGCCCGCCGTCGTCAAGGGCCTCGACGTGACCACCCGCAACTGGAACACCGTCGCCAAGCTCGTGGAGCTGACCGCGACCTGACCCGGGGTCCGATGCCCCGTGCCGGGCCGTACAAACACGTGTGCGCCCCGGGCCGGTGAACGTCTAGAGTCCGGGCATTCATCGGAGGGGAAGAGATGCAGTTCAGAACGGTCAGACGGTTGGCGGCCGCGGTCGCGTGCGGTGCGCTCGCGGTGGCCACGGCCGGCTGTGGGCAGGGGACGTTCGCCAAGCCGCCGGCGACGTACGCGGGGATCCCGGACCTGGGACGTCAGGCTGGGCGGTGACGGCTCCAAGCGCGCCGTCAACGCCCTGCGCGCCGCGCTGGACGGGCAGAAGTTCGCCGAGTACCACGCCGTGCTGATCGGGAACCAGACGACGGTCGAGGAATCGGGCGGCTTCACCACGGAGCGTCTGCTCGCGCTCGCCGAACAGGTGCCCGGGCTGCGCGGCGAGGCCTTCGACACCGCGGTGTCCACCATGAAGTACCAGGACTTCGTCATCGCCTCGCAGGCGGCGTACCAGCGGACGGGGGACGACCCGATGGGACCGGGCACCCCCGCCGTCGCGATCAACTCCAAGCTGGTGACGGAGGATTTCCGGGACTCCCTCTTCGAGGTGCAATTCACGGAGGATCTCCTGAACATCGTCCGGAGGGATCCCTTCGGCTGGCAGAACCACCACGCGTAGGGCGCCTTCTCCCGCAGGCGCGGCAGTTCGCCGTGCCCCGGGGGCGACCCGGCGGGCCGGATGTGCCAGGCTCGTGGCATGCGGTACATCATCATCGGCGCGGGCGCGGTCGGCGCCACCATCGGCGGACGGCTCGCGGAGTCGGGAGGCGAGGTCGTACTCGTCGCCCGCGGCGCGCACGCGCAGGCCCTGCGGGACGACGGGCTGCGGCTCACGACGGCCGACGGGACCCGGGTGCACCGGCTGCCCGTGGTCACCGGCCCGGACGAACTGGGTGAACTGCGACCCGACGACGTGCTGTTGCTGTCCGTGAAGACCCAGGACGCCATCGCCGCGCTCGATGCGTGGGGCGACGCGGAGGTCGTGGGCGGCGGTACGGCCGCGCAGCGGCTCCCGGTGCTGTGCGCACAGAACGGCGTGGAGAGCGAGCGGCTCGCGCTACGGCGCTTCGCGCGCGTGTACGGGGTGTGCGTATGGCTGCCCGCCACCTTCCTGGAGCCGGGCGCGGTCTCGGCGCTGTGCGAGCCGCTGACCGGCGTCCTGCACGTGGGCCGGGCGGCGGGCGGCACCGACGCCCTGTCCCGGGCCGTCGTGGCGGACCTCGGCAAGGCCGGCTTCGGGGCGCCGCAGGCCGAGGACGTGATGCGGTGGAAGCACGCGAAGCTGCTCGGGAACCTGGGCAACGCGATCCAGGCGACGACCGGACCGGAACCCGACCCGGCGAAGGCGGCGCTGCTCCTACGGGCCGTCCGCGAGGGCAAGGCGGCCTTCGTCGCGGCGGGCATCCCCTACGCCTCGGACGCCGAGCAGGCGCTGGCGCGCGAGGGCAAGGTGAACCAGCCGGCAGGGGTGCGGGGCGGCTCGTCCTGGCAGAGCCTGGCACGGGGTACGGGATCGGTGGAGGCGGACTACCTCAACGGGGAGATCTCCCTGCTGGGCCGGCTGCACGGGGTGCCGACCCCGGTCAACGACGTGCTGCGGCACGCGGCGAACATCTTCGCCCGCCAGGGCCTGCCGCCGGGCGCGATGTCCGTGGAGGACCTGACCGCGCTCGCGGACGAGGCGGCGGCCCGGGCCTAGGTCCTGTCGTCAAAGTAGCGCGGGCCCGGGGGCACCTCCCAGCGGTAGCTGGGGGAGGGACTTTGACGACAGGGCCTAGCCGGTTCCCTTCGGAGGCTGCGCCGCGTGGCCCGCGCCCGGAGCCGGCACCCCGCGGCTGCGCTTGGCGGTGCGGGCCCGGTCGGGGATACGCTGAAAGGGAGTCCCTACGTCCGCCGGTTCTCGGCGAAGCGACCGACCGCAGCGACCGGATTCGAACCGGATTCGAACCGGATCCGACCGAGGGTCGAACCGGCGGTGTCCCGTGGCAGACCCCGGTCCTCGACGTGCATGTGATGCGGTCGGCCGAGGTCGTGACGCCGCCCGCGCGCACCGGAGGTCGGTGGACGGGCCGTCACACCGCTGCCGTCGTGAGGGAGCGCGATCCCCGTGGACCTCAACACGATCACCGAAGTCGTCCGGCGTCCCCCCGACCGGCCTGGCGCCGACTGGCGCGAGGGCGATGCCTGGCTCGCGGGCGGGACATGGCTGTTCTCGGTGGAACAGCCGGATCTGCGCCGCCTGGTCGACCTGACCACCCTGCGGTGGGACCCCCTCGTCCCGACCGGCAAGGGCCTCGAAATCGGTGCCACCTGCACCATCCGCGAGTTCTACGCCTTCCGGCCCCCGGCCGACTGGACCGCCGGCCCCCTGTTCGGGACGGCCTGCGAGGCGTTCCTGTCCTCGTTCAAGGTCTGGAACGCGGCGACCGTGGGCGGAAACATCTGCATGTCGCTGCCGGCCGGCCCCATGATCACGCTGACGGTCGCACTGGAAGCGCGCTACGAACTGTGGGCCCCCGACGGGACGACGCGCACCGTCGACGCCCTCGATTTCGTGACGGGCAACCACGAGAACGTCCTCGCCCCCGGGGAGGTCCTGCGACGCATCGAGATCCCGGTCCACGCCCTGCGCAAACGCGCCGTGCACCGCCGGTTCACCCTGACCCGACTAGGCCGCTCGACGGTGTTCCTCGTCGGTACGCACACGCCCGGGAACGACGACCTGCTGCTCACCGTCACCGCCGGCACCACCAGACCCGTGCGCATGGTCTTCGACACCCTGCCCGACGCCCCGACCCTGCAGCAGAGCATCGACGTCATCCCCACCGACGTCTGGTTCGACGATCCCAACGGCACTCCCGGCTACCGCCGCCATCTGACGAAGCACTTCGCCGAGGAGATCCGCCGCGAACTCGCGTCCGGGAGCCCGACATGACGTACCGCGTGAACGGCAGGAGCTTCGGCGAGGAGCCGGCGCCCGGACAGTGCCTGCGCACCTTCCTCCGCTCGCTCGGCCACTACGGCGTCAAGAAGGGCTGTGACGCGGGGGACTGCGGTGCCTGCACGGTATGGCTGGACGGCAGCCCCGTACACAGCTGCATCACCCCCGCCTTCCGCGCCGACGGCCGCGAGGTGACCACCATCGAGGGGCTGGGCTCGCCCGGCAACCTGCATCCGATGCAGCGGCAGTTCCGTGACGCCCCCGGATTCCAGTGCGGCTTCTGCACCGCCGGAATGATCATGACCTCGGCGACCTTCACCGAGTCCCAGAAGGCCGATCTGCCGCGGGCGTTGAAGGGCAACCTCTGCCGCTGCACCGGTTACCGGGGGATCGAGGACGCCGTGCGGGGCGTCGTCGGCGTGGAGAGCGCCGCGCCGGGAAGGGCCGTCGGGGCGAGCGTCGGAGCCCCCGCGGCCAACGACGTGGTGACCGGCCGAGCCGAGTTCACGATGGACACCCACATGGAGGGCATGCTGCACGTGAAGGTGTTGCACTCACCGCACGCCCACGCCCGGATCCTGTCGATCGACAAGAGCGCCGCCCTCGCGGTTCCCGGCGTACACCGGGTCTACACCTGGGAGGACGTGCCGCGCAGACGCTTCACCACGGCGATCCACACCGACCACCTGGTCGACCCGGACGACACCCTCATCCTCGACCGGACGCTCCGCTTCGTCAGCCAGCGCGTCGTCGCGGTCGTCGCCGACACGCCCGGCGCAGCGGAGGAGGGCTGCCGCAGCGTCGTCGTCGAGTACGAGCCGCTGCCCGCGGTGTTCGACCCCGAGGAGGCCATGGCCGACGGAGCTCCGCAGATCCACGGGGCGGACGACCCCTTCGTCCGCGACCCCGTCCACAACGTCCTGCTCGAGATCCATTCGCACGTCGGAGACGTGGACGCGGGCTTCGCCGAGGCCGACGTGATCCACGAGGGCACCTACTCGTCCCCGCGCGTGCAGCACGCGCACCTGGAGACCCACGGCTCGATCGCCTGGATGGAGGACGGACGCCTCAACGTCCGCACCAGCTCGCAGTCGCCCTCCATCGCCAAGGTCAAACTCGCCCACCTGTTCGCGCTGCGCCCGGACCAGCTCCGCGTGTTCTGCAAGCGCGTCGGCGGCGGGTTCGGCGGCAAACAGGAAGTCATCTCCGAGGACCTGGCCGCGCTCGCCGCACTGGACACCGGGCGGCCCGTGTGCTTCGAGTACACCCGCGAGGAGGAGTTCACCACGGCCTCGCCGCGCCATCCGATGACGCTGACGGTCAAGCTCGGCGCGAAGGCCGACGGCACGCTCACCGCCTTCCAGGTCCGCAACGTGTCGAACACGGGCGCCTACGGGAACCACGGCGGCGAAACCCTGTTCGCGGGCGGCGCGGCCGTCATGATCTACCGCTGCCCCAACAAGAAGTACGACGCCTACTCCGTCTACACCAACACCGTTCCGAGCGGCGCGCTGCGCGGGTACGGGATGACCCAGCCGGCCTTCGCCGTGGAATCGGCGATGCACGAACTGGCCCTCGCCCTCCACATGGACCCGCTCGAACTGCGCCGCCGCAACATCGTGCGGCCGGGCGACCCGCTCGTCGCGATGCACGAGGGCCCCGACGACGTGACGTTCGGCGAGGACGGCCTCGCGCAGTGCATCGACCTGGTGGACCGGGCCCTGGCCCGGACGGCCGGAGATCCGCACCTCGGCCCGGACTGGCTCATCGGGACGGGCGCCGCGGCCTCCCTGCACGAGACCGCACCCCCGACCGAGCACATCTCGGAGGCCTGGGTGACGCTCGGCGACGACCTCGTCTACGAGCTCGCCGTCGGCACGGTCGAATTCGGCGAGGGCACCTCGACCGCCCACGTCCAGATCGCCGCCCACCAGTTGGGCACCACACCGTCGCGGATCCGCCTCGTGCAGTCCGACACCGACCGCACGGGATTCGACACCGGAGCCTTCGCGAGCGCCGGACTCTTCGTGGCGGGCAACGCGGTGCTGCGGGCGAGCAACGCCGTGCGCGACCGCATCCTGGAGTTCGCCGCCGCCCACACGGGCATCCACCCCGTGATGTGTGCGATGGACGACGACGGCGTCGTCTGCGGGGACCACCGGGTGTCGCTGGCCGAACTCGTCGCGCTGGCACGGGCGCGCGGCATCCGCTTCACCGCCGCCCGCAAGGCCTACGGATCGCCCCGCAGCGCCGTCTCCAACGCGCACGGGTTCCGGATCGCGGTCCACCGGGTGACCGGTGAGATCCGCGTCCTCCACAGCGTCCAGGCGGCCGACGCCGGCGTCGTCATCAACCCCGCGCAGGTACGGGGGCAGGTGGAGGGCGCCGTCGCCCAGGGCATCGGCTTCGTACTGACCGAGAACCACCGGCTCGACGCGAACGGCGCCGTGGTCAACCCGAACCTGCGCAACTACCGCATCCCCACCTTCGCCGACGTCCCGCGCACCGAAGTGCTCCTGGTGGGCTCGGCGGACTCCGTCGGACCGATGCGGGCGAAGGGCATGGCGGAGTGCAGCATCAACCCGGTGGCCCCCGCACTGGCCAACGCACTCCAGGACGCCACGGGGATCCGCTACCGGTCGCTGCCGCTGACACCGGAACGGATCTACGACCGGATCGGCGCGAAGCAGTCGCACGCGAAGGCCTGAGCCCATGGACACCGAGAAGCAGCGGGAAGACGCCGAGGCCACGGCGATCATCGCCCAGAAGGTACTGCCCGGACGGGAGCAGGAGTACGAGAGGTGGCAGCAGGGCGTCAACGCCGCCGCCGCTGAGTACGACGGGTACCTCGGCGTCGAGGTCGCCCCGCCGACCACCCTGCAACCCGAATGGGTCGTGGTCTACCGGTACGACTCGATACCCCACCTGCAGGCGTGGATCAACAGCTCGACCCGGCAGGAGCTCCTCGAAGTCGGCGACGCGTACCTCGACGGCCCCGGAACCCAGCAGGTGGTCAGCGGCCACGCCCCCGCACAGGATCCGCTGGTGACCGTGGTGATCACCCACCGCGTTCACCCGGAGCACGTCGAGGACTTCCTCGCGTGGCAGCGCCGGATGACCGAGGAGGAGAGCAGGTTCGAAGGCTTCCGCGGAAGCGAGTTCTTCCCGCCCATCGAAGGGGTCCAGGAGGAGTGGACCACCCTGTACCGGTTCGACAACGCCGAACACCTCGACGCCTGGCTGACCTCGGACCGCAGGCACAAGGTCCTCGCCGAGGGAAAGGAGTTCGACTTCAAACTGCGCACGATTGACAACTCCTTCGGCAGCTGGTTCGCCTTCGAGGAGAACGGCAGGGAGGCGCCCCCGCCCTCGGTCACCAAGACCGCCATCGCGGTCTGGGTCGGCCTGTACCCGACCGTGGTCCTCCTGGCGCTCGCCACGTCACCGCTGAAGATGCCGCTCTGGCTGGGCCTGCTCGTGGGGAACCTGCTGTCGAGCCTCGTCATGAGCTTCTTGACGATGCCCTACTACGTGAACCCGCTCCTGGGGCGGTGGCTGCGCCCGTCGCCGGACGAGGCGCCGGCCAGGAGCAACCTCATCGGCATCGGGATCGTCACCCTCCTGCTCGCCTTCTGGGTCGTGGCCTTCTACCTGGTGACCACCCGGATCTGGACCCTGCCCTGACCCCGCCCGGGCCGGGGTGCGCCGCGGACACCGCGGACGCTCTTGGCCCGTCCGGATGACCCGGCGGTGCGCCGGTGCTGGGAGCGGCGGGGGCGGGGGCGGGGGCAGGCTCGGAGTTCGTACGCGAACCCCGGACGGAAAGCCCCGATGAGTGCGTTGGATGCGGCGGCGCCGCGCGAGCGGGAGAGCCGCCACGCCGCCTGGCTCGAGCTGTTCTTCGACCTCGTCTTCGTGGCCTTCGCCGCCCAGCTCTCGCACGAGCTGCACGGCGACCCGGGACTGCGGGACTTCGCCGTCTTCCTCGGACTCTTCTTCCCGCCCTGGTGGATGTGGATCAACCTGACGGTCTCGGCGAACCTCTTCGAGGACGACGGCGCCCGGCGCCGGCTGCTGATGCTCTTCGCCATGCTCTGCCTGGCCGCCATGGCCGCGGCGGTACCCGAGGCCGACAGCACCCGCGGCGCGGTGTACGCCCTGGGGTACGCGGGAACCCGACTGGTCCTCCTCGGCCTCTGGTGGCCCGCCACCCGCTTCCCCGCCCCGCACCGGGTCCCCCGCTGGCGGCCGCTGAGCTACTGCCTGCTCTCCGGGCTCCTGTGGGCGGCCTCGGCGGCCGTTCCCGCGCCCTGGCAGTACGCCGTGTGGGCGGCCTTGATCGCCGCCGAGATGGTCTTGCTGCTCACCGCCCGGGGCCGCGGTGTCCCGGGACGGCTCGACACCGGGCACCTGGTCGAGCGGGTCGGGCTGTTCGTCATCATCGTGCTCGGCATCGCCGTTCCGGTCCTGGTCGCAGCGGTCTCGGACGCACTGGCGCCCTGGCTGGTGGTCCTGCTGCTCGCCGCCGAAGCGATCGTCCACCTGCTGTACGCCCGGGCCCTGTCGGCCCGCCGCCGCAGGGCTGCGACGGCCTGAGCTACGCCGTCAGGGCCGGCAGCCGGGCCGCCGCCGCCGTCGCGGCCGCGTCGAAGCGGCGCAGCAGCAGCCGGGCTAGTTCCGGGGCCGCGCCCAGGACCTCGGCGACGACGTCCGCGCCCGCGGCGCCGGCGCCGGCCGCGATGCGGTCCGGGAGACGGCCGGGGGCGATGACGTACGGGGCCACGGCCACCCGCTCGAAGCCCTCGGCGCGCAGGGCCCGTACGGCGTCCTCCGTACGGGGCAGTGCGGCGGAGGCGAACGCAGGCCGCACGGCACACCAACCGGTGCGCCGCCACTCCCGCGCGGTTTCAGCGATCGCTGCGATCGCCTCCGGGTCGGAGGAGCCGGCGGACGCGAGCACCACGGCGGTGGTGGCGCGGTCCGCCGGGGTGAGGCCGGCTTCGGTGAGCCGGCGTTCCAGGGCGGTCAACAGGAGCGGGGACGGCCCGAGGACGTCCGCCACCCGCACCGACAGCCCCGGCAGGCGCGAGGTCGACTCGGCGAGCGCCGCCGGGATGTCGGACTTCGCGTGGAAGGCGCGGGTCAGCAGCAGCGGGAGCGCCACGACCTCCCGTACGCCGGACAGGTAGAGCGAGGACAGGGCCTGCCCCACCGTCGGGGTGTTGAAGTCCAGGAAGGCCGTCTCCACGCGCAGCCCCGGCCGCAGCGCCCGCACGCGCCCCGTCAGGGCGTGCACGGTCGCCGCGTGCCGCGGGTCGCGGCTGCCGTGGGCGATGACCAGGAGGGCGCGGTCCATGGCGATCAGCTCTTCGCCAGCAGGCCGCGGCTGCGCAGCACCCACCGCTCGACCGGGCTGAAGATCAGCAGGTCGATGGCGATGCCGACGACCAGGATCAGGATGATCGCGAGGAACACGCCCGGCAGGTCGATGTTGTTGCGGCCGTTCTCCAGGAGCTGGCCCAGGCCCAGGCCCAGATCGGGCGAGGAGGCGATGATCTCGGCGGCCATCAGCGAGCGCCAGGAGAAGGCCCAGCCCTGCTTCAGTCCGGCCAGGTAGCCGGGCAGCGCGGCCGGCATGACGATGTGCCGGGCCCCGGCCAGACCGGTGGCCCCCAGGGTGCGGCCGGCCCGCAAGTACAGCGGCGGGATCTGGTCGATGCCGGAGACGAGGCCGTTGGCGATGGACGGGACGGCGCCCAGCAGGATCACCGTGAACATCATCGCGTCGTTCAGGCCGAACCACAGGACGGCCGGCGGCACCCAGGCCACCGACGGCAGCGACTGCAAGCCCTGCAGGATCGGGCCGATCGCGGCGCGGACGAACTTTACCCGGGCGACGAGCAGGCCCAGCGGCGTGCCGATGGCCAGGGCCAGCAGGAAGCCGAGCAGACCGCGGGAGACGCTGGTCCAGACGACCTCCAGCAGCGTGCCCTTGAGCCACATGTCGGACAGGCTGTCCCACACCGCGGACAGCGCGGGCAGCTTGGTCTCTTCGGTGACGTGCGTCGCGACGAGGACCTGCCAGACCAGGAGCACCAGGCTCACGGCCAGGACCGGCGGGAAGACCTTCTTGACGAGGATCTCCCGGACCGGGGTGCGGTGGGTCTGGACCGCGTCGAGGGCGTCGAGGCCCGCCTCCAGGCCGGCCAGGTCGTCGGTCCTGCCCGTGGCCTTCGAAGTGGTGTCAGTGCTGGCCATGGCGGCGGATCTCCCCACGCAGGTGTTCAGTGATCTCCAGGGACAGTTCCGCCACGTCCGCGTCCTCGATGCGGCGCGGCTGCGGGATGTCCACGGTCCATTCCTTCGCGACCCGGCCGGGCCGGGAGGAGAGCAGGACCACGCGCTGGGCGAGGCGGACGGCCTCGCGCACGTTGTGGGTGACGAAGAGGATGGACAGCCCCGTCTCCGCCCAGATGCGGGTGAGTTCGCCGTGCAGCACGTCCCGGGTGATGGCGTCGAGCGCGGCGAACGGCTCGTCCATCAGCAGCAGCCGGCTGTCCTGGGCGAGCGCCCGGGCCAGGGCCACGCGCTGGCGCATGCCGCCGGACAGCTCGTGCACGCGCTTGCCGTACGCGCCGCCGAGGCGGACCAGCTCCAGCAGCCGCTCCGCCTCAAGGCGGCGGTCGGCCTTGGCCACCCCGCGCAGGCGCAGGGCGAGTTCGATGTTCTTGCCCGCGGTCAGCCACGGGAAGAGGGCGTGCTCCTGGAACATCAGCGCCGGACGGCCGCCGGGGGTCTCGATGGACCCCGCGGACGGCTTGTCCAGGCCGGCGACCAGGTTCAGCAGCGTGGACTTCCCGCACCCCGAGGCACCCAGGAGGGTGACGAACTCGCCGGGAGCGACATCGAGGCTGATGTCGTCCAGGACGAGCTGCGATCCGGCCGGGCCGGAGAAGGACTTCGAGACGTGCTCGATGCGGGCGGCGTGGGTGCGCTCCAGGGCGGAGCCCTCGGCAGCCTTGGCAAGCGTGGTGGCCATGGTCGTCACCTCCTGGGATTGCGGGATCGCGGGGTTACTTGGCGCCGAGACCGGCGTCGGAGACCTCGGGCTTGCCGGCGGCCTTCAGCACCTTGTTCAGGAGCGTCAGGTCGTAGATCCCGGCCAGGTCGGGCTGCTCGATGAGCTTGGCCTTGACCGCCCACTCCGACTGCGTCTTCAGCGTGGCGGCCAGCGGGTCGTCGGTGATGGCGATGCTGGGCCACGCCGGGTCGATGACCTTCGCGTCGAGCGGCTTGCCACCCTCGGCCGCGAGGCGCGCGTTGGCGGAGGCCTTGGCCTCGTCCTGGTTGGCGTGGATCCACTCGTTGGTCTTCACCGTGCCGCGCAGCACGGCCTCGACGACGTCCGGGTGCTCCTTGAGGAACTTCTGCGACACGATGATGTTCGTGATCACGAACTTCTTGTCGGGCCACAGGGCGGTCTCGTCGAGGAGGACGGAGCCGCCGTCGGAGACGAGCTTGGAGGCCGTGGGCTCCGGCACCCAGGCGCCGTCGATCGAGCCCTGCTTGAACGCGTCCGGGGTCACCTTGTTGTCGGTGCGGACGACGGAGACGTCACCCTTGCCGGATTCGGGGTCGACCTTCCAGCCCTTTTCGGAGATCCAGTTGAGGAACGCGACGTCCTGCGTGTTCCCCTTCTGCGGGGTGGCGATCTTCTTGCCCTTGAGGTCGTCCAGGGTCTTGATCTTGTCCGGGTTCACGACGAGCTTGACGCCGCCGGAGGCGGAACCGGAGATGATCCGCAGGTTCGAGCCCTTGGACTTCACGTAGCCGTTGATGGAGGGCGAGGGGCCGATGAAACCGATGTCGAGAGAGCCGCCGTTGAGGGCTTCGATCTCGGACGGGCCGGCGTTGAAGGACTGCGGCTTGATCTTGGTGCCGTTCAGTTCCTTCTCGATCAGGCCTTCCTGGAGTCCGACCAGCGCGGTGGCGTGCGTCAGGTTGGGGAAGTACCCGATCCGCACCTCAGGGGCCGAGAGCTTCTTGCCGGCGTCGGCCGCGTCGGCGGCCTTCGGCTCGTCCTTCTCGGCCTCGGAACCGTAGCCGCAGGAAGCGAGCGCACCGATCAGGAGGGGCAGGGCGGCGGCGACGATGCCGCGGCGGAGCGTGGAGCGGGAGGTGGTGCGGTTACCGGTGGCAGACACGGGAGGACTTCCTCTCGTGACGGCGTCATCTCATGACGCGCGTCTTCGTTTGTGGAGCGATGGCGGGTACGGCTGGTGGGGGGTGTGGGCGCGCATGCGGTGCGCGTACGTCATCGCGCACATCGCGCAACCCCTCCCTGGCCGCTGCCGAGGGCGCCGCTGCCCACACGGCCGCCCTCCTTCGCGAAGGTGGAGTAGATGTCGGGGAGCATGGGTTAGAAGTCCCAACCTTCCTCGTCGGTCTGGACGGTGGTCTCGGCCGTGGAGGCGAAGGATTCGCCCGCCATGCCTGCCGCCAGGGTGGTTCCGTCCGCGGGGTCGATCAGCAGGAAGGAGCCGGTGCGGCGCGAGTCGGCGTACGCGTCGAGCGCGAGGGGCTCGGCGGTGCGGACGACGACGCGGCCGATGTCGTTGGCCACCAGCTGCCCGGGGTTCGGGTGCTGGGACAGGTCGTCCAGGGTCAGCCGCGAGGGGATCTCCTTGACGATCGCCTTGACCGTGCGCGTGGTGTGCTTGATCAGCACCCGGGCGCCGACGGCCAGCGGCTGGTCGGCCACGTGGCAGACCGTCGCCTCGACGTCCTGCGTGGTGGCCGGCGCGTTCGCGGAGGGCGCGATCAGGTCGCCGCGCGAGATGTCGATGTCGTCCTTCAGGCGCAGCGTCACCGACTGCGGGGCCCAGGCGATGTCCACGCTCTCGCCGAGCGCGTCGATGCCCTCGATGACCGAGGTCCGGCCGGACGGCAGGACGGTCACGGCCTCGCCGACGCGCAGCACGCCGGAGGCGATCTGGCCCGCGTAGCCGCGGTAGTCGGGGTGCGCGGCGGACTGCGGACGGATCACGTACTGCACCGGGAAACGTGCCGGGCAGGCGGTGAGGTCGTGGCTGACCGGGACGGTCTCCAGGTGCTCCAGCACCGTGGGGCCGCCGTACCAGTCCATGTTGGCGGAGGCGTCGACCACGTTGTCGCCGGCCAGGGCCGAGATCGGGATCGCGGTGATCTCCGGGACGCCGAGGTCGGAGGCGTACGCGGTGAACTCCTCGGCGATGGCCGCGAAGACCGACTCCTGGTAGCCCACCAGGTCCATCTTGTTGACGGCCAGGACCACGTGCGGGACGCGCAGCAGCGCGGCCACGGCCGCGTGCCGGCGGGTCTGCTCGATCACGCCGTTGCGGGCGTCGACGAGGACCACGGCCAGGTCGGCGGTGGAGGCGCCGGTGACCATGTTCCGGGTGTACTGCACGTGCCCGGGGGTGTCCGCGAGGATGAACCGGCGGCGCGCGGTGGCGAAGTACCGGTACGCGACGTCGATGGTGATGCCCTGCTCCCGCTCGGCCCGCAGGCCGTCGGTCAGCAGCGCGAGGTCGGGGGCCTCCTGGCCACGCTGGGCGGAGACGGCCTCGACGGCCTCCATCTGGTCGGTCAGGACCGACTTGGAGTCGTGCAGCAGCCGGCCCACCAGGGTGGACTTGCCGTCGTCGACGGAACCTGCGGTCGCGAAGCGCAGCAGGGTGGTCGCTGCGAGGTCGGCCAGGTGGGCGACCTGCTCGGTGGTGCTGCTCATGTCTAGAAGTACCCTTCGCGCTTGCGGTCTTCCATCGCGGCCTCGGACATCTTGTCGTCGGCGCGGGTCGCGCCCCGCTCGGTGAGGCGGGAGACGGCGATCTCGGCGATCACGGCGTCCAGCGTGGCGGCGTCGGAGTCGACGGCGCCGGTGCAGGACATGTCACCGACGGTCCGGTAGCGGATGAGACGCGTCTCGGGCGTCTCGCCTTCCTTCGGGCCGCCCCACTCGCCGGCCGTCAGCCACATCCCGTTGCGCAGGAACACCTCGCGCTCGTGGGCGAAGTAGATCTCCGGCAGCTCGATGCCCTCGCGGGCGATGTACTGCCAGACGTCCAGCTCGGTCCAGTTCGAGAGCGGGAAGACCCGCACGTGCTCGCCGGGGGCGTGGCGGCCGTTGTAGAGCTGCCACAGCTCGGGGCGCTGGCGGCGCGGGTCCCACTGCGAGAACTCGTCGCGGAGGCTGAACACCCGCTCCTTGGCGCGGGCCTTCTCCTCGTCGCGGCGGCCGCCGCCGAAGACGGCGTCGAACTTCAGCTTCTGGATCGCTTCGGTCAGCGGCACGGTCTGCAGCGGGTTGCGGGTGCCGTCCGGGCGCTCGCGCAGCTTCCCCGCGTCGATGTACTCCTGGACGGAGGCCACGTGCAGGCGCAGGCCGTGCTTCTCGACCGTACGGTCGCGGTACTCCAGCACCTCGGGGAAGTTGTGGCCCGTGTCGACGTGCAACAGCGTGAACGGCACCGGTGCCGGCGCGAACGCCTTCAGCGCCAGGTGCAGCATGACGATGGAGTCCTTGCCGCCGGAGAACAGGATCACCGGCTTCTCGAACTCGCCCGCCACCTCGCGGAAGATGTGCACGGCCTCGGACTCGAGGGCGTCGAGGTGTGACAGCGCGTAGGGCGCATCCGTCTCGCCGTGGACGTGTGCGACGGTCGTCGTCATGCCAGACCCCTCTCGGTGAGCAGCGCGTGCAGGGCCGAGGCCGACTCCTGCACGGTCTGCGTGTGCGACTCGATGCGCAGGTCCGGGGAGTCCGGTGCCTCGTACGGGTCGTCGACCCCGGTCAGACCGGAGATCTCGCCCGCCGCCTGCTTGGCGTACAGGCCCTTGACGTCACGCTCCGAGCAGACCTCGACCGGGGTGGCCACGTGGACCTCCAGGTACGAGGTGCCCTCGGCGGCGTGCCGCCCCCGGACGGCCTCACGGCTGTCCGCGAACGGTGCGATCACCGGCACCAGCGCCTTGACCCCGTTGCTCGCGAGGAGCTCGGCGACGAAGCCGATCCGCTGCACGTTGGTGTGCCGGTCCTCGCGGGTGAAGCCCAGGCCCGCGGAGAGGAACTCGCGGATCTCGTCCCCGTCGAGCACCTCCACCCGGTGGCCCTCGGCGCTCAGCCGTTCGGCCAGCGCGTAGGCGATGGTGGTCTTGCCCGCGCTCGGCAGCCCGGTCAGCCACACGGTGGCGCCCTGGTCGCTCACGCTCATCTGCTCTGTCTCCGTACGTTCTTCGACAAGTTCTTCGACGGTCGTCATCAGCCGTGCAGTCCGCACTCGGTCTTGCCCCGCCCGGCCCAGCGGCCGGCCCGCGCGTCCTCGCCCTCGGCGACGCGCCGGGTGCACGGGGCGCAGCCCACGGAGGCGTAGCCGTCCATCAGCAGCGGGTTGGTGAGTACGCCGTGCTCGGCGACGTACGCCTCCACGTCGTCCTGGGTCCAGCGCGCGATCGGGGAGACCTTGACCTTCTGCCGCTTCTCGTCCCAGCCGACCACCGGGGTGTTCGCCCGGGTCGGGGACTCGTCGCGGCGCAGGCCCGTCGCCCACGCGCGGTAGGCCGTCAGGCCCTCTTCCAGCGGCTTGACCTTGCGCAGCGCGCAGCACAGGTCGGGGTCCCGGTCGTGCAGCTTCGGCCCGTACGCGGCGTCCTGTTCGGCGACGCTCTGACGCGGGGTCAGCGTGATGACGTTGACGTCCATCACGGCCTCGACCGCGTCACGGGTGCCGATGGTCTCCTCGAAGTGGTAGCCCGTGTCGAGGAAGACCACGTCCACGCCGGGGAGGACCCGCGAGGCCAGGTGCGCGACGACCGCGTCCTCCATGGAGGAGGTCACGGCGAACTCCTTGCCGAAGGTGTCGACCGCCCAGCGCAGGATGTCCAGCGCGGAAGCGTCCTCCAGGTCCCGGCCCGCACGCTCGGCCAGGTCTTGGAGCGCCGCAGCCTCGAGCTCCCCGGCTGTGGGACTCGCGTCTTGAGTGGTGGTCATATTCCGTCCCCTCCCGCTGACCCTGCTGATCCCGCTGAATCCGACTGAACGCCCCGGGCCAGCAGCCCGAGGTACTTCAGCTGGAAGGCCCGGTTGCAGGCCCTGCATTCCCACGCGCCGTGACCCGACTCGTTGGGGAACAGGTCCTCGTCGCCGCAGTAGGGGCAGTAGAACGGTGCCGCGCGCTCGCTCACGAGAGGCTCTTCTCGTCCGCGCGGGCGACCCACGCCGCGAAGCGCTCGCCGTCCTCGCGCTGCTCCTCGTAGTGCTTGACGACCCGCTCGACGTAGTCGGGCAGACCGGCGGAGGTGACCTTGAGGCCGCGGACCTTGCGGCCGAAGCCGGCCTCGAGGCCGAGGGCGCCGCCGAGGTGGACCTGGTAGCCCTCCACCTGGTTGCCGTCGTCGTCCAGGACCAGCTGGCCCTTGAGGCCGATGTCCGCCACCTGGATGCGGGCGCAGGCGTTCGGGCAGCCGTTGATGTTGATGGTGAGCGGCTCGGCGAAGTCCGGCAGGCGGCGCTCCAGCTCGTCGATCAGCGAGGCGCCGCGCGCCTTGGTCTCGACGATGGCCAGCTTGCAGAACTCGATGCCGGTGCAGGCCATCGTGCCGCGGCGGAACGGGGACGGCTTGACCCGCAGGTCCAGCGCCTCCAGCGCCCCGACCACCGAGTCGACCTGGTCGGCCTCGATGTCGAGCACGATCATCTTCTGCTCGGCGGTGGTGCGCAGGCGGCCGGAGCCGTGCTGTGCCGCCACGTCGGCGATCTTGGTGAGGGTGGCGCCGTCCACGCGGCCCACGCGGGGCGCGAAGCCGACGTAGAACTTGCCGTCCTTCTGCTGGTGGACGCCCACGTGGTCGCGCCACTGGCCGCTCGGCTGCGCGGGCGCGGGACCGTCGGTCAGCTTGCGCTTCAGGTACTCGTCCTCCAGGACCTGGCGGAACTTGACCGGGCCCCAGTCGGCGACGAGGAACTTCAGGCGGGCGCGGTTGCGCAGCCGGCGGTAGCCGTAGTCGCGGAAGATCGAGATGACGCCCTCGTAGACGTCCGGGACCTCGTCGAGCGAGACCCAGGTGCCCAGGCGCACACCCAGCTTCGGGTTGGTGGACAGGCCGCCGCCGACCCAGACGTCGAAGCCGGGGCCGTGCTCGGGGTGGTCCACGCCCACGAACGCGATGTCGTTGATCTCGTGCGCCACGTCGAGGAGCGGTGAACCGGAGATCGCGGACTTGAACTTGCGGGGCAGGTTGGAGAAGTCCTTGTTGCCGACGATGCGGCGGTAGATCTCGTCGATGGCGGGGGTGCCGTCGATGATCTCGTCCTGGGCGATGCCGGCGACCGGCGAGCCGAGGATGACGCGGGGCGTGTCACCGCAGGCCTCGGTGGTGGACAGGCCCACGGCCTCCAGCCGGCGCCAGATCTCCGGGACGTCCTCGATCCGGATCCAGTGGTACTGCACGTTCTGGCGGTCGGTGAGGTCGGCGGTGCCGCGCGCGAACTCCTCCGAGATCTCGCCGATCACGCGGAGCTGCTCGGTGGTCAGCCGGCCGCCGTCGATGCGGACGCGCAGCATGAAGTACTCGTCGTCCAGCTCCTCCGGCTCCAGGATCGCGGTCTTGCCGCCGTCGATCCCGGGCTTGCGCTGGGTGTAGAGGCCCCACCAGCGCATGCGGCCGCGCAGGTCGTTGGGGTCGATCGAGTCGAACCCGCGCTTGGAGTAGATCGTCTCAATGCGTGTCCGCACGTTGAGACCGTCATCGTCCTTCTTGAACTGCTCGTTGCCGTTGAGGGGCGTGTGGTGTCCGACGGCCCACTGGCCCTCGCCGCGGTGACGGCCGGTCTTGCGGCGCGCGGCGGCTGCGGCGGCGGGCGCGGGCGTTTCGGGGGTGGCGGCCATGGCGGTACGTCCTTCTTCGGCGGCTCGAGGCAAGGGCAGGGGAGGCGACGGCGCTCCCCTGCGGGCTCGGCGACTCCGAGCGGGTGTGGCTGATTCCCGCTCCGCGCCGGGGTTGCCGGCGGGCAGGGCGGTACTACGACCTCAGGGGGCAAGCGGGTGATCGGCGCGTCCGCGGCGGCGGGGACGACGGCGATGTGCGGCGTGGCTGGTTCCGTCAGCGCGCCGGACAGATGGCGCTGGACATGCGGCCGAGGTCGACGTGCCGCCGACTCACCAAGGCAATTCCAGCTCCATTCATGGCGGAAGCGTGTCATGTGCCGATTGGAGGAGTCCACTACTGTCCACGATTCGGACGAACTCGTCTCGAATCATGGGATGGCGTGACGGGGGTCACCTATCGAAGCCGGGCGGGCATCGCATTTCGGCCGCGCCCGGGGTTCGGTGCGCGGGGTACGGGGCGGAGCCCCGGGGTCGGCGGAGCCGGCCCGCTCGGCCGACCGACCCCGGAGGGGCTACGCGCCGGGCCACGGGCCGGGGGTCGGGGTTTCCACCTTGGACTCCGTCTCCGTCTTGAAGACCTTGAAGCCGCGCCGCTCGTAGTTGCTCATCGCCGTCGGCCCGTCCTGGCTGCAGGTGTGCACCCACACCCGTCGGGTCGGCTCCAGCTCCGGCCAGCGCTCCGCGAGGGACCAGGCGCGGGCGACGCCCACCGACAGCAGGTGCCCACCGATGCGGCGGCCGCGGAAGTCGGGGAGGAGGCCGAAGTACATGATCTCCACCACGCCGTCGTCCTGCGGGTCGAGCTCCACGTACCCGGCCGGCGTGCCCCGGTCGTACGCGACCCAGGTCTCCACCCCCGGTCGGTCCAGCTGCTCGACCCACTGCGCGCGGGTCAGGGAGAGCCGGTCCGTCCAGTGGATGTCGCCGCCCACCGAGGCGTACAGGAAGCGGCTGAATTCGGGGGAGGGGACCTCCGCCCGGGCGATGGATATCTCCGGTCCCGCCGGAGCCGCCGGGACGAGGTCCGCCGGAGAGGTCATCTCCAGCGACCAGGTGGTGAGAGTGATGGTGCTCATGCAGCTCAGGGAATCATGCCGGGCCCCGTGCGGCCCAGGCGGGCCCGGACCACCGCGGGCGCGGTCGAGTGCGGGAGCAGTGCGGCCGGGTCCTCGGGGCGGATCAGCTCCACCTCCACGTCCTCCGCGAACCGGTACGGCCGGTGGGTGAGGACGCTCCCGAGGTGGCGGCGTACGCGGGACAGCTCCGCACGGACCGTCACCGTGCGCGTCGGATCCCCGAACAGCTCGCCGGCCAGCTCCGCCGCCGAGCGCCCCCGCGGGCTCTGCGCCAGCAGGAACAGCAGCTCCGCATGGCGCGGACTCAGCTCCTGCGACCAACTCCCTGAGGGTCCGTACACCGTCACCGACCAGCATCCCGCCCGGCTGAGGTCCAGGACGATCCGGGTCACCGCCGTGCTGTGCCGGTCCTGGGCGACCCGCAGCAGCCAGCCACCGGGCAGCGGCTCCACCACGCACTCCCCGAGCCGCGGCACCCGCATGCGGCCCGGTCCGAAGGCCTTCGGCAGCGGGATGCGCTCCGCCGGGGCCAGCCCCGTCACCGCCGCCGTCCAGCCGCTCGGGTCCACGGCCAGCGCCCGCCCCGGCAGCCGGGCCAGCAGCGGGGCCGCCACCATCCGCAGCCGCTCCAGCGACTCCAGGTGCCGCAGCCGCAGCTCCCGCTCCGCGAGCCGGGCCACTGAGCTCACCCACGCCAGCGTCGCCGGGTGCATGGTGGCCAGCGGACCGCTGACGTCGACCACGCCCAGCAGCCGCCCGTCGCGCGGGTCCCGTACGGGCGCCCCCGCGCAGGTCCAGTCGTGGTGGCTGGAGACGAAGTGCTCGGCCGAGAACACCTGCACCGGGCGCCGGGTCACCAGGGCGGTGCCCACCCCGTTCGTGCCGACGACGGCCTCGTCCCAGTCCGCGCCGACCGCGAAGCCGAGCCGGTCCGCCTTGCGCAGGATGGAGGAGTGGCCCTCCCGCCACAACAGCCGCCCGTCCGCGTCGGCGACGACCATGATGTGCAGGGCCTCGTCCAGGGCCGGCAGCAGACCCTCGCGCAGCACCGGCAGGACCTCCCGCAGCGGCGACACGTGCCGCCGCTCCTCCGTCTCGGTGGCCGACAGCACCCGCGAGCGCGCGTCCCGGTCCGGGTGCACCCCGCCGGCCAGCATCCGGCGCCAGGACTCCGCGATCTCCGGCCGGGGCGCGGCCGGGGGACGGTCCCCGGCCAGTGCCGCCGCCCGCACGCCCTTGAGCAGACGTGCCGCCGCCCGCGCGTCCATGGCCGAGATGCGTGCCGCATCGACCGTGCTGCCTGTGGTGTCGGCCACCGGAACCTCCCCGTGCGAACAGGACGTACGACGCGGGCCGCCGGGCGGTCCGCGGTGCTGCTTCCCCCGGGCACTGCGACGGACGGCTGCCGACTCCAAAGGTTGCAACGGTATGCAACTCTCGCCAAGTCCCGGTCGGTCGACCGAAACTGTCCGGACGCCGCAGAGCGGCGTGCCGGCTCCTCCTCGGGGCTTCGGATCAGGGGTGGTGCCGAGTCGGCGCGGCGCCACCCTTGTACCGGTGATGGGCCCGGATCTCGGCTGGGAGCGGTTTGGGGACCGCCGTGGAGCCCGACGGGGGCTCTCTCCTAGCCCGCGATCCGCGCCCGTTCCACCACCGCGCGCAGGTCAAGGCTGTGCGGCAGCGTGCCGAAGGCCGCGCCCCAGTCGCCGCCCAGCCGCGAGGCGCAGAAGGCGTCCGCGACCTCCGGCGGGGCCCACCGCACCAGCAGCGATCCCTGGAGCACCAGCGCCATGCGCTCCACCACGCGGCGGGCTCGTGCCTCGATGCCCTCCAGATCGGCGAGATCCGTCAACAGGTCCTTGATGGCCGAATCCAGCCGGTGGTCGGCACCCCGGGCCAGGCCGACCTCCTGGAGGAAGGCGTTCAGCGCCTGGGGCTCGCGCTGGAGGGCGCGCAGTACGTCCAGCGCCTGCACGTTGCCCGAACCCTCCCAGATGGAGTTCAGCGGGGATTCGCGCAACAGTCTGGGCAGCCCCGACTCCTCTACGTAGCCGTTGCCCCCCAGACATTCCAGGGCCTCCGCCACCATCGGCGTACAGCGCTTGGTCACCCAGTACTTGGCGGCGGGAACGGCGAGACGCAGGAAGGCCTTCTCCTGCTCGGTCGCGGCGTCGTTGGCGGCGGCCAGGCGCAGGGTCAAGGTGGTGGCCGCCTCCGACTCCAGGGCGAGATCGGCGAGCACGTTGCGCATCAGCGGCTGGTCGATGAGCGGCGCTCCGAAAGCAGAGCGGTGCTCCGCGTGGTGCACGGCCTGCGTCAGGGCCTGCCGCATCAGCGAGGCCGAGCCGATGACGCAGTCCAGCCGGGTCGCCGCGACCATCTCGATGATGGTCCGCACCCCGCGGCCCTCCTCACCGACCCGCCGCGCCCAGGTCCCGTCGAACTCCACCTCGCTCGAAGCGTTCGACTTGTTGCCCAGCTTGTCCTTCAGCCGCTGGATCGCGAAGACGTTGTGCGTCCCGTCCGGCAGCACCCGCGGCACCAGGAAGCAGGTCAGCCCGCCCGGAGCCTGCGCCAGCACCAGGAAGCCGTCGCACATCGGCGCCGAGCAGAACCACTTGTGCCCGGTCAGCAGGTACTCGCCGGACGCGTCCAGCGGTACCGCGGCCGTCGTGTTCGCCCGTACGTCGCTGCCGCCCTGCTTCTCCGTCATCCCCATGCCGAAGAGCACACCGCCCTTCTCGGCGGCCGGCCGCAGCCCCTGCTCGTACACGTGCGAGGTCAGCCGCGGCTCCCATTCGGCAGCCAGCTCCGGATCGGTGCGCAGCGCCGGCACGGCGGCGTGCGTCATCGAGATGGGGCAGCCGTGCCCCGCCTCGGCCTGCGACCAGATGAAGAACCCGGCGGCGCGGCGCAGGTGTCCGGCCGGACGCCCCCAGGCGTCGGTGAGCCCGGACGTCACGGCGTGCCCCAGCAACCGGTGCCAGGACGGGTGGAAATCGACCTCGTCGATCCGGTTCCCGTACCGGTCGTGCGTCCGCAGCTTGGGCGGATTCTCGTTCGACTGCACTCCCCATTCCTGGGCCTGCGCGGAACCGGCCGCCTGCCCGAGGTCGGTGAGCTCCTCCCTTACCTCGTCGAGGAGTTCGGGATCCGCGGCCGCGAGGTGACGCTCGACGCCCTCGGTGAGGGCCCGATCGCCGCCGTAGACGTCGTACCCCACCAGGGGCGGGGCCTGGTTGCTGACTGTGTGGGTGGTGGCTGCCATGCGGATACCGTAAGGACGTGCAGCCAGCAAAAGAAACACCCGAGCGGATCCCAGGACGGCTCCACCGGGCCCGTGCCCTCTACCGCAACGTCTCGATGCGGAAGATGGGCTGGCTGCTGCTGAAGGACACCGTCAACTCGTGCATTGAGTACCGGATCCTCGGGCTCGCGGCGGAGGCGGCGTTCTTCACGCTGCTCTCGCTGCCCCCGCTCTTCCTGGGCCTGCTGGGCCTGCTCGGCTACGTGGACGGCTGGACCGACACCCGTACGGTGGAAAGCATTGAGGAGAACATCCTTGCGGCGGTCGGCACGGTCCTGTCCGACCGGGGCGTCAACGACATCGCCAGACCACTGCTGGACGACGTCACCCGCAGCGGTCGCCCCGACCTGATTTCGCTCGGTTTCGCCTTCGCCCTCTGGTCGGGATCCCGGGCCGTCAACGTCTTCATCGACACCATCACCGTGATGTACGGGCTCGACGGCCATCGCGGCATCGTCAAGACCCGGCTGCTGGCCTTCCTGCTCTACGTCATCGCCCTGCTGATCGGCGCGATCGTGCTGCCGCTGATGGTGGTGGGCCCGGACGCGGTCGTGCGGCTGGTGCCCTGGGGCACCGAAGTGATCGCGGTCCTGTACTGGCCCACCGTCACCCTGCTGTCCATCGCCTTCCTCACCACGCTCTACCACGTGTCCGTGCCCGTGCGCTCGCCGTGGATCGAGGACGTGCCGGGGGCGCTGGTGGCCCTCGCCATGTGGGTGCTGGGCTCGTTCCTGCTGCGGATCTACCTCACCAACACGGTGGAGGGGCCGACGATCTACGGATCACTGGCCGCGCCCGTGGCGGTGCTCCTGTGGATCGGCATCTCGGCCTTCGCGGTGCTGGTCGGGGCCGCCGTCAACGCCGCGATCGACCGGGTGTGGCCCTCCGTGGCCACGGCGGCGGCGCGCGAGGCGAACGAGCGGGCCCGGGAAGAGGAGGCCGCCCAGCTGATCGCGCGGGCCGCCGCCTGGCGGGCGATGGCGGAGGGCGAGTCGGAGGACGACGAGGACGACGGGATGCCGTCGGAGTTCCCGGAGCGGTGGTCGAAGTTCCTGCCGCCCGAGGACTACCACTCCCGGCTGCGCAAGCACTGAGGGCCCGACCGGTGGCGGCGAAACGCTACGCCGGACCCTTCACGCCCCAGGCGGTGAGCAGGCCGGGGGAGAGCGCGGCGCAGTCCGGCGAGTCCAGGTAGCGGATCGCCGCGTCGATCTCCGCGTCGTCGACCAGCCCGGTGGCCGTCATCGGTCCCCGCGCGCGTTCCCACGTACCGGCCCAGAACCGGCTGATGGGGCTTCCCGGCAGCAGCGGGGGGACGAGGACCTCGGCCCCCACGGACAGCAGACCGGCCTCCTGCAGGTGCGCGGGATACTCCGGCACCCAGGAGACGTCGGTGCCCAGGCTGTCCCCGAGCCCCTGCCACATCGCCCGCACCACCCGCCCGTACGTGGTCGTCGGCGCGGCGGGGGTGGTCAGGTCGACCGCGTCGCCGAGGACCAGGACACCGCCCGGGGCGACCAGGGAGGCGAGCTTGCCGATCATCCGCGGCCAGTTCCGCAGGTGCATCAGCACGAACCGGGCGTGCACCAGCTGGAACCGTCCCGGATTGAAGTCCAGGGCGGTGACGTCCGCCTCCAGCGCAGTGAGCCCGGGCGCCGGGTGGGCCCGCAGGAAGGCCGTGTCCCGGTCGACGGCAAGGACCTCCGAGACCCCGGCCCGCTCCAGCAGGAGCCGGGCGACCGTCCCCGTTCCCGCGCCCACGTCCAGGCAGCGCCAGCCCGGCCCGGCGCCCAGCGCGCGCAGCCGTGCCAGCGTGAAGTCGTCGTAGGCGAGCGCGCCGAGGTCGATGCGGTCGTCCTCGCCCGCCAGCTCCGGCCGGAACACCGCCTCGCCGTAGCGGCCGCCGGCCACCGCCTCGGGACGCGGCGGCGGGTCGTCGTCGGGCAGGTTCACGTCCGGACCTCTTCACGGGGCGGGGAGGGGGATGCGGCGGACGCGGCGGATGCGGCCCGCATCGGCCGCATCCGCCGCCCCACCGATCCTCCACCGGCGCCCGCCCGCCCCACCGAGGCGCGCCGGGCCTGATCCGAAAGAGACTCCCGGTCCTTAACCTGGAGCGGTGTACGAGGAAGCCGTGTCCGAGGTCGTCCCCGGGGCCGTGCTGTGGCGCGCCGCCGCGGGCGGCGGCGCGGTGGTGCTGCCCGACGGCTGCATGGACCTGCTGTGGGTCGACGGGCGGCTGCTGGTGGCCGGACCCGACACCGGGCCGCATCCGGCCGGGGAGGTCCCCGGCGGCGCCTTCGCGGGGATCCGGCTCGCTCCCGGCACGGCGCCCGCGCTGATCGGCGTACCGGCGCGCGAGCTGCGGGACCGGCGCGTCGAGCTCACCGACCTGTGGCCCGCCCGTGCGGTACGCCGGGCGTCCGCCCTGGTCGAGGGGTACGGGGACGCGCGAGCGGGACTCGAAGCGCTGGCCCGGACCCGCGCCGCCGATGCCGGTGCGCCCGACCTGCTGATCGCCGAGGTCGTGGCCCGGCTCCGGGCGGGCGAGGCGGTGGCCGCGATCGCCCGCGCCGTCGGCCTCGGGGAGCGGCAGCTGCACCGGCGCTCGCTCGACGCCTTCGGGTACGGCCCCCGGGCGCTCGGCCGCATCCTGCGGCTGCGCCGGGCCCTGGCCCTGGCCCGCGCGGGCCTGCCGTACGCCGAGGTCGCATGCGTCGCCGGGTACGCCGACCAGGCGCACCTCGCCCGTGAGGTGCGGGCGCTGGCCGGGACGCCCCTGCGGGCCTACGCCGCCGGAGCCGACGGGGCGAAGAGCGAGACCCCGCAGCCGTCGGGGTCGAGGACGACGGCGTAGCGCTGGCCCCAGAAGGCGTCCCAGGGCTTCAGGTGTCCGGTGTGCCCGGCGGCGGTCAGCTCGGCGTACAGCGCGTCCACCTCGGCGGGGGAGTCGCACAGGAAGGCCAGGTCCCGGCGGCCGTCGCCGGTGGGCGGGGTCCACGACGGGTCGAAGGAGCGGACGGTGTCCTCCGTGTCCCACGCGATCCGCAGGCCCCCGGGCAGGACGGCCTCCACGTGCGGCAGACCGTCGGCCTCGGCCGGAACGTCCAACCCGAGGCGGCGGTAGAAGGCGAGCGAGGCGGCCATGTCGGAGACCACCATGCCGATGAGGTCGAGTCGAGGAGTCATGGCAACAGGCTAGGCGGGCACCGGGCGGCCGTCTTGAACGAATCGGACACCGGACGCGCCGTGTCCCGCCCCGGCACGCACCCCTGCATCAGCGCGGTCGGCGCACCGCCACCACCGCGCAGGCGACCGCCAACGGCAGCTCCGCGCCCGCCGCCAGCAGCAGCGCCATCCCCTGACCGCCGGTCCCGGCCGAGGTCGTCACGTCGAACCAGGCGTCCATCACCAGCAGCGCGGCCGTCGCCGCCGCGAGCGGGGACGCCCGGGGATCCTGCCTGCGCAGCAGCGCCCCGGTCCCGGTCAGCCCGGCGGCCAGCGCCAGGTCCAGGCCGATCCACGCCGTGGACCAGTGCGAGACCTCGGTGGTCTGCGGCATCGTCTTCGCCAGCACCACCACCCAGGGCAGCAACATTACTCCGGCGCCGGTGAGCACGGTGGCCGTCCGCGGGGCGCGGAGGACGCGGGCGGCGCGGAACGTGCGAGCGGTGCGGAACGTGCGGGCGGCGCGGAGGATGCGGGCGGTGCGGGCGGTGCCGAGGGCGCGGGGGGTGCGCCAGGCGCGGGGCTGCGGGGCGGCGAGGGCCATGGCGGGGGTCTCCTTCCGGCCCGGCGGTCCGTCCGCCCGGGCACACCACCAGCCTCGCCGGACGGGCCCGCCAGATCAGTAGCCCCTCGATCCGGATCGGGGGTGGCACCAGGTACACCCCCGTACGGGTGCCCGCGTTATGGCAGGCTCATGATCACTGCGACTACCGTACGGACATGGCAATTCGCGGGGGCGCGCCGAGGCGTGGCTACATCTGGATCACGGCGCACGCCCCGTGGTCGGCATGGGCCTGGCGCAACACCACCTTCACCGCCGCCGCGATCCCGGCCGCCCTGCCCGTGCTCCTCTGCCTCGTCTGCACCGTCACGGCGCCCGGGCCCGGTATGATCCCGCCCCTGCTGGTCCTGCTGCTCGGCCCGCTCCTCACCCGGCTCCAACGCAGCCGGTTCCGGGTGTTGCTCGGCCTTGACGTGCCCCGGGTCGCACGGGAGGGCGGCCGGCTCACCCCGCTCGCTCTGGTGCGGCGGCTGCGCTCCGAGGCGACCTGGCGCCAGTACGGCTACCACCTGCTGGTCAGCCCGCTCGCCGCCGTCGCCGGCGCGCTGGTGGTGCTCGCCTGGGCCTTCGGCGTCACCGCCGCCTGCGTCTACGGGTGGATCTGGATCCTGCCCGCGCAGACCCGAACTCCCGGCTGGAGCAACGACTACGACGCCATCACCGGTGGCGGCGTCCTGCTGCTGTTCGCCGCGCCCTGGCTCGCGGCCCTCTTCGCCCGGCTCGACGCCGTCGCCGCGGCCTCCCTCCTCGGCCCCAACCGGGCCCGCGAACTGGAGCGGCGGGTCGAGGACCTCGCGGAGAGCCGGGCGGGGGTGCTGGACGCCGCCGACCTCGAACGCCGCCGGATCGAACGGGATCTGCACGACGGAGCCCAGCAGCGACTGGTCGCCCTCGCCATGAACCTCGGCATCGCCCGCGCCACCCTCCCCGACCTGCCGCCCGAGGCCAAGGCCGTCATCGACGAGGCGCACCGCGAGGCGAAGGAGGCGATCGAGGAGCTGAGCAGCCTGGTACGGGGCCTGCACCCGGCCGTCCTGGAGGACCGCGGGCTCGACGCGGCGCTCTCCGGGATCGCCGCACGGGCCCCGTTCCCCGTCGAACTGAGCGTGGACATCGGGCAGCGGCCCGGGGCCACCGTGGAGGCGGTCGCCTACTTCGTGGTCTCCGAGACCCTGGCCAACGTGGCCAAGCACGCCCGGGCGCAGCGCTGCCGGGTGCACCTCGTACGGGGTCCGGCGGCCGACGGACCCGCACCGGGCGGGGACCGGCTGCGGATCACCGTCACGGACGACGGCGTGGGCGGCGCCGACCCCGCCCGCGGCACCGGCCTGGTGGGCCTGCGCAAACGGGTAGGGTCCGTCGACGGAACGATCAAGATCGAAAGCCCCTTCGGGGGTCCGACCGTCATCACCGTGGAGTTGCCGTGCGGGCTGTGATCGCCGAGGATTCCGTCCTGCTGCGCATAGGACTCGTCAAAGTCCTCGAAATGGCCGGATTCGAGGTGGTCGCCGAGACCGGCGACGCCGAGGCCCTGCTCGCCGCCGTCGAGGAACACCGCCCCGAACTGGCCCTCGTGGACGTGCGGATGCCGCCCGATTTCACCGATGAGGGCGTCCGGGCGGCCCTGATGATCCGCCAGGAGAGTCCCGGCACGGCGGTGCTGCTGCTCTCGCAGTTCGTGGAGGAGCGCTACGCCGCCGATCTGCTGGCCACCCAGACCGGCGCCGGCATCGGCTACCTGCTCAAGCAACGCGTCGCCGATGTGGAGGAGTTCATCGACGCCCTGCGGCGCGTCGCATCGGGCGGCACCGCGCTCGACCCGCAGGTGGTCGCCCAGCTCCTGCTGCGCCGCGGCGGACCCGACCCGCTGGGCCGGCTTACCCCGCGCGAGCGCGAGGTGCTGGCCCTGATGGCCGAGGGCCGCTCGAACGCCGGGGTCGCGGCCGAACTCGTCGTCAGCGAAAGCGCGGTGGCCAAGCACATCAACAACATCTTCGCCAAGCTCGACCTGCCACCGGCCGACGGCGACCACCGCCGGGTCCTCGCGGTCCTGCGCTTCCTGGACGGCACGCCGTGACCCCGGCCGCCGCCGATGGGCCCCGCCGCAGGCACCGCCTGGCCTGGATCATCGCCACCGCGCTCAGTGCGGCCCTCGTGGTGGTACCGGCCATCTGGCAGGTGTGGTCCTGGGAGAGCGCACGCAGCAGCACCCTGTACGGAGGCAGTGACGGCCGCCCGGTGACCGCGCTGGAGATCGTCGGAGGCGACGCGGACATCACCGTCACTCCCCGCGCGGACCACGAGGTCGGCTACCGGGCCGCGGTCAGCTGGTCCCTCAAGGCTCCCACCATCGAGCAGAGCCGGCTCGGCGACACCCTGCGGCTGACCCCGCACTGCCCCGGCGAGGACTTCTGGCCGGTCGGCGGGGCGGGCTGTTCCGTCCAGTTGGCGGTCACCGTACCCGTGGACATCCCCGTGAAGGTGACGACCCGGTCCGGCCGGATCGCGCTCAGCGGACTGGGCGGCACCGTCGACACGAAGGCCGACTCCGGCCAGGTCGAGATCGACGGGCTGCGCGGCGCCCTGCGCGCCGAGGTCGGCTCGGGCCACCTGCGCGCCACCGGCCTGACCTCGCCCCGGGCCGAGATACGGGTCGGTTCGGGCCGGGCCGTCACCACCTTCGTCACCCCGCCCGACGAGGTCACGGCCCGCGTCGGCTCCGGCCGCCTGGCCCTCACCGTGCCGGAGGCCACCCGCTTCAAGGTCCGCTGCGAGACCGGAGCCGGCCGCTGCGAGGTGCCGGACGCCCTGCGCGACGCCACGTCGCCCCGCAGCCTGGACATCGAGGCGGGCGTCGGCCGCGCCCGGGCGGCGTACCCGGACGGGCCCTGGGCGGACGCCGGCGCGTAAGTCCGCTACGTCGCATTTCGATCGAACGGATTGGCGACCGAGCTGCCGCTATTCGGACATATAATCGCAGATGTCAATTTAATAGATGATCTTCATTCGAGGTGTGGCAAAATCCGCTCAGCAACGGAGCAAGGCGGGGAGCCACCATGTCACCAGCCCGGTCGGACTTCGGCGCAGAACTGCGCCGTAGAAGGAACGAGTCCGAGAAGTCACTGGTCCAACTGGCCGGCGAGGTCCACATCTCGAAGTCGTACCTGAGCAAGATCGAGCGCGGACTCGCCACGCCCTCGGGCAGGATCGCCCGATCGCTCGACGTCAAGCTCCACGCCAAGGGGGAGCTCGCCGCGTTGCTGGCACCCGGATCCGCCGAGGAGCGGAACGGGGACTTACCTCCCTCGCCGCACCTGGACGCGGCTCCCTGGTCGTTCCTCCTGTACGACGGCGGAGAGGGCGACTTCACGTCCCACGGCCCGCTCGCCGAGCCGCCGGGAAGGGCGCCCGCGGTCGTGGCGCACAGCGTCATCACCCCCGGCTCGCAGGGTGCGCTGGAGGAATCGGTGCTCCCCGTGTTCCACACCCTCTTCCACGCATACCGCCGGCTCGGCCAGCTCTCCGGTCCGGGCGCGGTGATCCCGCTGAGCACCGCGGCGACCGCCACCCTCCGCGGTCTGGGCCGGGGCACGTCGCGCGCGCACCGGGGCGCCGCCCTGCGGCTCGCCGCGCGTTTCGCCGAGTACACCGGCTGGATGTGGCAGGAAGCCGGCGACGATCGGGCCGCACAGTGCTGGACCGACCATGCGGCCGGGCTCGCCGAGGCCGGCGGTGACCAGGAGCTCGTGGCCTACGCGCTGCTGCGACGGGCCGAACTGGCCCTGTATCGGGACGACTCGCTCGCCACCGTCGAACTCGCCCGTGCGGCCGGTGCGCGGGCCCGCGGCCCGCGCATCAAAGCGCTGGCCGCGCAGCGAGAGGCCCAAGGGCATGCGCTCCTCGGTGACGAGGACGCTTGCCGCCGGGCTCTGGACCGCGGTGCCGACCTCGTGCACGAGCCGTGGGCGCGGGCGGACGGCGCTCCGGCCCTCGGCGGCACGCACCTTCCCGACCTCACCGCCTTCGTCACGGGCTGGTGTCTGCGGGAACTCGGCCGACCGGAGCAGGCGGTCGCCCTGCTCGACACTGGCAGGGACGCCATCGCGCCGCACGCGGCACGCGCCAGGGCCCGCCACAGTGCGCGCCTGGCCCTCGCCCTGATCGATGCCGGTGAGGTCGAGCGCGGCTGTGCGGTGGCCGAGTCCGCCGCACGCGACGTCATGACGACCGATTCGGCCACCGTCCGGACCGACGTGAGACAGCTCCGGTCGGTGCTCACCAGCCGCAGCAGGCGCGCCGTGGTCCGTGACGTCCTCCCCGTCATCGCCGCCAGTCTGAGCGGCAACCCCGTACCACACGCATAGGGCGGCCCAGAAGACTGACCCACTTCCACGACGTCCCCGTTCAGGGCTCACCAGGTCCACCGCGCGCGGAACCTCCGCACGCGAACGGACGACACCACCACCTCGAACCCATGCGTGCCCCCAGTGGACCGCGTGTGTCCTGTTGCCGGCAGAAGTGTCCCCAGGCAACACCGTTGACCACCCTCTGGGCGGCTGAAAACGTCAGGTTGACGCACCCTCCTCAGCCGCCCGGCGACCCATGCGCCCGCCCGAGGGCGAATGCGCGGACCGCCCGCCTCTTCCATCGCAGAACGAGGACCAACATGGACCCCTACGTCTTCATCAACTTCCGTCGCGCCGATACCCGTAACATCGGTTCGCACATCGACACCAAACTCCGCAACGAGTTCGGCAGCCGTGCTGCGTTCCGGGACCAGCGCGACCTCCCCAAGGGCATCGACTACCGCGAGGAGCTCGAACGGGGAATCAGGAAGTGCGACCTTCTGCTCGTGGTCATGGGAGCCCACTGGGCATCCGTGCGGGACGAAGCAGGCCGCCGTTGCATCGACCGCGAAGACGACTGGGTCCGCAAGGAGATCGCCCTCGCCCTCGCGTACAAGCTGCCCGTCATGCCCGTTCTGGTCGACGGCGCGAAGCTCCCGAGCGTCGATGAGCTGCCGGACGACATCCGGGCCCTGAGCTATCGGCAGGCCGTCGACTTCCGCCCCGACCAGGAGCAGATCGACTTCCCCCCGCTCCTCGACGCGATCCGCCGGGCGGTCCCCGAGCTGAGTTCCGTGCGGCGCAGCCGCGAGGACGGCGGCGCGGGGGCCGACAGCGGAACCACCGTCACCTTCGATCGGGTGAAAGGCACCAGCATCATCATCGGCGGCCGGCAGAACACGATCAACGACCAACGCGGCACCGCCGCGGCCCCGGCGTCCGACCCCAGGGACGACGCCCGGGAGCGCCCGTGAGCACACCGGCAGACCCTCCGGCGGAAGACCGCCGCGACAGTGTCGGGGGCCCTGCCCCCTCCGACCCGGATCTCCCCGTGCAGGTCCCGCACCAGCACGACGGCCCCGCCGCCCCGGGCACGTCCCCGACGGCCTCGCCGTGGGGCCCCGCCGAGGGTTGGTCCCCCGGCGAGCCCCCCGGACCTCAAGGGGGCGGTGGCGTCCGGGACGACCACCAGGGGACGACGGGCGCCCCGCACTTCGCCGGCGCACAGTCGTCGGGACCGCGTCCACCCCGAGCCGGTCAGGACGAGGACGATGCGGTCGAGCTGATCTCCGGTGACCAGTTCTCCGTCCTCATCCGCCAGTCCACCGGCAACGCGAACACGTACGGCGGACACCACAACACCGCCCTGTCCCTCAACCTGGGCGGACCGCAGCCCGTCGAGTTCCAGCAGATCCTCCTGGACGCCAGGGACGTCCAGCAGCGCCACCGTCTGTACCAGCACGCCCCGGTTCCCGATCACCAGCTGATGGCCGACTGCCTGAAGAGGAACCACATCGTCGTCGTGGTCGGGGCCCGGGGCGGCGGGCGGGACACCACGGCCCGGGTCCTCCTGGCCGACACCTGCGGCAGCAACCGGGTCGCCGTCCTCTACAGCGCGGGTGGCGGGCTGGCACAGGCCCTGGTCGAGCAGGCCGATCGACACCTCACCCGGGGGTACGGCATCGTGCTGGACCTGGGCACCGAGCTGCCCGCACCGGCCGCCCTGGAGACCCTGGGGCTGCGAGCGGCCCAGATCGGGGCCCACGTGGTGCTGATCACGGAGAGCCCCGGAGCCGAGCTCGACGCGCTGTCACCGTACGCGTTCCGGCACACCGGGCCCGACCTGAAGAAGGTGCTCGAGGCGCATCTTGAGCACGAGCTCGACAAGCACCGTGCCGGCCACGAGCAGGGGGACTGCCCGCAGCACTCCTTGCAGGCGTACCTGCGTGACGTCCTGCGGGACCCGCGCGTGGACGACGAACTCGGGGCGGGCCTGCCGGTTCGTGAGGCAGTGTCCCTGGCCGGCACGCTGGCCACCTTCCTGCACCGTCCCCCGGAGGAACTGGGCCAGGCCTTCGGCGCCTGGCGCAACCGGCTGCGCACCATGGCCAGGGTCCTGCTCGGGCTGACCGCCCAGGCCTCCGACCCGGTGCCCGACCCCCACCAGCAGCCCCTGCGCATCGCCTACGTCATGTGCGACGGCCTGCCGCTGTCCGACTTCATCCGGGTGGGGACGCTGCTCTGTGACGAGGTACAGCGGGCCGAGACCCGCGAAGCCGCTCCCGAGCGTCGGGTCTTCGACCTGATCCTCGACCAGCTGGTCGAGACCGGTGCGGGCGTCGCCGCGGCACCGGATGCCGGCCCGCCCGGCAATCCGCGCCGAGTCCGGCTCGCGGAACCGGAGTTGATGGCGACCGTGATCGAGGTCGTCTGGCACGGGCCCGGGTGGCTGCGGGCACCACTGCTGCGGTGGCTGCAGAGGCTGGCCGAAGACCGGCTGGAGCGGGTCCGGTCACGGGCCGCGGTGGTCGCCGGCCTCCTCCTGCGCCACGACTTCGACAGCGTCTACCGGGACCTCGTACAGCTCTGGGCCCGCAGCAAGTCGGCACGGGACCGGCAGTACGCCGCCCTGGCCCTCGCCGTGGCCGTCGGGGCCGGGGACTCCTGGCTGACGGCGCGGATCGACCGGCAGGTCGCCGACTGGGCCCGCAGCCCCGCCCCGCAGTTGCAGGACAGCGCGGCCCGGGCCTACGGCACGCTGGTGGGCACCCGGGACGTCCCGGGCACATTGGAGGCGCTGGAAGCACTGGGCAGCCGGCGCACGCCCGTCCGCTACGCCTCCGTCGCCTACGCGACCGCCGCGCTCTTCCTGACGCCCGACGGCGCCGAACCGGTCGCAGACGCGCTCGGCCGCTGGGTCCGACGTCCCGACAACGAAGCGTCCCCGCTCCGGCACGCCGTCGGGACCCTGATCGTGCTCGGCCCGTACGCCGTCGGGCCCGAGCTACCGTCCCGGCCGAAGCTCGCCCACCAAGCGATGCAGGAGCCCGAACGGGAGGCGTCCCTGCTGCTCCTGTGGCAGCACGCACTGGTCGACCCGGCCTACTCGGGGCTCGCATGGGCCTTGCTCGAGCAGTGGCTCCTGGCCGGCGACAGGGACGAGGAACTGAGCCTGTTCCTGGAGGGGTTCGTCTCCCGTGCCGCGGCCGACGAGCTCCTGACCCGGGCCGGCTTCCACGTCGCCCGCATGGCGCGGCGGCACCCGGCCTCCCCGTGCGTACGACGGGTACTGCGGGCGATCCGCGGGCGTCGACCCTGAGCACCGCCCGGCCACCGGCTCGGGCAACATCCCGCACTCGAACCGATCACAGGAGGTCAGCCATGCGACGACGGTCCAAGGGCCTGCTCGCCACCGTGCGCGAAGCGGTACGCAGGTGGTGGCGTTCGAAGAACGGCGACACCAGCGAGCCGGAGGCCGAGGACACCGGGTCCGACCACGACACCGACGCGGCGGGACCCCGCAAGAAGGTGTCCGTGCAGTCCCCGCTGCAGGAGAAGGCGCTCTCCATGGCGGCCCGCGGAGACGTGTTCTCCTTCCAGGTCTTCCCCACCTTCCGGTGGAGCAGCAGGGAGATGCCCCGGGACACCCTGAAGACCCGTGTGGGTCAGCACGAGCAGACGGCGCGGGAGGAACTGCTCCGGGTCGCCTGGACGGCCGCGCGCGCCTGCGCTCCTGACGACCCGATCGAGGCCGAGCAGGCGATCAACGACAGGCTCTCGGAAGACGGGAACTGGTGCTTCGACGACGCGGAGGGCCTGATCCGCTGCACGCCGTCGGTCCGGGTGAGGGTGGACCCGGAGGTGCGCGAGCACGTGCTGAAGCACCACCTGGAGGAGCTGACGCTGAAGGAGACGCAGCGGGTCGGTGAGCTCAGGGCCAAGCGCGCGCAGGAGCTCACCGAGACCTGGCTCGAAGTGATCAAGAACCTGGAGCGGTTCGAAAAACTCGACGAGCACAAGCGGCGCCTGTTGGTGCCGTTCGCGGCCACCTTCGCCGACGAGGGGTTCCACGTGGTGATGTCGGCACTGCGCAAGGACCGGCTCACCAGCGTCGAGGCGCTGCTGCACGCGCTCGAGGGCGCGAGCAGCGCGCACCAGCGTTCCGGCATGTACGAGTTCGCCGCCGCGTACGACACGGCGATCAACGCGTTCCGCAGGGAGATGGGGCTCAGCCCGGGTTCCTGGGTCGATGACGTCGTGATGGCGGAGGGGCCGGAGCTGTGAGGACGTCCGCCGTCACCCGCACGATCGGATCCCTGGCCCCGGTCGGCCTGCTCGCCCTCCTGCTCGCCGGTTGCGGCACGGACGACCCGAGGACGGGCTGCGCCTGGATGAAGGACCAGGACCCCGCCGCGGGCGCGGGCAGCACCGTGATCCTCGTCGACGGCTCGGCGTCCGTGCGCGGTGCCGCGTCCGGCGCCGAGGGCCCCGACTACGGTCGAGCGGTCGACACCCTGCTGGAGGAGGGCGTCGAGGCGGGCGACACCTTCTCCGTCGGCACCTTCGCGGGCGCTCCCGGAGACGTCGACTGGACCTTCCGGAAGCGGTCCGCCAACTGGAAGGAGAGCGCGCGGAACTCGGGCAACCAGAAGGCCAACCGGGACGCTGCGATCAGGTGCCTCGCCGAGGACGTCACCACCGCCCAGCGCGTGGTCCCCGCCCGCGGCGGCACCGATGTCCTGGCCGCCCTGACCACGGGCGCCGGCCTGTTGCAGGACGTCGAGGGCCCGCGGCGGCTGGTGGTGCTGAGCGACGGCCTGTCCACCAACGGCTGTGCCGACCTGCGCCAGGCAGCCTTCGACTCCGAAGCCGATGTCAAGGCCATCGCGTCGGTGTGCGCCACGAAGGGAGAGTTCTCCGAACTGCCCGACCTGAGTGGCATCGGCGTCACGTTCGTGGGCCTGGGGCACTCCGCCGGAGCACAGCCGTCGGCGAACCAGGCCCAGCGCGCCTGGCTCAGCCGCCTGTGGACCTCGCTCTGCGAGCGCGCCGGCGCCACCGGGGCCAACTGCATAGCCAGCGGTGCCCCGGTCGGCTCGGCGCCCGCTCCGGCCGCCACCCGCCCGGTCCAGGCCGACCCGGTGGTGGCGTACCGCGACGGTCGCTCCCAGACGTATTCGCTGCTGGGCGCCGCGTTGTTCGACACCGACGCGGCACGGCTGCGCCCGGCGGCCATGGAGCCGCTCACCGACATCGCCGTCCGGGCCCGCACCACACCGGGGCTCGACCGCGTCGAGGTCGACGGATACGTCGACCTGCGCGGCGGATCCGCCAACGACCGGTCGCTGTCCAAGAGCCGCGCGGACGCCGTGGTCGAGGTGCTCGTCGAGCACGGGGTGCCCCGCTCCAGCGTCGAGGCGTACGGCCGGGGCGTGTCCCCGGGGTGCCCCTCCGACCGATCCACCGAGGACATGTCCGCCGGGGAGCGGTTGCAGTGTGACCGCCGTGTGGACATCCGCATCTTCTGGAAGTGAGGTCGGACCTCCAGCCATGAACGTAAACGGCAGCAACGGTTCTGGACGGGGCGGTCCGCGCGAGTCGCCGATACCCTGCTCCAGGCCCTTCCTCCCGCTCGGCGACCTGAACGGGCACCGCCCGGCCGGACGCCCGGTGGACTCCGTGGACAGCCAGGAGCGCGCGGCGCTGACGCGCGCCTTCACGCGGGGCAACGCCGGCCTGGCCGCGGCCCAGTCCTCCCTCGGCGACCTGGGCACCGCACTCAGCGAGACGTTCCACGCCGCGCGGGAAGCGATCGACGTCGTGGAACGGTTCACGTACCACCGCTCGGCGGGCCAGGCACGGGACGACGTCAAGAAGGTGCAGGACCGGCACGCCGCGGACGGGCCGGAGAGCCGCCGCCGCGGCCGGCAGCCCTGGGTCTGGCTCCAGTGGGTCATGCTCGTGCTCAGCGTGTTGTTCGAGCTTCCCTTCGTCGGGGAGGCCGTGGTCCTGCTCCTGGACCTGCAGGACCCGGACGGCTTCTGGACCACGGTGATCCACGGCTTCGGCTACCTGGCCGCGATCGGGGTGTCCTGCCTGCAGTTCGCCCTGGCCTCCGTCCTCGCACGGTCGCTTTTCCGGCTACGCGTGCGCCGGGGCCGCCGCACCGAGCGCACGCTGCGCAGTCCCCGGACGGCCTGGCACCACCTGTGGAGGCTGGACGGGCCGCAGCGGGAGACCCGGCAGCCCGACGAGCTCCCCTGGCCCGGCCTGGTCCTGCCGGTGGTCGCCAACGCGCTGCTCATCGGCCTGCTCGCGGCGACCGCCCACAGCCGTGCGCAGCAGAGCCAGAAGGTCACCGCGACGTTCGGGGAGAACGGCTACCTCATGGCGGTCTTCGTCCTCATCGCGCTCAGCCTCGCCACCCTCACCACCGCGGTCCTCGCGCACAATCCTTACGCGGAGAGCCACAAGGAGGCGCAGGGGGCCCTGTCCGACGCCGAGGAAGAGGCGCGGCGGGTGGTGCCGGCGGCGCGGAAGCTGATCGCCGCGCACCGCGCCTCCTGGCACCGGCTGTTCGCCGCGATGGAGCAGACCGCTGACGACGCCCACGGCGTGGTGGACGAGGCGTGCGCCGCGATCATCGACGAACGGGCCGACACCGGGCGGGCGGGCACCCTGGAGCTGCCACTACGGGAGTACGCCCTGCCGGTCGACGAGGAACACAGCGGAACCGCCACGCCCCGGCTGCGTCTGGACGTCCTGGAGCGCCACAGGGATCTGCTGGCCTGGTACTCCCCGGACCGGTTGGAACAGGAGCTGGGAGCCATCGTCAAGGAGCTGCACGACCAGTTCCACATCCCCGGAGGGCCCGAACCACTCGCCCGAGCAACGGCGTCCGAAGGATGACCGGGCAGCCGGACCTGAGCGAGCAGGACCTCAAACACCTCGAACTGTTGCAGAGCGTGATCTCCCGGCTCAGCAACAACTCCTTCTTGGTCAAGGGCTGGTGCATCACCCTCAACAGCGTGCTCATCGCCGTGGCGCACGGCCGCCCGAACTGGAGGACGATTCCGGTGGTCGTGACCGTGGTGATCGGGTTCTGGCTGCTCGACGGCTACTACCTCCGGCAGGAGCGGATGTTCCGCAGCCTGTACGAGAAGGTCGTCGCCGGCGGGCAGGACCCCCCGCCCCGGTTCACGATGGACGCCCACCGCTACGGCGCCGAAACACCCTGGCTGCCCGTGCTGCTGTCCCGGCCGATGCTGTTCTGCTACGGGGTGCTCGCCGCCGCCGCCAGTCTGCTGATCAGCTTCCTGAGCTGACCCCCGCCGGCCCCGCTCAGCGCCCGGCGGGGCGGGGAGCCGTCCAGGGCGGCCTCTCCCGGCCCGGTCGGCGAGGGCCGTCCCCGGTCGGCGAGGTCGTCCACGGCAGCGCGATCCCGTCTCCGTGACGGCGCGGCACCACGTGCACGTGCAGGTGCGGAACCGTCTGGGTGGCGGCAGCACCCCGCGAGGTGATCACGTTGCAGTCACCGACCTCCCCGGCGACTTCGGCCGCGTGCAGCATCGTCATCGCCGACACGGCCGGATCGGCCGCGACATCGGGGACGTGCGTCTTGGGCAGCACGAGGACGTGTCCCGGCGTGACGCCTCCGCCCCGCGGGCTGATGGCCAGTGCCCCCGGCCAGTCACGGAGGATGTGCGCGGGTGCGGCGCCCCGAACGATGCGGCAGAACGGACAGTCCCCGTGGGCCGGGCGGTCGTGTCCGCCACCCGTCCCGTGCGCCGCACTGCGGTCCTCGGCTCGCTGGTCCATGGCTCCTCCAAGTGCCGTCCACCTCACGCCGGTGCACTCCGTCACCGTACGGTGCCCGTGTGCGAAACCCAATCGAGCCGCCCCGCGCACTTAATCGGTGGCACCGGTCCCGGGGTCGGGCTACTGTTCTGCTCATCCGCTCCCGAGCGAGCGGAGTTGGTCGTTGAGAAGAAGCAGGAGGTGAGGACATTGATGACTGTCACGGTGACGGGCGCTGCCCGCATTCAGGAGTTCATCGTTCCCACCCCTGTGGTCTCCGGCTGACACCCACTCGACTTCCGCGCGCAGAGCGCGCCGCCGGGGCCACCCTTCGAAGGGCCCCCCTTGTTCAACGCTTCGCTCCACACGTCCGCTCCTTCCGATGCACAGCACGTCCTCGTCACCTATGGCTGGGACGACGCGTGGGAGGCCGAGTTCGCCCCGTACGCCGAGCAGGGCCTCCTGCCCGGCCGCGTCGTACGCGTCGACCGCGGCCAGTGCGACGTCATGACCGCGGACGGCATCGTCCGCGCCGACACCGCCTTCGTCACCCCGCACGACCCGCTCCGCGTCATTTGCACCGGGGACTGGGCCGCCGTCGAGGCGGCCGGCAATCCCCGCTACGTGAAGGCGTACCTGCCGCGCCGGACCGCCTTCGTACGGTCCACCTCCTCGCAGCGGTCCGAGGGGCAGATCCTCGCCGCCAACGTCGACCACGCCGTCATCGCGGTCTCCCTCGCCGTCGAGCTGGACCTCGGGCGCATCGAGCGCTTCCTGGCCCTGGCTTGGGAATCGGGGGCGCAGCCGCTGGTCGTCCTCACCAAGGCGGACCTGGTTCCGGACGCGGCGACGCTCGGGCACCTGGTCGAGGACGTGGAGGCCACCGCGCCCGGCGTCCAGGTACTGACCGTCTCCTCCCTCACGGGGGAGGGTACGGACGTGCTGGCCGCGATCGTCGGCGACGGCACCAGCGTGCTGCTCGGCATCTCGGGCGCCGGCAAGTCCACCCTGGCCAACGCGCTGCTCGGCACCGAGGTCATGGAGGTGCAGGCGGCCCGCGAGGTCGACGGCAAGGGCCGGCACACGACCACCACGCGCAACCTGCTCGCCCTGCCGGGCGGCGGCGTCCTGATCGACACCCCCGGACTGCGCGGCGTCGGGCTCTGGGACGCCGAGACCGGGGTCGGCCAGGTCTTCTCGGAGATCGAGGAGTACGCGGAACACTGCCGCTTCCACGACTGCGCGCACGAGGCGGAGCCGGGGTGCGCGGTGCTGGCCGCGCTGGAATCCGGTGAGCTCCCGGACCGCCGCCTGGAGAGCTACCGCAAGCTCCTGCGGGAGAACCAGCGCATCGTCGCCAAGACGGACGCCCGGCTGCGGTCGGAGATCCGCCGCGACTGGCGCATGAAGTCGGCGGAGGGCCGGGCCAACCACGCCGCGAAGCGGGGCGGCCGCGTCTGACGCGCAGCCGGGGCGGGGTGCCGTGGGCCGGACCCCGCCCCCGCCCCGCCCGGACGCCCCTACCCGTCAAGGGGACTCGCTGAAGGCCCGTCGCGCGCTGTGGGTCATCCGCCGGAGCGGCGACAGGGCGTATCCGGCCGTCACGTATCCCGCGGCGGCCGACAGGGGGACGAGCGCGGCCAGGACCAGTGCGGTGGACGCCACCAGAGTGTCCTTGGGCTGCTGTGGCACGGGGGCCGGACAGGGGGCTCGTCCGCGGTCCGACGGCTCCGGACAACCGGCCGGTGCCAGTACGATCGCGGACTCCGAACGCAGTTCGAACACCGGATCGTTGCCCCTGCTCACGGCCTGCACCGCGAGCAGGTGGACCACGGCCAGCAGCGCCGTCCCGGCCATCATGAACCCCCCGCCGTAGAGGCAGGTGAGGCGTAAGCGGGTCACGGACCGCCGTTGCGGCGCCATGGCGTGCGAGGCCGCGGAAACGGCACCTCCCACGGCATCGACGATGGCGCGGCCCCTCATCCGGATCGGCACCGGTACTCCCCCTCACAGCGTCACAAGCCCGACCCCCTACTGTCGCTGCTCCGCCCCTAAACAGAGCGTCAGCGTCGGGATCCGTACGGCGACGGTCGGCCACCCGCACACCGGCGGTTCCCGAGGATGGTCAGAGCCCCCACGCGTGGACGCGTTCCGGGTGGATCCGGATCACCTCCGGGCTGAAATGGGGGCCCAACGCGTGCGGGCCCGTCTCCAGCGTGGCGCGGCCCCGGATCTCGATGCCGCGCACCCGCCACGGCCGGGTGCTCACCAGGTCGTCCACGACCAGCGACAGCCGGGGGTTCCCGTGCAGGTTGCGCCACTTCTTCGTCGTGCCCATCGCCATTCCGCCCACCAGGATCGTCCCGTCCTCCTGGGGGAAGAAGCCCACCGGATTCGCCTGCGGCCGCCCGGCCGCGTCCACCGTGGCCAGGCGGCCCAGGTGCTGGGAGCGCAGGTAAGCCAGTTCGGCCTCGCTGAAACCCTTGAAGTCCGTCATGCCGACCAGCCTCGCAGCCACCGCCGGCCCCCGCATCGGGCTACGGTCCTAGGCCGTCTCGCCCGGCAAGATCCGGAAGAGACGGCCTGGGCCGTCTGTGCTGCGGACGACCCGGCGTAGCGCCGGCGAGAGAAGACCCCTTTATCGTCGCTTCGACGAAAATAGGTTATCGTCGTTCCATGATCAAAGCGGTGAGCGAGAACATCGACCCGGCGGACAACTCGGCGGCTGAGCATGCCCAGCGGGTGGCGGCACTGGTCACGGCCGAGGCCGTCGGCAAGGAGTGGAAGAACCACCACATGACGCTGACCTTCTTCCTGGCCGGCGCCCGTTCGTCGCACGAGGAGAACCATCACATGTGGAAGTTGGAAGACTGGCAGAAGAGGGTCGTCGATTGCCTCGAAGCCGATGACAACGCCGGGCTCGCCGCACTGCAAGAGCAGCTCCAGGGCTGGATCCTGCGGGAACTTCGGTACCGTGACACCGCCCTGGACGCGCTGCTCAGGGCCTATTCGCCGCCCCAGCCGCGGCGCGAGGCGCCCTAGCCCTCCGTCGGCGTTCCGGGGACGCAGAACCCCGGTCACACAAGGCAATGCGATGAGGTTGCGTACATGAAGAATTGTGGGGGACTCAGATGACCGGCATGCTCTGGCTCGACATCCTCCTGGGATTCCTGCTCCTGGGTCTGCTCGTGTGGATGTCCCCGTTCATCCTGGGGCTCAGCGTCCTCGGGCTGATCATCTCGGTCGCCACGTGGTCGCCCTGGGGGATGCTGGTCTCCTTCATCGCCTGCTTGATTTCGGGGGGCCTGATGACGCTGCGCGAGCCGGACAAGGTCTACGTCATCGTCAAGCGCTGAATCCCGTGACTGAGGGTGATGCCGAGGATCGCCCTCCATCGGGGGCCCGGCGGTCGCAGGGGTGCTGGGAAGGATCGGCGCCCTCGCGGGCGACGCACGCTGTGATGCCCCGGGAGCGGAGCCGGACGCGCAGCCGGTCGAAGTCGTAGCCCATGGCACCGCGCAGTTCGGCAGGCCGGCGCCCTGCAGCAAACGAAGATCCCGCTCGGGCGTCTGCTCCCGCACCGAACGCCGTTACGGGAGCCCCGGGTTCCCGTCGTCCCCGTCGGCGCGTGGCGCGCCGCACTGGGGGCAGCCGTGCGCCTCGCGCGCGGTCTCCAGGCTTCCGCATGCGTCGCAGACGAGGTGCAGGAGGCACGCCGGCTCGCCGCCCTCCGCCGGCAGCTGTGGGGCGGGGAAGGTCGGCGTGCCCGGAACGGACGTACCCATGGCGCCTCCACGACCGATCGAGTCAGGGGCCGAGAGCGTATCCCCTGATCGCGAGGGCCGCACCCCGGGCCGCACCCCGGTCTCCCGCGCCGGCCGCCGGCCGTCGGGCGCCTACTGCGCCACCACCACCCCCACCCACGCCCCCACCAGGACCAGGCACGCGAACAGTTCCACCAGCACGCTCGTCCCCACCGCCCGCATCACCGCCCGCACCGACGCCCAGGCCTCGCCGTGGGTGCCCAGGCGCAGCCGCTCGCACAGGTAGATGCCGCCCACGAAGCCCGGAACCGCCCCCACCACCGGCACCAGGACGAAGCCCAGGAGCGCCCCGGCCCCCGCGAACACCACCATCCGGGAGGTGATGCCCAGCCCCCGCACCCGCCGGGGCGGCAGCAGCCACTTCACCACCTGGACCACCAACAGCAGGGCCGTCGCCGCGACCAGCAGGGTCCACGCCGATGCCGAGCGCACGTGCAGTGCCCACCACAGCAGCCCCGCCCACACCAGCCAGGTGCCCGGCACACCCGGGATCAGCACTCCGACCACCCCGAGCAGCAGCACCAGCCCCACCAGCAGCAGCTGAGGCAGATCCATGCGCTCAGCCTGACCGACCTGGGGCTATCGGGCCACCCAGCCCCGCTCGGACGCGTGCCAGCCCAGCTGCAGTCGCGTCGTCACCCCGGTCAGCTCCATCAGGCCCTTGACCCGCCGCTGCACCGTCCGCAGCCCCAACTCCAGGTGCTTCGCCACGCTCGCGTCCGTCATGCCCGCCAGGAGCAGCGAGAGGATCTCCAGGTCCGTGGCATCGGGGCTGCCTTCGGCCTCCTCGGCCGAACCGGCCGCCCCCAGCCGCAGCGGCAACGACTCCCGCCACACCGCCTCGAACAGGCCGGTCAGGGATTCCAACAGCCCCGACGCGTGCACCACCAGCGCCGCCGGATCCGCCCCGCGGGCCGTCAGGGGGACCACGGCCAGCGACCGGTCCGCGATCACCAGCTTGGTCGGGACCTGCCCCGTCACCCGGATCTGCTCGCCGCGCGCCAGCGCCGTCGACGCCTCCCGGATCCCGCTCGGCGCGGTCAGCACCTCCCGCTCGATGACCACCCGGTAGTCGACCCCGCGCACCGAGCCCCGGTCGGCCGCGTCGTGGTCCGCCCCCGTCCCCGTCACCGCCTGCGGCCGGCCGGTGACCAGCGCGCAGACCTCCTTCTCCGCGCCCAGCCGGATCTGGTGGAAGCGGTGCGCCACCGCGCTCGCGCCCTGCACCACCTCCACGAGGTCGTGCACCGCCGGTTCGGTCGCCTCCGCCCGGTACTCCTCGGCCAGTAGCGCCGCCGCCAGCTCCGCCTGCTCCAGCTCGTGCCGCTGCTGGGTCAGCAAGGCCCCGAGGGCCACCCCCGGCGGGGCCGCCACCCAGCGCCCGGGCCGGGTCGAGGACTGCGCCGCCAGTCCGTGCCGCTCCAGATGGCGCAGGGCTCGTTCGGCTTGCGGCACCGGCAGCGTCAGCCGGTGCGCGAGGTCGGGTACCTCCGCGGCCCCCAGCGCGACCAGCGCGCGGTACGCCGACTCCTGGCCCTCGTCCAGGCCTATGGCACCCAGCAACTCGTTCACCCACCTTTCGACACGCGCCCGGCGGGAAGCGGCCACGGCGCAAACCCGCCGCGGACATCATCGCCGCACCCGACTCCACTCTGCCAAGGTGACGCCATCGCAGCACCAACATCCGCTGGCCAGAGGCCATTTACGCGGCGCTTTCACCGGGCAACGCAGCAGTTGGCCGGAATGCACCAGGGGAGAGCGATGCGTCCGATATCGCGTACGGCATTCGACGCGCCGGCGTACCCGCAGGGGCTGGGGATCCCCTTCCCGCGGCAACCGGCCCCGCCGTACGGGACGAAGACGGTCACTCCGGCGAACGGCCAGGGCATCGGGCCCGGTGCCACGGGCCGCGAGGGCTGCCGCCCGGTGGGGCGCGGTCGTCGACCACGCCGGCGCCTGCGGCAAGTACGCGTCACTGAAGGCCGAACTGACCCATGCGAAGGGCGCCACGGTCACCCAAACGATCGTACGGACGTACGGCGTAGGCCGACTTGTACGAGTGAATCGGAAGGGAGTCGGAGGACGGCGGCCCGGCGGACCCTTTTCGTGCATTCGGCGTTTTCCGCCCCCGTGGGGGACAGAGAATGGAGCCATGAGTCAGCAGGGCGCGGACGACTGGTGGCAGAAGCTCTACGAGGGCCCGGACGCGGGAGCGGAACCCGACCCGGGGGACACCCTGGACAAGCGGTTCCGCTCGGCGGCGGGCGTCACGACGGACCCGGCACCGGTGCCGGTCGCGGCCTCTGCCGCGGGCCCGGCGCCGGACCTCGCGCCGGATCCGGGCCCGCCGGAACCTCCGCGGGCCCCGGAACCTCCGCGGGCCCCGGAGTCGCTGCTGCCCGGCCCCCGGCAGGGGGAGCCGGCGCCCACCCCGACCCTGCCCGACCTCCCGCCGCCGAGGGATCCCCGGGCGGGCGACGCCACGGGGTACGCGCTCGGGGGCGTGGCCGTACCACCGGTGCGCGGGCCCGAGTTGCCGGTGCGGCACCCGGACTCGCCGAGCCCCGATGCCTGGTTCGATCCGGCCCCGCAGCAGCTGCAGCCGCAGCAGCCGGCGCCGGTGGCCGAGTCCGGGCCGGTGGCCGAGCCGGTGGCGGACGGACCGGAGGCCGTCCGACCCGAGGTCTCCCACCTGGGCGACCGCGCTCCCACCTACGCCGCCGAGCCGGGCGCCCTCCCGCCCACCGACCCGGCCGCCATCGAGGAACTGACCCCGGACACCGTCCTGGAGGGGGCCCGCTACGGCACCTACACCCTGCGCGCCGCCTCCCTGCGCGGGGACTCCGCCCGCTACCGCGGCGAGGCCCGCCGCGACTTCCTGCTCACCGCCCGCTTCGGCAGCGGCGACGACGCGCTGGTCCTGGTGGCCCTCGCGGGCGGGGACCGGGCCGCCCCCGGGGCCGCCGAGGCCGCCGCCGAACTGTGCCGCACCGTCGCGTCGGCCGTCGGGCGCAGCCAGGAGCGGCTGGCCGACGACATTCGCGCCGGGCGCCGCGACGCCCTGCGCTCGGGCCTGCAACGACTCACCGACCGGGGGTACGGGCGACTGCGGGCCCACGCCGCCGAGCTGGGGCTCGCGGAACCGGCGTACACCGCCGGACTGCGCGGGCTGCTGCTCCCGGTGGACCCGCAGTGCCGCACCCGGGTCTGCTTCGGAGCGGGCGCGGGCGGCCTCTTCCGGCTCCGTGCAGGGCAGTGGCAGGACCTGGAGCCCGCCGGGCCGGCCGAGGACGCGGACGGCGGTTTCCGCTTCCGCGCGGCCGTGGCCCGGCCCGGGGACACCCTGCTGCTGTGCTCCGGGGGCCTGTCGGAACCGATGCGTGAGGAGGCCGCGCTCCCGGCGGAACTCGCCGCCCGCTGGTCCCGTCAGGAACCGCCGGGCCTCGCGGCGTTCCTCGCGGACATCCAGCTCCGGCTCAAGGGGTACGCCGACGACCGCACGGCCGCCGCGGTCTGGGAGGCGTAGCCGGGGCGGTACGGATTCCGGGCACGCGGAAGGCTAGGGCCGTCCGAGCCGTCCGCGCACCCATGCGGGATCCGGGTTGGTGTGCGGCCGGCCCGCGACGAGGACGGTCGGCACGGTCTCGTTCCCGTCGTTGGCCGCCCTGACCACTGCGGCTCCTGCGGGGTCGCTCCAGATGTCGACCCAGTGGAGTTGGTGGGCGCTGCGGCCCAGCCGGATGCGCAGCCGTATGCAGTACGTGCAGCCCGGCCGCCAGAAGACGACCGGCCGGCCGTCGGCCGCGCTGCGGCGCTGCGCCTCGGGCGCACCGATCGACCGCGGGAACATCAGGGGCGAGTGCACGCCGGCCAGCAGCACGAACACCAGGAGGAGCGCCGCGGCCGGGCCGGGGCTCCCGCTCAAGACCAGGCCGACCGAGACGACCGCTCCACCGGCCCCGAACAGCATCGGCAACATCCACGCACGCATCATGAGGACGCAGGTTATCGACGGGTCGGAACGCTCCGCGCACCAGGCCGCCCGTCAGCGGCCGAACGGCACGGGCGACCGGAACGGGACCGATTGGTGAATTCACGGGCACGGGCCGCGGGGTGACGTCCTTCGGGCCGGTCGTGCTCAGGAGAGCCGCAAGTCGATCCAGGGGATGGTGTCCCCCGGCAGCAGGTAGCGCTCGGTCTCGACGAACCCGTGCTCCAGCGCAAACCGCAGGCCGTCGTGGTTCGATGACAGGACGACGGTCTCGATCACCCTGGCGCCCAACTCCCGCGCCCGGTGCAGCCCCCGCAGATAGAGGGCCTCCCCGAACCCTTGTCCACGGTGCGCGGCGAGCACCCTGGCGATCACCGTCGCCGTCCGCGTGTCATCCGTCGGCGGGCGCACCGTACTGCAGCCCACGAGGGTGTCATCGAGGTGCGCGATCTCCAGGCGGTGACGCTCGGAACGTTCCCGCACCTCTTCCAACGACAAGACGTGGGTGGGGATGATCGTGTTGTGGACGTGCTGCCAGTCCTTGAGAGTGGCATCGCAGTCGGGCTCTTGGAAGCGAAGGTCAGACATCGCAGCAGGAGACCCGAGTACACGTGGGACGTCAACTCCACATGCCGAGAAGGCTTGACGCGGGTCGGCGGCCCCCGCCAGCTCGAAGCCCCCGCGAAGTAGCCCAGCAGGAGCAAGATCAATCTCAGCGGCACTTTCCGTACGGCAACCACTCACACCCGGAGAGCCCCGTGGGTTCAGGGAAACTGAAGCCTGTTCAGCGGGAACCCGCGGGTCGATCCGTGTGCATCAGCCGAGCGTGCCCGTGGGTTCGGCGGGAACGTGGGGGTGGGCTGCGAGGCGGCGGGCTTCGGCCGTGACCTCGGCATCGACCTGTGCCGCTGTTCTGTCGCCGTATTCGAGGACGTCGTACTCGTCGTCGAGTTCGGCGAGCCGCTCAGTCAGGGGCAGCTCATGTCCGTAGCGCCGGTGAATCCGGAAAGTGAACTCCCCAGGTGTCAGCTCGCCGGCGAGCATGCGGCGTGCGAGCGCGCGGGCGGCGGCTTCTTGGCCGGCATCGCTTGCCAGCGAATAGAAGGTGAGGCCGAGTTCGTCGAGTGCTGCGGGAAGCAGATCGTGGACGTCATAGTCCGCCTCGGCACGTGTGCAGGCGGCAAGGATACGAAGGCCGGGGGTGTCGAGTCCGGCGACGAGCGCATCGCAGGCCGCATCGACCACGTCGCTCGCACGGGCTTCTCCCACGCTCCAGAGGGTGGCATGGTCCTGTAGGGCGCTTGCTGCTGCTTCGGTCGACGTCACCGGCCCGATTATTCCCTTCAGGGTGCGTCCCGGTCGAGCAGATTTCATAGAAGCTGCTGTTCAGCGGCCTGTTCCAGTAGTGCTCGTGCGGAGTCCGCGTAGCGCATCGCGGTTTTCTCGTCGAGCCCGAACACCTCGGCGAGGTGGAGCGGGTCCGGCCCGTGGGTGAGGGCCTCTTCGAGCTGCCGGTCGACGCGGAGCCGCTCCAGCGTCGCGTCCTGGCCGCGCATCGCCGCGCTGATCCAGTGGTTGCTTGCGCGGCTGGTCTTCATGGCGGTCTGGTTGTTGATCAGCAAGTGCAGGTTTGCCGTGTTCGGCCACCGGCGTCGCCGGTGCTCCAGCCAGTCCAGCAGCAGTTTCATCGTGAGGTCGTCGAGCGGGCGTGCTCGTCCGGCGATACTGACTTCGGCTTGTCAGGGTGAACCTTGGCGAAGTGCCTGATGGGCTTGAGGTGCTGGCTGTATGGACGACCGTGGCAACGGGGTCGCTCGGGCCACCCGTTCTGCCGATGTCCGGCAACCGGACCGGCTCATGGGTGCCGCCAGCAGCGGGTGACCCCGCCGCGGAGCCCCACATACTGTTGCCCCTTACGTGAGCAGGGCATACGGGGGTAGGGAACATGGTGGACGAGACGGTACGTGCAGGCGCCGGGCATCGTACGGAAGTCTTCGTGTGGCTCGGTCTCGCACTACTCCTGGGCGCACTGTCGGCCCTGGTACTGATTCCCCAGGCCCAGCATCTGCGCTCGCTCCGCGACGGTGTGCGCGCCGACGCCACCATGCATACCCGCGGCACGTGCGCGCTGGGACAGTGCTCGGTCGCCTTCGAGGCGCAGGACCGCACCGTCGTGGCGGCCTTGCCCCCAGGCAGTAGTGGCAGCAAATACCCCGTGGGCGCGCACCTCACCGTCCGGTACCGGGCGGACGATCCGCAGACAGTCGCCGCCGCGGCCGACGTGGAGGGCGGTGGGGCGACCTTGCTAGCCGCCTCGACCGGCGCGGGTGCCGTGTTGTTCCTGCTTCTGCCGGTCATGAAGACGGTGGCCCGAGCACGGCGGCGGCGCGCGGCGTCCAGCGCCGTTGGATGACGTGCCCGCCCCACATGCCGATCACCGTGCTACTGACTTCGACTCGTCAAGGTATGCCGGGGCGTCGAGGGTCAGGCCGGTGCCTGCTATGAAGCCGTCGAGGGTGTCGGGCCGGTATTGAAGCCGTTTAAGACGGTTGCGGACGAGGGTTTCGAGTCGGTCGAGTGAGGACGTCCTCGCGGGTCACCTCCCGCAGGTGGTCGTAGCGGTCCGACCAGTCCAGCAGTGCCGGACGGGCCCCGTTGAGGTAGAGCCAGACCGTGCTCTGCTGTCGGGGAAGGCTGCGGGGGCCGCCGTCATGCAGAACCCGGGTCCAGCGCTCGACCTCTGCCGCGATGCCGGGGGCGAGGCCCTCCAGGCGCTCGGCAAGCCAGTGTTCGAAGGAGGGCTCGCTGTCGTTCAGGAAGATCCCCATCTCCTCAAGGACCGTGGTGGTGTGTCCGAACCGCAGATCGAGGGCCCGGAGCGGGGTGAAGATCTCGCTGTGGCGGATGACGTCGCCCTCGACGTACTCGGTGAGCACGATGGCCAGGCCGCGGTTGACGGCGAAGCGGATGCCGCGTCCCCAGCCCCGTGCCTCGGCGAGCTGGTAGGCGAGGTACTTCGCCCAGGCCAGCCAGGGGCCGGCCAGATCGACGGCGGCCGGGTCGAGACGGCTGTAGTCACGCGGGACCTGCCCGAACAGCGGTAGCTGTCTCCAGTCGGCACTCGGCCGCCAGGCCGGCGCGGGTGATGGCTTCCGGACGGCTCCCCGCCCTCCTCCGCGGTGCGCAACGACGGGTGCAGATCCTCTGCGGTAGTGCAAGCCCATGAAGAACAGTTGGTGGTGCCGGACGGAGTTGAGCCGGCCCTCACGTCTGCCTCGGCGGGCGGCTGGCCGACGGTGGTCTTGGCGTGGAGCCGGGCCTGGCACCAGCACAGTCGGCAGTAGCCCCACTTCAGCGGCTGGACGCGGCGGCAGCCGACGCAGGTGGCCGTTTTGTGGCTGCGGCCGAACATGTAGCAGGCAGGGCAGAGGCGTCCGCTGAAGTCGCCCCAGGCCAGGCAGCTGTCGCAGGAGTCGGTGGGCTTGCGGTAGCCCTTCGGATACCGGCTCATGTCGGAGGCAGCGACCGGCCATCGCGGCGCTTGGGCACCACGGCGGGCGCGATGGTGCCGGAGCCGACCGCGACTCGACCGGTCTCCTCCTGGCCAGGGCGGTTGACCTTGCCCGGCTCCGGGATCAGCAGGTCTCCGATCTCGCAGCCGAGGACGACGCAGATGACGTCCAGGTCCTCCAGCTTGAGTGAGACCAGCTGCCCGGACCACAGCCCGGACATCTTCCCGGCGGAGATCACCAGGCCGTGCTCCGCGAGGTTTCGCTGAAGCTCGGACGCCTTCCAGATGCCCTTGTTCGCGGCGGTCAGCCGCAGGTTCCACCTCATCGGACCAGTCCTTCCAGCGCTTCGCGGCCCGTTCCATCCCGGTGACCCAGGCGTCCTCGACCCGGGTCTGCTGAACGTGGATATAGCGCATCGTCGTGGCAATCCAGGAGTGTCCCAAGACCTCCTGGATCGCGAGCAAGTCCAGCCCGTTCGAATAGAGTTGGGATGCGCAGAAGTGCCGAAGGACGTGCGGCGTCAGCTTCTCGCCATGTCCCACAGCGGCCGACCGAACCAGGTCCTGATCTGGTCCAGATGCCCGACGTCCCCGCGGATTGTGCCGTCCGCCAGCCCTGCCGAGGCCCGCGCGAGGACGAACCCGGACAGCACGTCGGTCTCGAACCGCTCCAGCTCCTCAAACGATGCCGGCGCCCAGTGCTCACGCAGGTCCCGTACGACTGCCAGTGCCGCCAACCCGAGCCTCCTCGCCTTCATTCCGACTGCCGATCGGTCGGACGAGGTGAGAACGCTTCAGGAATCCCGAAGTTGCGTCACCGGATCACAGAGCGCTCGAAGGAGGAGGAACCCCCTGGCCACAACGGAAAGGACTCCGCAGAGCTCAGGAGAACTCACGGGATGTCGCACATCAGCGGGGCAGGATGCGCAGTACTGCCTCGTGGTCGCCGCTGAGCCGCAGGCCTTGCTGTACTGCGGCGCTCAGATCGAGGTCGCCGAGCAGGGTTGCGGCCAGCAGGTGCGGCGGTCCGGTTAGGGACGCGGTGGGGTGGTCGACCCGGCCGGCGTGTGTGTGCACCGAGCCGTCCTTGACTTCGATGACCAGGTCTTCGTTGCCGTCGGCGTGCAGTTGCAGGGCGATTGCCGGCTGGTCGGGGCGGTGGTCGGTCAGTGCCCGGGCGGGCATGTCCAGCCAGTGGGTGCGGAAGGTGTCGTTGCCGGCCGGCTCACGCAACAGCGGAATTCCCCAGCGGCTCAGCTCCCGCAGCACCGGCTCCAGCTCGCGGCCACGCTCGGTGAGGGAGAACAGGGTGGTGGCCACCGGCGGCGGGGCGGCCTCGCGGTGGATCAGGCCGGCTTCCTCGAGTTCGCGGAGCCGGTCGACCAGCAGGTTGCTGGCGATCCCGGGCAGCCCGTTGCGCAGGTCGGTGTGCCGGCACGGACCCAGGGCGAGTAGCTCACGGACGATCAGCAGGGTCCATCGGTCGCCGACGGCGTCCAGTGTTTTCGCGATGCCGCAGTACTGCCCATAGGTGCGCATGCCGCCACCCTACATGGTGGTTGAGATTCAATACTCTCTTGTTGACTTTCTCAACAAAGCCGGTCTAGCGTCGCTGCCCATGACCACGACCCTTTCCGTACGTCGGCTGGCCTGGGCCGGCGTCGAGATCCGTCTCGGCGACACCCGCCTGCTGATCGACCCGCTCGAGAACGTCGCTCCGCTGGCGCCGGTGATGGGGCCGCCGCACCGGCCGGTCGACCCGGTCGACACCCCGCCCGGCACCCACGCCCTCATCACCCACCTGCACCCCGACCACTACGACCACGACCTGATCGCCCGGATCGCGGCCACCGGCACGATCGGCTGCCACACCCCGAGCGCGGCGGCGCTGCACGAGGCGGGCATCACCCCCGTTGCCCAGGACCTGGGCCGGTCGCGCCGCATCGGAGAGCTGACCGTCACCCCGGTGACCTCGCTGGACTGGCGCGGCAACGACTGTGACCAGGTCGCCTGGGTCGTCGAAGGCGCCGGCCGGCGAGTCATCCACTGCGGCGACACCCAGTGGCACGGCAGCTGGTGGCAGATCGCCCGCGACCACGGCCCGTTCGACGTCGCGTTCGTCCCGGTCAACGGCGTCATCGCCCACTTCGAGGGCTACGCGGCCAACGTCCCGGCGACCATGACCCCCGAGCAGGGCGTCGAGGCCGCCGTCGCACTCGGCGCCGGCACCGTCTGCGCCATGCACTACGGCCTGTTCCACAACCCGCCGTTCTACACCGAACAACCCGACATCGAGCAGCGCTTCCAGCACGCCGCCGACGAGCGCGGCATCACCGCGGCGATCATCGCCGACGGTCAGCCCGTCCTCTGACCATCAGAAACCATCAGGAACAAGGAGCAACACATGAAGATCGTCCTGTTCGGTGCCAGCGGCAACATCGGCCGGCCCACCACCGAGGAACTACTGCGTCGCGGCCACACCGTCACCGCGGTCACCCGAGCCGGCCACGTCGACGGACTCGAGCACAAGGCCCTGACCGTGACCACCGGTGACGTCACGGACGCCGCCGCGGTCGCCGGCCTCGCCACCTCCCACGACGCCGTACTGTCGGCCGTCGGCCCCCGGATCGGCCAGGAGGACGACCGCGCCACGATCGTCGGCGCCGCCCGTGCGCTGATCGACGGACTCCGCCGAGCCGGCGTCACCCGCCTGGTCACCATCGGCGGTGCCGGTAGCCTGCGCACGCCGACCGGCGCCCGGGTCATGGACGACCCGGACTTCCCCGCGCTGTGGAAGGCCAACGCCGAGGCCCAGTCCGAAGCGCTCGACCTCTACCGCGGCGTGCACGACCTCGACTGGACGTACGTGTCGCCCGCCGCGGTCATCGGAGCGGGCGAGCGGACCGGGGCCTACCGCAGCGCCGGGGACACCCTGCTCACCGACGACGACGGCAACAGCCGCATCTCGTACGCCGACTACGCGATCGCCTTGGCCGACACGATCGAGAGCGGCACCGCGATCCGCCGCCGCATCACCGTGGCGTACTGAGCCATGAGCAACGATGCCGCCGGCCGGCACACCCGGTTCATCGTCCTGCTCGCAGCGCTCGTGGCCCTGGGACCACTGTCCATCGACGGCTACCTGCCCGGACTGCCGGACCTTGCCGGCGACCTGCGCGCCAGCGCCGCGGCCACCCAGCTCACCATCACCGCCTGCCTGGCCGGGCTGGCCATCGGGCAGCTGATCGCCGGGCCGCTGAGCGACACCTACGGCCGGCGGCGTCCGTTGCTGGCGGGCCTCGCCCTCTACACGATCGCCAGCGCGCTCTGCGCGGTGGCGCCCGACGTCCGGACCCTCGTCGGCCTACGCCTGGTCCAGGGCATCGGCGGGGCGTTCGGCATCGTCATCGCCAACGCCATGGTCCGCGACCGCACCTCCGGAACCCGCACCGCACGTCTCTTCTCCGCACTGACCTTGATCACCGGCCTGGCGCCGGTGTTCGCGCCGGTCCTCGGCGGCCAGCTACTGCGCGTCACGGCCTGGCCGGGGATCTTCGTGAGCCTGGCCGTACTGGGCGCCGTGATGCTGGCGGCCTCCGCCGCAGGACTGCCGGAGACCCGGTCCTCCGCGTCGCCCCAGCCGCTGCCGGCTGTCGTCGGGCAGCTGCTCAGCGACCGGGTCTTCACCGGGTACGTCCTGGCCAACGGCCTGGTCTTCGCGGCGATGTTCGCCTACATCTCCGGCTCGCCGTTCGTCCTGCAGGAAATCCACGGCCTGTCACCGCAGCAGTACAGCGCCGTGTTCGCCGTCAACGCCGCCGGACTCATTGCGGCCGCCCAGATCAGCGGCCGGCTGGTGGCCCGGGCCGGCGCTCGCGTGCTGCTGCTCGCCGGTCTGCTGGGCGCGACAGCCGGTGGCACCACGGTCCTGGGAGCGGTGCTGACACGGGCACCCCTGCCCGTGCTCCTGATCGGCCTGTTCGTCCTGGTCTCCAGCGTGGGCCTGGTCATGCCGAACGCCGCGGCCCAGGCCCTGGCGGACCACGGCGGACACGCCGGGTCGGCAGCCGCTCTGCTCGGCTTCAGCCAGTTCATGTTCGGCGGGGCACTTGCTCCGCTGGCCGGCGCGGGTGGCGCCACCGACGCCTTGCCGATGGGAATCATCGTCGCCGTGCTGCCGGCGCTCGCCCTGCTCGCATTCGGCGTCCTCACCCGGTCGATGCCCGGTGAGCGCACTCGCAGGCCGGCTCGCCGAGGACCTGCCGGGCACTGGCGACCGCGCCGGCACCGCGATCGCAGGCGGGCCGGCATCCAGTGAATCGGGCCGGCGTCTGGCGAACAGGGTGATTCCGCGATCAGCGTGCCAGACGGCACCCGCGCCATTTGGGTGCCGGCCGGGACCTTGCACGCCCACCAGGCGCACGGTGCACTCGAACTGCACCTGGTCGGGCTGCCCGCGAGCGACAACCCGCTCGGCCTGGACCGGCCGACCGTCCTGGCGGTCGGCCCCCTCCTGCGGGAACTGATCCCCGCCTACGCGCAGGCCCCGAACGCGGCCGTCTGCGGGCCGTGTTGCCCGACCAGCTGCGGGCCTCATCCCAGCAACCCCTGTACCACGCCTTGGTGCTGCTGGCCGAGAACACCCCGGTCGCCACCGTGGCGCACCTGTGCGGCTGGTCGTCCGCCAGCGCGTTCCTCGACGTCTTCCGCCACACTTTCGGCCACACCCCCGGAACCTGTCCGTGCCGATGTGTCGTCACCCTCGAACAGTCCTGACGGGCCCGAAGGCCGGCGGACCGTCCCCGGAGGCCGTGCAGTTGACGAGCTGGGAGTGGATGGCCGGGGACTGCCCGAGCGACGAGCGGCGCACGGTCCACCGAGCGGAACCGTCAAGTGGTGTAGATGGCGGACGCCAGTGGTTCCTCGATGCCGAGGGGAGATTTCCTCCCCCTCATGCAGTACGACCTGCCCTTCACCATGCTCCTCTTCGACAACTCACCCCGTGGAAGGGCCCGGTGGGAGGTGTCGGTTTCCGGCCTGCGCTCCTCCGGGGCGGCGGACCAGGCCCCCGACGTCGCGGCCCTCGTGCGTGCGGCGGGCGCGTACGGGGTCCGCGTGGCGAAGGCCGAGCAGCTCACAGGGGCTTTGGAGGAGGCTTTCCGGCATCGGGGGCCCGTTCGGGCGGACGGGGTGACGGACCTGGCCGCCTTGTGGGTTCCTCCGAAGACCGGCGCCGAAACCGTGGCCGGATTTGCACGGCCCGCCAGCAAGATCGCGTACGGGGGAGACGGCGGCCGTGTGATCCGGATGGCTCGATCCGGCCTCCCCGACCTGCCCGGCCCCCGAGTCCGCAGGAGTGCGGAACCGCCCGGGGGGCATGCATCCCGTAGACCTGTTCGAGAGCAAGGATACCGGAGGGACATCGCCGTGCGGGTGGGGGCGAAGAACGGGAAGCCGTGGGGGAGAGGGAGGCCGGTGCAGCGCGAGCCGTCCGCCGGCGGGGGCGGGGGCGGAGAAGCGGTGGACACGCTGCGGATCACCCGGAGCGTGCGCCGGGCCGACCTGAAGGCGGTCGGCGAAGTCCGCCGGGACCTGCGGGAGTTGATGCGCCACCGGTGCAGGACCGATGCCGCCGAGGTGGCCGAGCTGCTGATCACCGAGCTCGTGACCAACGCGCTCGTCCACACCGACCGAGGCGCGGAGGTGCACGCGAGCCTCGCCGCCACCCGGTTACGGGTGGAGGTCCGGGACTATGCCGCACGCCGGCCCCGACCGTACGTACCGACCGCCGACGACGGTACGCACGGCCGGGGACTCGTGCTGGTGCAGGCGCTCGCCGACAACTGGGGCGTGGACGCGCTCGCCTTGGGCAGCGGCAAGGTGGTGTGGTTCGAGCTCGACGGACGGCACGAGGCGTCGTAGCGCGGGCCGTACGACGCAGGGCCCGCCTGAGGAGGCGGGCCCCGTGGGGTTTCCCCGGACGAGCGGACGGCATCAGCCGAACTGCTGCTCCAGGTCCTTCAGCTTGCGCTCCAGCGAGTCCAGCCGGGGAATGGTCTGGGTGTCGTCCTCGGCGGTGAGGTCCACCATCCGGGTGCCGGTCACGTCAAGGGACTCGGTTCGGTTGACGGCCTGCAGGGAGGGCCGGCGTTGCAGGGGCAGTTGTCCTGATTCCGGTATGGCCGGCTCCGCGCCGACCGGCGCGGAGCCCGCTCCCTGCGTCAGTTCCGGGAGCTCGACCTGGCGGCCGCGCGACCGTCCGAACGCCCGGTTCTGCCGGCCCAGCGCCTTGATGCGTGCCCGGTCCAGCCGGTTCTGATCGCGCCTGCGGTGCCGGTCCTGCTCCCGCTGCTTCTTGTCCTCGCGCACCTCGTCCACGGCCTCGTCGAGGGTGCGTACCCCCTCCAGCAGCATGAGCGACCAGGCGCCGAAGGTCTCCCGGGGGGCCCGCAGCCAGCGGACCATCCGGATCTGCGGCAACGGCCGCGGGATCAGGCCCTGTTCGCGCAGCGCCGCCCGGCGGGTCTGCTTGAGGGCGCGGTCGAAGAGCACGGCCGCCGAGAGCGACATCCCCGCGAAGAACTGCGGGGCCCCGTCGTGGCCCATCCCCCGCGGGGCGTGCACCCAGTTGAACCACGCGGCCGCGCCCGCGAACAGCCAGACGAGCATGCGCGAACCGAGGGCCGCGTCGCCGTGGCTGGCCTCGCGCACGGCGAGCACCGAGCAGAACATCGCGGCGCCGTCGAGGCCGAAGGGGACCAGGTACTCCCATCCCCCGGTGAGGTTGAGGTTCTGTCGGCCGAAGCCGACCAGCCCGTGGAAGGAGAGCGCGGCGGCGACCGCCGCGCAGCAGAACAACAGAACGTACGAAGCGGTCCCGTAGACGGCTTCCTTGCGCCGCCGCCGTTCCTCGCTGCGCTCCCAGCTGTCGTCGGCCGCGGCCTTCTCGCTCTCCCGCCTGCCACGGGCCAGCACCGCAACTGCCGCAAGTACGCCCAGGATCAGCAGGCTGCCGGGCAGCAGCCAGTCCAGCGATATGTCGGTCAGTCTCATGCGGATGTCCCTCGCCTCGCGTGTGCGGCCATGCGGCTGTACGGCTTTCCGGGCGCCATAGTGGCGTAGCCGGTGAGGCGTGCACGCGGGTTTCGGGGCAAGTTGACGCCATCGGGGGGCGGGGCCCGCCGGATAGGGTGTTGTGGTTCGAACTGACGCCCGTGCGGGCTGAGTTGCGTTCGAATACGATCAGTCGTACGGGGTGGGTTCAGGCGGCGGTCGCCGCGAGACGGGCGATCCGGTCGGCGTCACAGGTCCGGGGACAGGTGACACAGGTGTCCTCGGGGCGGATGGTGTAGAAGAAGCAACAGCCGGCCCGGTCCCGGGTGGGCAGCTCCTCACCGGCGGGGCCGGTGAGCGTACGGAATCCCGCGCCGCCCGGGGGCCCCTCCCAGTGGTAGCTGGGGGAGTACGGGGCGGTGGACCTCGGCAGGAGCGCCTCCAGCTCGGCCATGGCCCGCTGCTCCTCGCCGAGCAGGTTGCCGATGTACCAGAGGCCCTCGACGACCTCGTCGGTCACCATGCCCCACAGGGCGCGGCGGCCGCGCCGCATGCGCGGGCCGAAACCTTCCAGCAGCGGCCCGAGGTGCTGGGCCACCGCTGCCCGCACCTCGTCGCGCAGTGCCTCCTCGTCGGGCACGACGCGGGCCCCCGGGAGCGCGGCCGCGGGATCGTCCGGCAGGCAGGCGAATTCCCCGATGTGCACGCTCATCCGGCCCAGCGTCCGGTGGAAGGCCACCTCGGTGACCGGGAGGCGGGGGACCCGCCGGTGCAGGAACCAGGGGAGGGTGATCAGCAGGCAGGCCGGCCACGCATACCGGTGCAGTCCGAAGCCCGCGATCACGTCGGGGCGGGCCTGGGTCCCGTAGTCCCTCAGGACCTGGGCGTTGTCCCAGGCGAGGAAGGCGTCCAGGGCCGGCCCGCCGGCGGCGAGCTCGTCCGCGCCGACCCATCCCACACCGCGAGGGACGGGTTCGTCGGCGGTTCGCTCGATCACCCGCAGCCCGCCGTACGCCTCGGCCAGCCTGGCGAACGCGTCCATCACCGCAGAGCCGGGCGGGGTGGATGTGACAGCCGGAAAGGTCGTGACGGTCATGACGGGCCACCGAATCACAGAATCACACGATCGTTAACAGGTTAGCCTTACCTTACCTGATTCGGATCGATCCGCACCCCTCCCTGCGCGCGCCGTCACTTATTCTCAGGACAGGTCGAGACCCGGAGGAGGACCGCGTGCACGAAACGGCCCAGGCCCGGGTGCCGGCACAAAGGCAGAAGGTGTTGCGCCATTCGGTGCGCGGACAGGTGCTCGACGCGCTGCGCGCGGCCCTGATCGACGGAGAGCTGGTGCCGGGGGAGATCTACTCGGGCCCGGCCCTGGGGGAGCGCTTCGGGGTCTCCGCGACCCCCGTGCGCGAGGCGATGCAGCAGCTGGCCGTGGAGGGGGCGGTGGAGTGCCTCCCCAACCGGGGCTTCCGCGTGCTCTCCCGCACCCCGAAGGAGCTCGCCGAGCTGGCCGAGGTACGGGCACTGCTCGAAGTCCCCGTGATGATCCGGCTGGCCCGCACGGTTCCGGCGGCCACCTGGGAGGCCCTGCGTCCGGCCGCCGCCGCCACGGCCGAGGCGGCGGCGGCCGGTGACCTGCCGGGATACGCGGAAGCGGACCGGGACTTCCACCGGTCGGTGCTGCGGCTGGCCGGCAACGACCAGCTGGTGCAGGTGGCGGAGGAGCTCCACCGCCGGGCCCAGTGGCCCCTGCCGGGCGCTCCGCGGGTGCGCCGGGCCGATCTCGTGGCCGACGCGGCGGAGCACTCGGCCTTGTTGGAGGCCCTGATCGGGCGGGACCTCGCGGTGGTGGAGTCGCTGGTCCGCGAACACTTCGCGGGCTCCCCCGCCTGACCGGACCTCCGCCCGGGACCCCACGCCGCTCCCGGCCCCGCCGGCGTTCGAGGCGCGGGCGCGGAGCGCCGTGCGGGCACCGGAAGCCGCGCCGCAGGCGACGGGGCGCCGGGTGGGTACCGGAAGCTACGTCGCGGGCGACGGGGTCGGGTGGAGCTGGTCCGCCAGCCAGGTGGGGATGCCGCCCAGCAGGTGGAACAGGCGGCGGGCCTCCGCGCGGAGCCGGGTGGCCTCCGGTTCCGGTTCGGCCTCGGCCAGCGCGGCCAGCGCCGGGGCCGTGCCGATCAGGAAGCCCAGGTCCTCCCGGATGCGCAGGGATTCCGCGAAGCCCTTGCGGGCCTCGGCCACCTCCCCGTCCCGCAGGGCCAGCGCGGCCAGGTGCCGCCAGGTGAAGGACAGCAGCAGCGTGTCCCCGTGCGCCTCCGCCCCGGCGTGGGCCCGGTGGTAGGCCGGCCGGGCCGATTGCGGGGCGTCCGCCAGGTGCTCGGCGACGAGCCCCCGCCGGAAGTCCAGCAACGGGCGGGTCCGGGACTCCGGCGACAGCAGGGCCGCGGCCCGGCCCAGCGCGGAGCGGGCCTCGTCGGCCCGGTCGCGTACGCCGAGCACGGTGGCGGCGTACGCCAGCTGGCCCCGTTCGCACGCGGCCGCTCCCCGGTCGTCGTCGTCCTGGGACACCGCCTCGGCGATCCGCAGCGCGTCTTCGGCCTCGGCCCAGCCCTGCCCGGTGAACAGGCACCGTTCCACCAGCAGCGCGGTCCGCTGCACGGCGGCCCCGGCACTGCCGGCCTTGCCGATGTGGGGCGTCAGGAGCGCCGCCGCATCCGTCCAACAGCCGCGCGAGCGCAGCCGCCATATCGCCCGCTGGAGGGGGTCGTCTCCTCCGCTCGTTCCGGCACCCGACATGGCGGTGTCCGCCACATTGCCCTCCCCAAAGCAAGCAAGCAGCACATCGTTGAGCCCTGGGGCGAAATGAGAGCACGGATTCACGGCATCGGCCAAGGGGTTGGGTGAACTCTTTCACAAAGTCCGGACGGATCATCAGCCGCCCCGTGGCCGAACCCCGACGGCCCCGGGACGGATCTCCTCAGCTCATCCGCAGTGCCAGGAAGAAGTCGAGCTTGTCCTCCAGCCGGGACAGGTCCCGACCCGTCAACTGCTCGATTCGTCCGACGCGGTAGCGCAGCGTGTTGACGTGCAGGTGCAACCGCGTCGCGCAGCGGGTCCAGGAGCCGTCGCAGTCCAGGAAGGCCTCCAGCGTGGGGATGAGCTCCGCGCGGTGCCGCCGGTCGTAGTCCCGCAGCGGGTCCAGCAGCCGGGCCGTGAAGGCGCGGCGGACGTCGTCCGGGACGAACGGCAGCAGCAGTACGTGCGAGGCCAGCTCGTGGTGGCCCGCCGCGCAGACCCGGCCCGGGCGCGCCGCGGCCACCCGACGGGCGTGCCGGGCCTCCTCCAGCGCCCCGCGCAGCCCCTCGGCGGAGTGCACGGCCGCGCTGACGCCCAGCGTGAGCCGGCCGTCGTCGGCCAGGCCGGCCGCCAGGGGGTCCCGTACGACGGCGAGCAACTCGTCGGCGTGCAGGGCGGAGTCGGGGCCCTTGTCCTCCCCGGCGTCCCCGGAGAGCGAGGGCAGCGGGACCAGGGCGATGGCCTCGTCACCCGCATGGGCCACGGCGATCCGGTCCGAGGGCTCGGGCCCCGACACGGACGGGTCGACGAGGATCTCCTCGAGCAGCGACTGGGCCACCGGGCCGCCGGGGATGTCCCCGCCCTCCCAGTCCACCCGGGCCACGACGACCTGCCAGTGCGGGGCGGCGCCCAGTCCGGGCAGCAGGACCGGGGCCGCGACCCGCAGGCGGGCGGCGATCTCCGCGGGCGGGGCACCCGTCTGGACCAGTTCGAGGACCTCTTGTGCGAGGCGGCGGCGCACGGTGCGGGCCGCGTCGCGCCGGTCCCGCTCCACGGCGATCAGCTGGGTGACGCCCTGCAGCAGGTCGAGGCGTTCGGCGGGCCAGTCGCCCGCGTCCGCCTCGACGGCCAGCAGCCAGTCCGAGAGCACGGTCTCGCGCACGTCCCGGGCGCCCGGGACGGCGGCCCCGCGCCCGTGTCCCCTGATCGGGAAGAGCGAGTAGGTAATACCCTGGATGGAGATCCGATGCGGCCCCCTGCGGCCCGTCCGGACCGCCGCAAGGTGCTCGCCCGCCAGTGCTGCGCACACGCCCGGCGCCAGCGGCTCGCCCGCCCCGGCGATCTGCCGGCCGGTGGGGGACAGCACCCAGGCCCGGAGGTCGAGGTCGGTGGTGAGCAGATCGAGCACCACGTCGGGGCCGCCACCGGCCGGACCCGAGGTCATCAGCCGGCGGTGTCGGTCGACGACGGCCGCGAGGTCTCCGGCGCGCTCGCCCGAAACCTGCCGGACGACGTACTCGGTGATCGTGGCGAATGCAACGTCCTCGTTCACGGCGAACAGCGGCAGCCGGTTGCGCACACAGGCCGAAACAAGATCATCGGGAATGGCCTGCAGCTCCGCCTCGCCCGCGGCGAGCCCGGCGACGCCCGCGCCCGCCAGGATTCGTACGAATGGCTCGGAGTCGGCTGAATTTCGTCTCCATGCCAGGCCGGTCAAGACGAGTTCGCCCCCCGACAGGTACCGGCTGGGATCCCGTAGGTCGGTCGTCATGACCCCGCGGACCGTCCGGTCGAGTTCACCCTCGCCGCCGAGCAGCCGCAGCCCCAGCGCCTCGGTTTCCAGCAGTGCGCGCAGCCGCATGATGTCGCCGCCGATCTGTCTCGAATGTTGCCGTTGGAAAACGGGCAGGTCGTCGCATCCTGCCTTTCATACGAATCTACAAGACGAGGGAGGCCGTCAGCCAACTCCTTCATGGTTTCAGTGACTGCACCGGGGGGCGAGCTGCTTGTGTACTGGGTCCACACCGCGTTAACAGCACGTGAACGACCAGTCGAGGGCTCTCAGGCCTCCTGGCTTGAAGTAAACGACACGATGAAGAAGAAGAGAGCCGCTCATGGACTTCCTTCGCCCCGCCAGCTGGGAGGAGGCGCTCGCCGCTAAGGCCGAGTTCCCCTCAGCTGTGCCGATTGCGGGTGGCACCGACGTGATGGTCGAGATCAACTTCGACCACCGTCGGCCGGAGTACCTCCTGGACCTGAACCGCATCGGTCTGCTGCGGGAATGGGAGGTCGGCGAGGACGTGGTCCGCCTGGGCGCCTCCGTCCCGTACACCCAGATCATGGAGAACCTCCGCACGGAGCTCCCGGGACTCGCGCTCGCCTCGCACACGGTCGCGTCCCCGCAGATCCGCAACCGCGGCGGTGTCGGCGGCAACCTCGGTTGTGCCTCGCCGGCCGGCGACTCCCACCCCGCGCTGCTCGCGGCGGGCGCCGAGGTCGAGGTGGAATCCGTACGCGGCTCCCGCCTCATCCCGATCGACGAGTTCTACACGGGTGTGAAGCGCAACGCGCTGGCCGCCGACGAGCTCATCAAGACCGTTCACGTCAAGAAGGCGGACGGCCCCCAGCAGTACTCCAAGGTCGGCTCCCGCAACGCGATGGTCATCGCGGTCTGCGCGTTCGGTCTGGCGCTGCACCCCGAGACCCGCACGGTCCGCACCGGCATCGGTTCGGCCGCGCCGACGCCCATCCGGGCGAAGGCCGCCGAGGAGTTCCTGAACGCCGCGCTCGACGAGGGCGGCTTCTGGGAGTCCGGCAAGGTCATCACCCCGTCGATCGCCAAGCAGTTCGGTGACCTCGCCTCCGGCGCGGCCAACCCGATCGACGACGTCCGCGGCACGGCGAAGTACCGCCGTCACGCGGTCGGCATCATGGCTCGCCGCCAGCTCGTCTGGACCTGGGAGCAGTACCGCGGTACCGGCAACGGCCGCTCGCTTGAAGGGGCTGCGTAATCATGCGCGTCAATTTCACGGTCAACGGCCGTCAGCAGGAAGCCGACGACGTGTGGGAGGGCGAGTCCCTCCTCTACGTCCTGCGCGAGCGCCTGGGCCTGCCGGGTTCCAAGAACGCCTGTGAGCAGGGCGAGTGCGGTTCCTGCACCGTCCGTCTGGACGGCGTACCGGTCTGTTCGTGTCTGGTGGCGGCCGGTCAGGTCGAGGGTCGCGACGTCGTGACCGTCGAGGGGCTGGCGGAGTTCTCCAAGCAGCGCGACGAGCACGGCCACGGCGGTGCCTGCGGTACCGGCGGCGGTTGTGGCAGCAAGGGCGTGTCCCTGGACGCGGCCAAGCAGTGGCAGGCGCACGGGCCCGGTCGAGCGGCTGACTCGCAGACCGGCGAGGGCGTGGAACTCTCCACCATCCAGCAGGCGTTCATCGACGCCGGCGCCGTCCAGTGCGGTTTCTGCACCCCGGGTCTGCTGATCCAGGCGGACGCGCTCCTGGAGGAGAACTCCTCCCCGTCCGACCAGGACATCCGTGAGGCCCTGTCCGGCAACCTCTGCCGCTGCACGGGTTACGAGAAGATCCTCGACGCGGTCCGCCTCGCGGCCGCCCGTCAGGGAGAGGCGGTCTGACCATGGCGCAGAACACCCGCACCGTGCCCGCCGGTACGCCGACGAACGTCACCCAGAAGCACAACAAGGGCGGCATCGGCGAATCGATTCTTCGCCCGGACGGAACCCTCAAGGTCACCGGCGAGTTCGCGTACTCCTCGGACATGTGGCACGAGGACATGCTCTGGGGCCAGACGCTGCGCAGCACCGTCGCCCACGCCGAGATCGTCTCCATCGACATCACCGAGGCGCTCGCCATGCCCGGCGTGTACTCGGTGCTGACCTACGACGACCTGCCGGCCGAGATGAAGAACTACGGCCTGGAGATCCAGGACACCCCGGTCCTCGCCAACGGCCGGGTGCGTCACCACGGTGAGCCGGTCGCCCTCGTGGCCGCCGACCACCCGGAGACCGCCCGCCGCGCGGCGGCCAAGATCAAGATCGACTACCGGGAGCTGCCGCTCGTCACGGACGAGGCCTCCGCCCTCGCCCCCGGCGCGCCGCTGATCCACGAGGGCCGCGACGACCACCACATCGGGCACGTCCCGCACCCGAACATCGTGCACCGCCAGCCGATCATCCGCGGCAACGTGGAGGAGGCCCGCAAGCGCGCCGACGTCATCGTCGAGGGCGAGTACACCTTCGGCATGCAGGACCAGGCCTTCCTCGGCCCGGAGTCCGGTCTGGCCGTGCCGTCCGAGGACGGCGGCGTCGAGCTGTACGTCGCCACCCAGTGGCTGCACTCGGACCTCCAGCAGATCGCCCCGGTCCTGGGCCTCCCGCCGGAGAAGGTCCGCATGACGCTCTCGGGCGTCGGCGGCGCCTTCGGCGGCCGCGAGGACATCTCGATGCAGATCCACGCCTGCCTCCTGGCCCTGGCCACCAACAAGCCGGTCAAGATCGTCTACAACCGGTTCGAGTCCTTCTTCGGCCACGTGCACCGCCACCCGGCGAAGCTCTACTACGAGCACGGTGCCACCAAGGACGGCAAGCTCACGCACATGAAGTGCAAGATCGTTCTGGACGGCGGCGCGTACGCCTCCGCCTCCCCGGCGGTCGTGGGCAACGCCTCCTCCCTCTCGGTGGGTCCCTACGTCCTGGAGGACGTGGACATCGAGGCGATCGCGCTCTACACGAACAACCCGCCCTGTGGCGCGATGCGCGGCTTCGGCGCCGTCCAGGCATGCTTCGCCTACGAGGCCCAGATGGACAAGCTCGCCGCGAAGCTGGGCATGGACCCGGTCGAGTTCCGCCAGCTGAACGCCATGGAGCAGGGCACGATCATGCCCACCGGCCAGGTCGTGGACGCCCCGGCGCCGGTCGCCGAGCTGCTGCGCCGGGTCAAGGCCCGCCCGCTGCCGCCCGAGCGCCAGTGGGAGTCCGCCGGCGAGAGCGCGGACGTCCGCGCGCTGCCCGGCGGCCTCTCGAACACCACCCACGGCGAGGGCGTCGTCCGCGGCGTCGGTTACGCGGTCGGCATCAAGAACGTCGGCTTCTCCGAGGGCTTCGACGACTACTCGACCGCCCGCGTACGGCTGGAGGTCATCAACGGCGAGCCCGTCGCGATGGTCCACACGGCCATGGCGGAGGTCGGCCAGGGCGGCATCACCGTCCACACGCAGATCGCCCGTACCGAGCTGGGCGTCACGCAGGTGACCATCCACCCGGCCGACACGCAGGTCGGCTCCGCCGGTTCCACGTCCGCCTCCCGGCAGACGTACATGACCGGTGGCGCCGTGAAGAACACCTGTGAGGCGGTCCGCGAGGCCCTCCTGGAGATCGGCCGCCGCAAGAACGGCTCGTACCACCCGGCGTGGGCCACGGCCGAGCTGCTCCTCGAAGGCGGCAAGGTCGTCACCGACGGCGGCGAGGTCCTCGCGGACATCGCCGACATCCTGGGCGACGAGGCCATCGACCTCGAGCTGGAGTTCCGGCACGCGCCGACCGAGCCCTTCGACCTGGTCACCGGCCAGGGCAACGGCCACGTCCAGTACACCTTCGCCGCGCACCGCGCGGTCGTCGAGGTGGACACCGAGCTCGGCCTGGTCAAGGTCGTCGAGCTGGCGACCGCGCAGGACGTCGGCAAGGCCCTCAACATGCTTTCCGTGGTCGGCCAGATCCAGGGTGGTACCACCCAGGGCCTCGGCGTCGCGATCATGGAAGAGATCATCGTGGACCCGAAGACCGCGAAGGTGCGCAACCCCTCCTTCACGGACTACCTGATCCCGACCATCCTGGACACCCCGACCATCCCGGTCGACGTCCTGGAGCTCGCCGACCCGAAGGCCCCCTACGGCCTGCGCGGCATGGGCGAGGCCCCGACCCTCTCGTCCACCCCGGCCGTCATCGCGGCGATCCGGCAGGCGACGGGTCTGGAGATCAACAAGACGCCGATCCGTCCGGAAGCCCTGACCGGGACCCTCTAGGACGGCGTGGTCCGGGGGCCGCGAGGCCCCCGGACCCCCTCAGACTCTCCGGGCGGTGTGCATGGGAACGTCACACTTCGCGCCACACCGTCCGGAGGACGTACGAAGCACCGCACCGCTCGCGGTCCCTTCACCCGGCAGTACCCCTGCAAGAACCCCCGTGGTACCAGCGGTCACCCCCGCACTACCCGCAGTAAACGCAGTGAACATTCGCGTCGCCTCGGGCCGTCACCCCGGGTCGTGCAGCCAAACGCAGCATCCCAAATCCCGCGTCTCCAATCTCCAAGCGGGTGCCCCTTTGAACCTTGGGAGTTAGGCACCATGACCCAGTCGTCAGTAGAGCCCAAGACCACCGCGGAGGAAGCCGGCGACGGCTCTCAGCCGCCCGCCGGACGGTCCTGGCTCGACCGCTATTTCCATATAACGCACAGAGGCTCAAATGTCGGCAACGAGGTTCGTGGCGGCATCACGACCTTCATGGCGATGGCGTACATCCTCCTGCTCAACCCCCTGCTCCTGTCGGGCAAGGACGTCGCCGGCACGGTCATGGACGGGTCGGCGATCATCACCGCCACCGCGTTCGCCGCAGCCGTCACCACGCTCCTGATGGGCTTCGTCGGCAAGGTGCCGCTCGCCCTCGCCGCGGGTCTGTCCGTGTCCGGCGTGCTGGCCTCGCAGGTGGCCCCCCAGATGACCTGGCCGCAGGCCATGGGCATGTGTGTGGTCTACGGTGTCGTGATCTGTCTCCTGGTCGTCACCGGCCTCCGAGAGATGATCATGAACGCGATCCCCCTCGCGCTCAAGCACGCGATCACCATGGGCATCGGCCTCTTCGTCGCCCTGATCGGCTTCGTCAAGGCCGGTTTCGTCGGCAAGGGCCCGGAGTTCGGTCCCCCCGTCCAGCTCGGCGCCGTCGGTGAGCTGTCCGGCTGGCCCGTGCTGCTCTTCTGCATCACCCTGGTCGCCATCTTCATGCTCCAGGCCCGCAAGGTGCCCGGCGCCATCCTGATCGGCATCGTCGGCGGCACCGTCCTGGCCGCGATCCTCAACGCCATCGTGGACATCGACCCGAAGGCCTGGAAGAACGGCCCGCCGGAGCTCGACGGCTCCGCAGTCTCGATGCCGAACTTCTCGCTCTTCGGCGACGTCTCCTTCGGCGGCTGGGGCGACGTCGGCTACATGACGGTCGGCATGATCGTCTTCACGCTGGTGCTCGCCGGCTTCTTCGACGCCATGGCCACCATCATCGGTGTCGGTACCGAGGCCAAGCTGGCCGACGACAAGGGCCGCATGCCGGGCCTGTCCAAGGCGCTCTTCATCGACGGCGCCGGTGGCGCCATCGGTGGCGTCGCGGGCGGCTCCGGCCAGACCGTGTTCGTCGAGTCCGCGACCGGCGTTGGCGAGGGTGCCCGCACGGGTCTCGCCTCCGTGGTCACCGGCCTGTTCTTCGCCGCCTGCCTCTTCTTCACCCCGCTCACGCAGATCGTCCCGGGTGAGGTCGCCTCCGCGGCGCTGGTCGTCATCGGCGCGATGATGATGCAGAACGCCCGCCACGTGGACTGGGCCGACAGCGCGACCGCGATCCCGGTCTTCCTGACCGTCGTGATCATGCCGTTCACGTACTCGATCACGGCCGGCGTCGCCGCCGGTGTGATCTCCTACGTCGCCATCAAGATCGCTCAGGGCAAGGCCCGGGAGATCGGTGGCTTCATGTGGGCGCTGACCGGGATCTTCCTGGTGTTCTTCGCCCTGAACCCGATCGAGCACTGGCTCGGGGTCGGCTGACCCCGAACCGCCTGATCATCACGTACCCGCACCTCCACGTATCCGATGCACGCATCAGATCCACGTATCAGATACTGGAACCGAACCTCTCCGAGGAGGCCCCCATGCTGGACATCGCCGAAGAGCTGAACCGGTGGGTCGAGCAGGGGCGTGACTTCGCCGTCGCCACCGTCGTGGCGGTCGGCGGGAGCGCGCCCCGCCAGCCCGGGGCCGCTCTCGCCGTCGACAGCGAGGGCACGGCCATCGGCTCGGTCTCCGGCGGATGCGTGGAAGGTGCGGTGTACGAGCTGTGCCGGCAGGCGCTGGAGGACGGCGAAACCGTCCACGAGCGCTTCGGGTACAGCGACGACGATGCCTTCGCCGTAGGCCTGACCTGCGGCGGAATCATCGACATCCTGGTCACCCCGGTCCGCGTGGGCTCTCCCGCCCGGGAGGCCTTCGCGGCCGGGCTGGCCGCCGCGGCCCGCGGCGAGGCCGCTGCGGTGGCCCGCATCGCGCAGGGCCCGGCCGAGCTCATGGGCCGCGCCGTGTTCGTCCGTACCGAAGGCGCCCACCAGGGCGGTCTCGGCGGACACCCGGAGCTGGACCGCACCATCGCCGAGGAGGCCCGCGCCATGCTCGACGCGGGCCGGACCGGCGTGCTGGAGATCGGCGCCGACGGCAGGCTCTGCGGAGAGCCGCTGAAGGTGCTGGTCGAGTCCAGCGTCCCGCCCCCGCGGATGATCGTCTTCGGTGCCATCGACTTCGCCTCCGCCCTCGTGCGGATCGGCAAGTTCCTCGGCTACCGGGTGACGGTGTGCGACGCGCGGCCCGTCTTCGCGACGAAGACCCGTTTCCCCGAGGCGGACGAGATCGTCGTCGACTGGCCCCACCGCTACCTGGAGACCACGGCCGTGGACGGCCGGACGGTCCTGTGCGTGCTCACCCACGACGCCAAGTTCGACGTCCCGCTCCTCGAACTGGCGCTCAAGCTGCCCGTCGCCTACGTCGGCGCCATGGGCTCCCGCCGCACCCACGAGGACCGCAACGAGCGACTGCGGGCGGTCGGGGTGACCGAGCTCGAACTGGCCCGGCTGCGTTCCCCGATCGGCCTGGACCTCGGCGCCCGCTCCCCGGAGGAGACCGCGCTGTCCATCGCCGCCGAGATCGTCGCGAACCGCCGCGGCGGCACCGGCGCGGCCCTGACCGGCGCGCACGTCCCGATCCACCCGGACGTCTCGCACACGATGCTCGACCGGATCGTTTCCGTCGCTTGAAGGCACGACGGTCGGACGGGGGAAACGTGACGACCGGACGTGAAGGAGGGACGTGAGGAAAGGGCGCACCCCGTGGGGGTTGCGCCCTGGTGTCGTTCCCCCTATTTTACCCGCCGGTAATAGGAGGCACCCTCTCCATCCCTTCCCCGTAGCGGAGTTGAGCGGATGTTGCGTACCGTGCGAACCCTGGGCCTGCTGGCCGCGGCCACCTTGCTCACCGCCTTCACACCGGCCCCGTCCGGTCCCGCTCCGGGCTCCGGTCCCGCCGGCGGCCTGCGCGAGGTGCTCTTCGTCGGGAACAACTGGGAGGGGACCGCCGACGTCCTCGCCTCCACCGGCGACCTCGCCAAGGTCGGCCGGATCGACGTGGTCCCCGACAAGGCCGAGCGGCTGCGGGAGATCTACCTCAACCCGGTGAAGCTCGCCTTCTTCCTCGGCATCCGGGAGAGCGCGGGCGAGGGGCACGACCAGTTCGTCGACGACATGTACACCACCCCGGACGGCTCCGCGGTCGTCGTCTCCCGACCCAGCTTCGCCGACGTCGTCTCCATCGACGTGGCCTCCGGACGCGTCAACTGGCGCTTCCCGGTGTCCGGGTACCGCTCCGACCACATGGCGGTCTCGCCGGACGGGACCCGCGTCGCCGTCTCGGCCTCCACCTCCAACACCGTGCACGTCCTGGACATCACCACCGGACGACACGTCGGCTCCTTCGGCACCGGCGACAAGCCGCACGAGAACACCTTCACCCGCGACGGCCGCTTCCTGTGGAACAGCTCCATCGGCGAAGTGAACACCGCCCTGGACGCGCCCTGGCTGGACTGGACGAAGGGCGACCGCAAGATCACCGTGGTCGACGCGCAGACCTTCCGCACGGTCCGGGTGATCGACATGCGGGAGCGGCTGGACGCCTTCGGCCGCCGCGACCTGTCCGACGCCGTCCGCCCGGTGTCCTTCAGCCCCGACGAGTCGAAGCTCTACTTCCAGGTGTCCTTCTTCAACGGCTTCCTGGAGTACGACGTCCCCTCCGACCGGATCACCCGCCTCAAGACCCTCCCCATGAACCCCGCCACCAGCACCGACCGCACCACCTGGGTCAACGACTCCCGCCACCACGGCATGTCCATGAGCCCCGACGGGGCGAAGCTCTGCATCGCGGGCACCATGGACGACTACGCGACCGTCGTGGACCGCGCCACCCTCGCCGAAGGCCCGCTCGTGCCCGCCGCCAAGCCGTACTGGGCCACGGTCTCCGGCGACGGCAGCGCCTGCGTGATCTCCGAGAGCGGCGCCGACCGGGTCACGGCCATCGACTTCGCCACCGGCACCAAGCGGGTCTCCGTCCCCGTCGGGGACCACCCGCAGCGCGTCCGGCTCGGCCGCGTCCCGGCCGCCTGGACCGGTCCCGCCGCACGGTAGTCCGCAGGGGCTTTCGCGCACCGGCCGCAGGCCCGCGCACCGGCCGGACGTGCCGGACCGGCCAATATGAGGTGACCGGTCCGGCGATGACCGATTAGTCTCGCGATCATGGTGGACATCCGCGAGGTACCCGAGTCCGACATCGACCGCGCTCTGGAGCTCGCCTACCTGGTCTTCCACGACCGGCCCGAGAAGGAGGTCCGGGAGAAACACCACGCGCTCCTCGCGCGTTGCGACCGGATCGGCGCCTACGACGGCACGGCCCTGGCCGGCTTCATGGCCGCGTACGACTTCCGGCTCTCGGTGCCCGGGGCGGACCTGCCCTGCCCCGGGCTCACCTTCGTCGGAGTCGCCCCCACCCACCGCCGGCGCGGCGTGCTCACCGCCCTGATGGGCGAGATGCTGCGGCGGACCGCCGACGTGGGCAGTCCGCTCGCCGCCCTCTGGGCCTCCGAGGCCGCGATCTACGGCCGCTTCGGCTACGGCAGCGCCACGACCGGCGTCACCGTCGAGATCGACTCCACCCGTCCGCTGGCCCTGCGCATCGACCCGGACCGGCGCCCGCTGCGGCTCGTCGACCCGGAGGAGGCCGTCGCCGTCATCGGGCCCTTCCACGAGGCCGCCCGGGCCGGGCGGGCCGGCCGTCCCACCCGCAGCGCGCAGCGCTGGTCCGAGGAGTGGCTGGCCGAACAGGACGAGGAGGACGAGGAGTTGGGCCCGCCCCGGATCATCGTCCTGGGAGAAGCGGACCGGCCGATCGCCGGGTACGTGCTCTACCGCACCAAGCCGGAGGACGACGGCGGCGGGGTCGGCCGGACCCGGGTGCCGGGCCTGGTCCGGGTGGACGAACTGGAGGCCGACACCCCGGCGGTCGCCGCCGCGCTGTGGGAGTGCGTGGCCTCCCTCGACCTCACCGGCAGGGTCCGCGCGTGGGGCCGCCCGGTCGACGACCCGCTGCTGCACTTCGCCGCGGACCGGGACCAGGTGCGGGTCACCGCCCAGTTCCCGGCGCTCTGGCTGCGCCTGGTCGACGTACGCGCGGCGCTGACGCGGCGGTCCTGGGCCGCGCCGGTGGACGTGGTGCTGGAGGTGCACGACGCGCGGATGCCCGACAACGCCGGGCGGTTCCGGCTGGCGGCCGGGCCGGGCGGAGCCGCGTACGAGCACGCGGACCGCGCCGCCGACCTGGCCCTGGACGTACGCGAACTGGCCGCCTGCTACCTCGGCGGGACCCGGGTCGAAGAACTCGTCGCGGCCGGGCTGGTACGGGAGCACACGCCCGGCGCGGCGGCGGCGCTGGACGCGGCCCTGCGCACGGCCGTACTGCCGCACACGGGCGACGAGTTCTGACGCACGGCCGGGCCGGCGGGGCGTGCCGCGCGCCGCCGACCCGGCCGGCGGGATCAGGTGCGCAGCGAGATCCGGGCGGCCGACATGCCGAAGCCGGCCCCCAGGACGGCGGTGGACAGCAGGTCGGGCAGCGGCTGCAGGTCCTGCGGGCGGTAACGACGGATCTGCTGGTGCCAGTTGAGGATGCCGGCGTGCCAGTCCTTCAGCTCGCCCACGTACGCGTCCAGGGCTCGGCGTGCCTGCGGCCCGAGCTTCCAGTCGTCGTAGAGCAGCGGCAGCTGGTTCGCCACGATGTGCTCGAACTCCTCGGTCCGTCGGGTCATCAGCTCATGGCAGATGTGCAGGGCCCGCGGGTAGTCGATGTCGAAGAAGTTCCGGGTGACCAGGACGTAGTTGTGGACCTCGCCCTCGACCTCCACCTCCTTCTGGTAGGAGTAGATGTCGTTGATCAGGCAGGCGGCGTCCGCGACCGCGTTCTCCAGCGAGCGGATGGTCCCGGAGGCGTAGATCTCCTCGGGGATGCCCCGGTCCCGGTGCCCGAGGCGGCACAGGTACATCGTGAGGTGACTGCCGAAGGTGCGGCGGCGCATCTCCGCGTAGTCCACCGGATCCGGGATGCGGTTCTGGATCTGGTTGTCCACCTCCCACACCCAGCTCTCCAGCATGCTCACCAAGGTCGCCCGGAACTCGGTGCGCTGCCCGGCGGACATGGTGGCGCCGGTGCGCACCCACAGGTCGCCGAGCGCGCGCTCCATCGCGGTCACCGGCTCCGGCTGTTCGGCGTGGTCGACCGACAACATGGAGATCAGGCGGGCGGTGGTCGCCTTGGCCGCCGGAAGGTTCCTGCCCTGGGCGAAGACCACCGGGTAGTAGTCGTCCGCGTACGTGCCCCAGGTCAGCCAGCAGGCGTTGAGGGCCAGTTGCTCGGCCGTCGCGTCGGGGTCGATCCCGGCCGAGCAGAGCGCGAAATCGAAGCCCCGCAGCCGCTCCTCGGTCCAGATGGCCGAGCCGGGGTCGCCGGGCCGCGGCTCCAGCAGGCCCATCCGCCGGGCCCAGGCCACGGACTCCTCCCGTGCGTGCGCCAGGTGCGGGCTGAGGGAGAGCCGGTGCGGCATGTAGATCTCGGGGATGACGGAGGGGCCGGTGCGCTCGAAGGGGACGTGGGTGAAGGAGCGGTGGCGCAGCTCCATCGAACGCCGGGTGAACACCGACCGCAGGTCGAGCGCGGTGGTGCCGAGCCCGGTCGGCAGGAAGGGCAGGGTCGCCGGGGCGGTGGGCCGGGCTTCCTTGTTCATGTAGCGGCTGGAGACCATGTGCCACTCGTGGCCGCCGGACTGCCAGTCCTGCAGGCCCTTGGTGTAGGCGAGGACGGCAGCGATCTCCGCCGGGTCCAGGGCGCGGTCGGCGAAGAGCTGCGGGAGCTCGCCGATCGCGGTCTGCTCGAACTGCTGGAGGCGGGAGGTGAGCAGATCGTTGGAGGCCTCGGCGGCCTCCTGGGTGCTGCAGTCCAGGAAGGTCTCCAACACCAGCACGGCGTTGGAGAGTTCGCCCTCGTCGGTGACCTCGCGTTGGTAGGAGAAGATGTCGTTCCTGATGTGCACGGCGTCTGCGAAGGCGTCGCGCAGCACCGTGAGCGGGCGCGCGTGCGCGACGCGTGCCGGGACCTCGGCGCAGACGTACTCGATCAGGCCGGCCGACCAGGGGGCGCCACCCACCTTGCGGCGCATCTCGATGTATTCGAGCGGGTTCGCCACGCGCCCGATGTCGATGTTGGCGAGCTCCCACATGGACTCGTCGAGCAGGTTCTTCGTGGACAAGGAGAACCGTTCCCGCCAGTCGGCGGACATCGCGGGGACCGTCCGCGCCCAGAGGTCCGCGAGACCCGCCTCCACCGGGTTGGTGGGCTCGGGGAAACCGTCGGACAGGTCCATGGGCATGAAGGCGGCGAGCCGGTCGAGGTAGGCCTTGGCGCCGGCCCGGTCCTGGGAGCGCTTGAACATCTCCAGGAAGTGGTCGTCGAAGAAGAACACCCACACGTACCAGTCGGTGACCAGGGCCAGGGCGTCACGGCCGCAGTCGGGGTGGGTGTACGAGCAGAGCAGCGCGTAGTCGTGCGAGTCGAGGTCGCCCTCCTCCCAGACGCCGGAACCCTCCAGCATCCCGAAGGCGCGCGCCCACTTCTTGGTGTGGGTCCGTGCGTCCTCCAGGTGAGGGTTCAGGCGCGCCGGATGGGGCACGTAGAAATCCGGCAGTTGGAACGGCTGCGTCACGTCGGCTCGGCCTTTCGGTCATGGTTGCGGGGACCGGTTCGCTCCGGCCCCCGCACGAGATCAGCAGTGCCCTACCCCTGGTGCCCGTGGGACAAGGGTGATTTCACTTCTTCAGGTGACGCAGCGGCCGTTGCCCGGTGCGGGCCCCCGGCCAGGCGTTAGGGGACGGCCGCCGGGACCCGGCGACCCCGGGCCCGGCTGTCGGGCGGCGTGGCGGGCTCTCGTACAGTTCAAGGGGTGAATCGAGACAACTCATCTGAATCCAGCGCCGGTCACGGCGGCGAGAGCGTCGAGGAACTGCTGCGCGGGGTGCACGCGCGGCTGTTGCCCGTCGGGTTGGTCACCCCGGAGGTCGCCGGCGGCATGCGGTACGCCCGGATCGTGGCGGACGAGCTGGTCTTCGCCTACGCCCTCGACGGGCCCACCAGCGTGCGCTCCCTCACCGACGGCGACGTGGAGCGCGTCGGGATCGAGGAGCTGGGGCAGGCCGCGTACGCCAACCTGATGCGCGTCCCCGTCACGTACGAGGAGATTCCCGTCGAGGGGCGGGCCACGCTGCACTCCGTCTACGGCGACTCGCACTTCGTGGCATCCAAGGCGTTGTACCTGGGCGAGCTGGCCCGCCAGGTCACCGGAGAGCCGCTGCCGTCCGCCGGTGCCCTCGTCGTCGTTCCCACCCGGCACCTGCTGGCCTTCCATCCGGTGGTCGACGGCTCGGTGGTGGACGCCCTCAACGACCTGGCCGCGTACGCGCTGGGCGCCTACGAGGACGGGCCCGGGCCGCTGTCGCCGCGCGTGTACTGGTGGCACCAGGGCGGCCTGACCTCGCTCACGGTCGTCGACGAGGACACGCGCACGCTGTCGCTGCAGCCGCCGCAGTCCCTGCTCGGTCTGATGAAGGGGCTGGTCCGCCTCGACCGCGCCGGCCGCATCGCCGTGCCCGCCGCGGACCCGGAGGCCCCGGACCCGGCCGTCCTCACCCGCGCGACCGCCGAGTCGGTGGCCCGGCTCGCACAGGACCCGTCGGGGCTGGGCGACGCCTTCGCCTCGGCCCTGGCCCTCGCGCACGTCCGCTGCGTCGCCGATCCCCGCGCGAGCGACGTCGTCACGTGGGACGCGTGGGAGACGGCCGTGCGGCTCGGCTCCGCGCTGTTCACCGGATGCGAGCCGGAGCAGTGGTACCTGGGCGAGGAGAACACCCTGCGGCTTTCCGCCAGGGCCGCGGCTCCGCCCCCGGACGCCCGCGCCTGGCTCGACGCGGTCTACCTCGCGCTCGCCTGCCGCGCGCACGACCGGGTGGCCCGGCTGTGCGAGGTCCCGCCGGAGACGTTGCGGCAGGACGACAGCGTCGACGCCTACGTCCTGCACTGGATAGACACCCTGCGGACCTACCTCACCGGCGGCCCGGGCGACGCGGTCGTGGAGAAGCTGCTCGCCACCATGCAGGCGTCCCTGCCCGAGACGCTGACCCACTCCCCGGCCGATTTCGTGAACCGCGTCGACTATCAGCCGGTCGCGCTGTTCCACCGCCTCTTCACGGGGGACCACCAGGCCTTCGGCGAGGTGCTCGCCGAAGCGCTCGCGGAACACGGCGGCTACTGGGCGCAGTCGGCGGCGCCGCGCTCCCGCGTGGCGCTCGGCCCGCTCGCCATGGCCTGCCTCGCCCACGACCAGGGCTTCCCGCTCGACCCGGAACTGCCGTGCCTGCCCCGGTACCTCGTCGACGGCAAGAGGGTCGAGAGCATCTCCTGACCTGTCGGCGGCGTGCCGTACCGCAAGGTGATTGTCGGATTGGGTTAGGTTTGCCCCGATATTCGTTTCGGGATTCCGAGAGGGACGCTCATGGCGATCGATCTGGACAAGGTGCTCGACAAGGCGTGGGCCGACAAGCCGCTCGCCGAGGTGCTCGCGGCTCCCATTGCCGCGCTCAAGGGTGTCAGCGACGAGGACGGCAAGCTGCTGCACCAGGCGTTCGGGGTCAAGACCGTCGCCGACTTCGGGCAGCTGAAGTACGTCCGCTGGGCCCAGGCCCTCGTCGCGCTGAACCAGACCGTCAAGGCGTAGTGGTCCAGGTCCGCGTACTCGGGGTTCGTGGGCCTGAACAAAAGAAGCCGTCCCCCTCACCCTTCGGCAGGGTGAGGGGGACGGCTCGTGTGACGGCGGAGCGGACTACTCCGCCTCGCCCTCCAGGTTGCCCTCCGTGTCCAGGTACACCTGGCGCAGCGATTCGAGGACCTGCGGGTCCGGCTTCTCCCACATGCCGCGCGACTCGGCCTCCAGCAGGCGCTCCGCGATGCCGTGCAGGGCCCAGGGGTTGGCCTCCTCCAGGAAGGCGCGGTTCGTCGGGTCCAGGACGTACGTCTCGGTGAGCTTGTCGTACATCCAGTCCGCGACCACGCCCGTCGTGGCGTCGTAGCCGAAGAGGTAGTCCACCGTCGCCGCGAGCTCGAAGGCGCCCTTGTAGCCGTGGCGGCGCATCGCCTCGATCCACTTGGGGTTCACGACGCGGGCACGGAAGACGCGGCTGGTCTCCTCGACCAGGGTGCGGGTCTTGACCGTCTCCGGGCGGGTGGAGTCACCGATGTAGGCCTCGGGGGCGGTGCCGCGCAGGGCGCGGACCGTGGCCACCATGCCGCCGTGGTACTGGAAGTAGTCGTCCGAGTCCGCGATGTCGTGCTCGCGGGTGTCCGTGTTCTTCGCCGCGACCGTGATCCGCTTGTAGGCCGTCTCCATCTCGTCCCGGGCGGGGCGGCCCTCCAGGCCCCGGCCGTACGCGTAGCCGCCCCACACCGTGTAGACCTCCGCGAGGTCGGCGTCCGTACGCCAGTCGCGGGAGTCGATCAGCTGCAGGATGCCGGCCCCGTATGTGCCCGGGCGCGAGCCGAAGATACGGGTCGTCGCGCGGCGCTCGTCACCGTGCTCGGCCAGGTCCGCCTGGGCGTGGGCCCGGACGAAGTTCTGGTCGGCGGGCTCGTCCAGGGACGCCGCGAGCCGCACCGCGTCGTCCAGCAGGCCGATGACGTGCGGGAACGCGTCCCGGAAGAAGCCCGAGATGCGCAGCGTCACGTCGATGCGCGGGCGGCCGAGCTCATCGAGCGGGATCGGCTCCAGGCCGGTGACGCGGCGCGAGGCCTCGTCCCAGACCGGGCGGACGCCCAGCAGGGAGAGGGCCTCGGCGACGTCGTCGCCGGAGGTGCGCATCGCGCTCGTGCCCCACAGGGACAGACCGACCGAGGCCGGCCACTCGCCGTTGTCGGTGCGGTAGCGGCTCAGGAGGGAATCTGCCAGGGCCTGGCCCGTCTCCCACGCCAGGCGGGAGGGGACGGCCTTCGGGTCGACCGAGTAGAAGTTGCGGCCGGTCGGCAGGACGTTCACCAGGCCGCGCAGCGGCGAACCCGAGGGGCCCGCCGGGACGAAACGGCCGTCCAGGGCCGCGACCACATGGGCGATCTCGTCCGTGGTCCCGGCCAGGCGCGGGACCACCTCGCGGGCCGCGAAGGACAGGACCGCCGCGACGTCCGCCGGGTGGTCCGCCGCGACCGTCGACACGGCGTCCAGGGACCAGTTCGCGTCCTCCATCGCCTGGACCAGGGCGCGGGCCTGCGCCTCGACCTCGTCCGCCGAGGTGCGGGTGGCCTTGGACTCGTCCAGGCCGAGCGCCTCGCGCAGACCCGGAAGGGCCGTCGTACCGCCCCAGATCTGCCGGGCGCGCAGGATCGCGAGGACCAGGTTGACCCGGGCCTCTCCGGTCGGCGCGCCGCCGAGCACGTGCAGACCGTCACGGATCTGGGCGTCCTTGACCTCGCACAGCCAACCGTCGACGTGCAGCAGGAAGTCGTCGAAGCCGTCGTCGTCCGGACGCTCCTCCAGACCCAGGTCGTGGTGGAGCTTCGCGGCCTGGATCAGGGTCCAGATCTGGGCGCGGATGGCCGGCAGCTTCGCCGGGTCCATCGCGGAGATCTGCGCGTACTCGTCCAGGTGCTGCTCCAGGCGCGCGATGTCGCCGTACGACTCCGCGCGCGCCATCGGCGGCACCAGGTGGTCGACCAGCGTGGCGTGCACGCGGCGCTTGGCCTGCGTGCCCTCGCCCGGGTCGTTGACCAGGAACGGGTAGATGAGGGGCAGGTCGCCGAGGGCGGCGTCCGGCGCGCACGCGGCGGACAGGCCCGCGTTCTTGCCCGGCAGCCACTCCAGGTTGCCGTGCTTGCCCAGGTGGATCATCGCGTCGGCGCCGAAGCCGCCGTCCTCGGCGCGCGCCTGGATCCACCGGTACGCCGCCAGGTAGTGGTGCGAGGGCGGCAGGTCCGGGTCGTGGTAGATCGCGATCGGGTTCTCGCCGAAGCCGCGCGGCGGCTGGATCAGGATGAGGAGGTTCCCGCGGCGCAGCGCCGCGAGCACGATGTCACCCTCCGGGTTCGCGGAGCGGTCCACGAACATGTTGCCCGGGGCCTCGCCCCAGTGCTCGGTGACGCTGTCGCGCAGCTCGGCCGGGAGCTCGGCGAACCAGCGCTTGTAGTCGGCGGCCGGGATCCGGACCGGGTTGCGGGCCAGCTGCTCCTCGGTCAGCCAGTCCTGGTCGTGGCCGCCGGCCTCGATCAGGGCGCGGATCAGCTCGTCGCCGTCGCCCGAGACCAGGCCCGGGATCTCCTCGGTCGGCCCGAAGTCGTAACCGCCGGCGATGAGGGTGCGCAGCAGCTCCACGGCGCTGGCCGGGGTGTCCAGGCCGACCGCGTTGCCGATGCGGGAGTGCTTGGTCGGGTACGCGGAGAGGACCAGCGCGACCTTCTTGTCGCGGCGTTCGATGTGCCGCAGGCGGGCGTGGCGCACGGCGATGCCCGCGACCCGGGCGGCCCGCTCGGGGTCGGCCACGTAGGCGGGCAGGCCGTCGTCGTCGAGCTCCTTGAAGGAGAACGGGACGGTGATCAGACGGCCGTCGAACTCGGGCACCGCGACCTGCGTGGCGGCGTCCAGCGGGGACAGGCCCTCGTCGTTCTCCTCCCAGGCGGAGCGCGACCCGGTCAGGCACAGGGCCTGCAGGATCGGCACTCCGAGGCCGGCGAGCGCGCCCGCGTCCCAGGACTCGTCGTCGCCGCCCGCCGAGGCGGTGGCGGGCTTGGTGCCGCCGGCCGCGAGGACGGTGGTGACGACCGCGTCGGCCGACTCCAGCGCGGCGATCAGCTCCGGCTCGGGGGAGCGCAGGGAGGACACGTACAGGGGCAGCGCCCGGGCGTCGTGGGCCTCGATCGCGTCGCACAGGGCGTGCACGAAGGAAGTGTTCCCGCTCATCTGGTGGGCGCGGTAGTACAGCACGGCGACCCGCGGGCCCGTGGTGGTCCCGGGCGTGCGCTCCAGCGGGCCCCAGGTGGGCGCGGCGGCGGGGGGCTCGAAGCCGTGGCCGGTCAGCAGCACCGTGTCGGACAGGAAGCGGGCCAGCTGCTCCAGGTTGGCCGGGCCGCCGTGGGCGAGGTAGCCGTGCGCCTCGGCCGCGATGCCGATGGGGACCGTGGAGGCCTCCATGAGCTGGGCGTCCGGGGCCTGCTCGCCGGTCAGGACCACGACCGGACGGGTCTGGTCGGGGGCGAGGAGCAGGTCGAGGCCGTCCTGCCAGGCGCGGAGGCCGCCGAGGAGGCGTACGACGACCAGGTCGGCCCCGTCGAGGAGGCCGGGGAGGTCGTCGAGGGGGAGACGGGAGGGGTTCGCGAACCGGTACGGGACGGGTCCGTCCGCCGTGTTCGCCGCGCGGGCGCTGAGCAGATCGGTGTCGGACGTCGACAGCAGCAGGATCATGCGGCGGCAGGCCTTCCTCGGGGTTTCCGCGCCCCGGGCAGTGTTGAGGACAGCGGGAGTTCCTGACTCACCCCGGTCGCCGGATCGCTCCGCGGGGTTCACAGTGGCGGGACCGCGCCGGAATCGCACCGGGCTTCCTCCCATGTCGCCGTCCTCGGCGACGGCGGACCGTGTGGTCCGCCGGAAGGTCATCTTAGGGGCGGGTGGCTGCCGCCGGGATGGCGGGTGGGGTGAGCCCCCGCTGGTTGCGGGTGCGGCGCCGTTGCCGGGGCTCTGCCCCGGACCCCGCGCCTCAAACTCCGGCGGGGCTGAACGGGCCGGGTGGCGCCGGACGGGCCGGGCAGGGCCGGGTGGGCAGCGCCGGGCAGGGCCGGGTGGGCCAGAAGGGTGGCTTGGGCGGTGCTGGGGGCGAATGTCGCTGGTGGGGGTGGTGACGGACACAGGTCGGGGGGACCCAATCGTGGGTATGCTCGCGGCCATGCCCCAGCCCCCTTCAGCCGCATCGCGGGACGAACCCGTCATACGGGAGCGTGGTGACGCCTGCCCGGGCGCGCTGCGGCTGCACGCGGCGGACGACGGGTTCCTGGCGCGGGTCCGGCTGCCGGGCGGGCTGCTCACCGTGGAGCAGGCGTCGGCGCTGGCGCTCGCCGCCGACCGGTTCGGGGACGGGCACCTGGAGCTGACCTCGCGCGGCAACGTGCAGCTGCGCGGACTGGCCGACGGGTGCGGCGGCGGGCTCGCGGAGCTGCTGGACGGGGCCGGGCTGCTCCCCGCGCCGAGCCACGAGCGGGTACGGAACATCGTGGCGACGCCCCTGTCCGGCCTGGACGGGCCGGAGGGCCCGGAGGGCCTGGACCGGCCCGACGCGCTGGCCCGGGCCATGGAGTTCGACCGGCTGCTGTGTGCGAGCCCCTGGGCGGCCGCGCTGTCCGGACGCTTCCTGTTCGCCTTCGACGACGGGCGCGGCGACGTGGCCGCGCTCGGCCCCGACGTGACCGTCCTCGGCCGCCCCGACGACCGGGCGCTGGTCAGGCTCGGCCGGACCCCCGACGCCGTGGAGCTCGCCGGCCGGGACACCCCCGGGGCGGCACTTGCGGCCGCCCGGTACTTCCTCGACGCCGCCGCCGCGGCCGGTACCCAGGCCTGGCGGGTCTCCGAACTGCCCGCCGAACACGCCCTGAAAGCAACCGAGTTCGCACGGCGCCTCGATACCGCCGGGATCGCCGCGACGCCGGTCGGCGCCGTGGACTGGCCGTACGCCGCGCCGCCCCGGCCGTCCGGCGCCGGCGGGCACGACGGCGCCACCCTGTGCGTACTGCCCCCGCTCGGCCGGCTCGACACCGCGCAGTGGCGCCTCCTGGCGCAGGTCGCGGACGGGGGGAGCGGCCAACTGCGCGTCACCCCGTGGCGCAGCGTCATCGTGCCCGGGGCCCGTGCCGACGGCGCCGCCCGCATCGAGGACGCCGGGCTGGTCATCACCCCCGACAGCGCCTGGGAGTCCGTCACCGCCTGTACCGGCCGGCCCGGTTGTGCGAAGTCCCGCGCGGACGTGCGCGCCGACGCGCGGGCCGTCGCCGACCGGGCGCGCGGTCCGCTGCCCGTGCACTGGTCCGGCTGCGAGCGCCGCTGCGGGCATCCGCGCGGCACCGCCTGGGTGGACCTGGTGGCCACCGGCTCCGGATACCGGCTCGCCGCGCCCGGCCGCCCCGAACACGAGGACGTACGGCCCTGTGATCTTGCCGCGGCACTCGCGGACGCCCGCACCGACCCCGACGTAGTGAAGAAATGAGCGAGTACACCGTGTTTGAGTACGAGAAGGACGGCGCGGCCATCTACCGCCAGTCCTTTGCCACGATCCGCGCCGAGGCGGACCTCTCCGGGCTGCCCGACACGGTTGCCCAGGTCGCGGTGCGCATGATCCACGCCTGCGGGATGACCGACCTCCCGCAGGACCTCGGGTACACCCCCGAGGTCGTGCTGCGCGCCCGCGCGGCGCTGGAGGTGGGCGCGCCGATCCTGTGCGACGTCCAGATGGTCGCCAGCGGTGTCACCCGCAAGCGCCTGCCCGCCGACAACGACGTGATCTGCACGCTCTCCGACCCGGCCGTACCGGAGCTCGCCGCCAAGATGGGCACCACGCGCAGCGCCGCCGCCCTGGAGGTCTGGCGCGACCGCGGCCTGCTGGAGGGTTCGGTCATCGCCGTCGGCAATGCGCCGACCGCGCTGTTCCGACTGCTGGAGATGATCGAGGAGGGCGCCCCGCGCCCCGCCGCCGTCATCGGCGTCCCCGTCGGCTTCATCGGCGCCGCCGAGTCCAAAGACGCCCTCGCCGCCCACCCCTCGGGGCTCGACCACCTGATCGTGCGCGGCCGGCGCGGCGGCAGTGCGATGGCCGCGGCCGCCGTCAACGCCATTGCGAGCGTGGCCGAATGAGCGACATCGCCAAGGGCCGGCTGTACGGGGTCGGACTCGGCCCCGGCGACCCGTCGCTGATGACCCTGCGCGCCGTCGAGGTGATCGCCGAGGCCGATGTCGTGGCCTACCACAGCGCCCGCCACGGCCGTTCCATCGCCCGCTCGATCGCGGCGAAGCACCTGCGCGCCGAACACGTCGAGGAACCGCTGGTCTACCCGGTCACCACCGAAACCACCGACCACCCCGGCGGCTACCAGGGCGCGATGGAGGAGTTCTACGAGGCCGCCGCGGCCCGCCTGGCCGCGCACCTGGACGCCGGCCGGACCGTCGCCGTGCTCGCGGAGGGCGACCCGCTCTTCTACAGCTCGTACATGCACATGCACAAGCGGCTCGCGGACCGCTACGAGACCGAGGTCATCCCCGGCGTCACCTCCGTGAGCGCCGCCGCCGCCCGGCTCGGCACCCCGCTCGTGGAGGGCGAGGAGGTGCTGACCATCCTCCCCGGCACCCTGCCCGAGGAAGAGCTCACCGCCCGCCTCGCCGCCACCGACTCGGCGGTCGTGATGAAGCTCGGCCGGACCTTCCCGGCCGTGCGCGGCGCGATGGAGAGCAGCGGCCGGCTCGCCGAGGCCCGCTACGTCGAGCGGGCCACCATGGCGGGCGAGCGCACCGGCCTCCTCGCCGACACCGACGCCGACGGCGTGCCGTACTTCGCCGTCGCCGTGGTCCCCAGCCGCATCGGCAACCCGGGCAGCGTGCCGTCCGGCCCCGGCGAGGTCGTCGTCGTGGGCACCGGCCCGGCCGGCCCGCTGTGGCTCACCCCGCAGACGCGGCGCGCGCTCGCCGACGCCGAGGTGCTGGTCGGCTACACCACCTACCTGGACCGGGTGCCCGTCAAGCCGGGTCAGGTCCGGCACGGCTCCGACAACAAGGTGGAGTCGGAGCGCGCCGAGTTCGCCCTCGACCTCGCCCGGCGCGGCAAGCGGGTGGCCGTGGTCTCCGGCGGCGACCCCGGTGTCTTCGCCATGGCCACGGCGGTCCTGGAGGTGGCCGGGCAGGCGGAGTACGAGGACGTGCCGGTACGGGTCCTGCCGGGGGTGACCGCGGCCAACGCGGCGGCCGCCGCGGCCGGCGCCCCGCTCGGCCACGACTACGCCACCATCTCGCTCTCGGACCGGCTCAAGCCCTGGGAGGTCATCGCGGAGCGGCTGCGCGCGGCCGCCACGGCCGACCTGGTGCTCGCCCTCTACAACCCCGGCTCGCGCAGCCGGACCTGGCAGGTGGCCCAGGCCCGCGAACTGCTGCTGGAACTGCGCTCGCCCACCACCCCGGTGGTCGTCGCGCGCGACGTGGGCGGCCCCGAGCAGTCGGTACGGATCGTAGCGCTCGCCGAACTGGAGCCGTCCGAGGTCGACATGCGCACGATCCTGCTGATCGGGTCTTCGCAGACGCAGGTCACCGAGCGGGCCGACGGGTCGAGGATCACCTGGACGCCGCGCCGCTACCCGTGACCGGGCGAGGCGCAGCGGTGGACGGGCGGAGGCCCGGTGCGACCAGCGCACCGGGCCTCCGCCCGTCCCGCGGTACGCCACCTGCGGACGCAGCCGTCCTCAGGGCGTCCCCGGCCGGATCCGAAGGGGACGTCCTAGCCCCGGACTTCGCGGGTCACCGGTTCAGGTGTGCGGTGCCGGTCGCAGCCCGTTGAGGCTGGTGGATTCTCCCCCGCCTCATCCGGTGCGGTGCGGTGTTCTGTCGGCCCCAGCAGGCAAACCAGGTGCTCCGGCTGCCGTTCCTCCCTACCGTTCCCTCATGGACAGCACCGGGACAGAGCGCCTCCTGAACGTTGTGGACGTCGAAGCCACCTGTTGGGCTGGCGACCAGCCGCCGGACGCGGTCAGCGAGATCATCGAGGTCGGGCTGACCGTCGTCGACCTGGCCGCCGGGGAGCGTCTCGCCCGCCGTCGGATCCTGGTGCGGCCCGTCCGGTCCAGGGTCAGTGGGTTCTGCACCGAGCTGACAGGCCTCACCCAGGACGAGGTCGACGGAGGGGTCAGCTTCACCGAGGCATGCCGACTACTGGCGGCCGAGCACCGCGCGGGGTTCCACCCATGGGCAAGTTGGGGTGACTACGACCGTCACCAGTTCACCCGGCAGTGCCGGGCCACCCGGACGCCCTACCCATTCGGTCGACACCACATCAATGCCAAGGCGGCCTTCACCGACGCGTACGGTCTGCGCAAACGCCCCGGCATGGCGCAGGCCCTGGAGATCGCCGGGCTGCGGCTGGAAGGCCGTCACCATCGAGGCGAGGACGACGCCTGGAACATCGCCGCCCTCGTTCTCCACCTGTCCGAGCGGGGCGACTGGCCCGATCCGCGCTGACCACGCCGGGCCCTCCTCTACGTCCGGGCCCAGGACACCATCCATCCATCCATCCGAATCAACGACCCGCGAAGTCCGGGCCTAGCGGCTCGTGCCCAGCCAGTCCAGGACGACCTCGATCGAGTCGGTCTCCGGTACGCCCTCCGGGACGGCCGGGCGGCGCACCACGAGGACCGGGATGCCGGCCTCGCGGGCCGCGGTGAGCTTGGGGGCGGTGGCCGAGCCGCCGCTGTCCTTCGTCACCAGCACGTCGATCCGGTGCCGGGCGATCAGCTCCCGCTCGTCGTCCAGGGTGAACGGACCGCGGGCGAGCAGGACTTCCAGGCGCGGCGGCACCGGCGCCGCCGGAGGGTCCACCGAACGCACCAGGAACCAGGTGTCGGCGAGGTGCGCGAAGGCGTGCAGGCCCATCCGGCCGGTGGTCAGGAACGCGCGCGAGCCGAGGCCGGGCAGCCGGTCGGCTGCCTCGACGAGCGAGTCCACGAAGGTCCAGTCGTCTCCCGGCCCCGGCGTCCAGCCGGGGCGCCGCAGCGCCACCAGCGGCACCCCCGTGAGCGCCTGCGCCTCCGCGGCGTGGAAACTCATCCGCTCCGCGAACGGGTGGGTGGCGTCGACGACACGGGTGACGTCGTGGTCGACGATCCAGGCCGCGAGGCCCGCGATACCGCCGAAGCCGCCGATCCGGGTATCGCCCGGCGGGAGCACGGGCGAGGCGACCCGGCCCGCGAGCGAGGTGGTCACGTGACAGGACGGGTCGGGGGCCAGCGCCTCCGCGAGGCGACGGGCCTCGGTCGTGCCGCCGAGGATCAGGACGTGGTGGGCGGGGAGGGGGGCCGGTTCAGCACACATGCCGGTCGCGCTCGGGCGAGTACAGGTGGCTGTCGCGGAACTGCTCCGCGCCGAGCGTGCGGCCCACCACGATGACGGCGGTGCGCACCAGGCCGTGCCCCTTCACCTGCGCGGCGATGTCGGCCAGGGTGCCGCGCAGGATCAGCTCGTCGGGGCGGCTGGCCATCGCGACGACCGCCACCGGGCACTGGGCCCCGTAGTGCGGCAGCAGCTCCTCGACGACCCGGTCCACGTAACGGGTGGCCAGGTGCAGCACCAGCAGTGCGCCGCTCGCGCCCAGCGTGGCCAGGTCCTCGCCGGGCGGCATCGGGGTGGCCTGCTGGGCGATCCGGGTCAGGATCACCGTCTGCCCGACGGTGGGGACGGTCAGCTCCCGCTTGAGGGCGGCGGCGGCCGCGGCGAAGGCCGGGACGCCCGGGACCACCTCGTAGGGGATGCCGGCCGCGTCGAGCCGCCGCATCTGCTCCGCGACCGCGCTGAAGATCGACGGGTCGCCGGAGTGCAGCCGCGCCACGTCCTGGCCGGCCGCTTGGGCCCGTACGCACTCGGCGATGATCTCGTCCAGGTTGAGCTGAGAGGTGTCCACCAGGCGGGCGTCCGCCGGGCACTCGGCCAGCAGCTCGCGCGGCACGAGGCTGCCCGCGTACAGGCAGACGGGGGCGGCGGCCAGGGTCCGGGCACCGCGCACCGTGATCAGGTCGGCGGCGCCGGGGCCCGCGCCGATGAAGTACACGGTCATGTTCGATCCTCCTCCTTGGATGCGGTGGCCGGTTCGGCAGGCTTCGTCACCGACCACTGGGTGACCGCCATCGCCTGCCGCCAGCCCGTGAAACCGCCGACCGGCACGGCGTGCGCGACGGCGAGCTTCACCAGTTCGCCGCCGTGGCGCCGGTAGCGCTCGGCGAGCACCGCCTCCGACTCGAGGGTGACGGTGTTGACCATCAGCCGGCCGCCGGGGGTCAGTGCGTCCCAGACCGCGTCCAGCAGGCCGGGAGCGGTCAGCCCGCCGCCGATGAACACGGCGTCGGGGGCCGGCAGCCCGGCCAGTGCCTGCGGCGCGGCGCCGATGACCACGCACAGGCCGGGTACGCCGAGCGCCGCCGCGTTGCGGGTGATGCGTGCGGCCCGCTCCGGGACCCGCTCCACGGCCACCGCCCGGCACGAGGGGTGCGTACGCATCCACTCGATGCCGATGGAGCCGGAGCCGCCGCCGATGTCCCACAGCAGCTCGCCGGGGGCCGGGGCCAGCGCGCACAGGGTGGCGGCCCGGACGTGGCGCTTGGTGAGCTGTCCGTCGTGTTCGTACGCGGCGTCCGGGAGGCCGGGGGTCGCGCCGAGGCGCGGCCCGCCGTGGGCCGGGTCCCGGCGGCAGTCCAGCGCGACCACGTTCAGGGGGTCGCCGGGTGCGCGGTCCCAGCCGTCGGCGCGGCCCTCGTACGTGTCCTCGCGCTCGGACCCGAGCTGTTCCAGCACCCGCATCCGGCTCGGGCCGAAGCCCCGCTCCCGCAGCAGGGCGGCGATCTCGCCCGGAGACGATGCTCCGGCGCTGAGCACCAGCACCCGGCGCCCTTCGTGGAGTGCGGCGGCCAGCCGGGTCACCGGGCGGCCGACCACCGTGAGTACCTCGGTGTCCTCCACCGGCCAGCCCAGGCGGGCGCAGGCGTAGGACACCGACGAGGGGTGCGGGTGGACGCGCAGGGACTGTGGTCCGAGCTCCTCGGCGAGGGCGCGACCGATCCCGTAGAACATCGGATCACCGCTGGCCAGCACCGCGATCCGGCGGCCGGCGTGCTCGGCCATCAGCTTCGGTACGGCGGGCCGCAGCGGGCTCGGCCAGGCCACCCGCGCACCGGCGCACTCGGCGGTCGGCAGCAGGTCCAGCTGGCGCGGCCCGCCGATCAGGACCTCGGCCGAGGACAGTGCGGCGCGGCCGGCGGCACTGAGCCCGGCCCAGCCGTCCGCGCCGAGGCCGACGACCGTCACGGGCATGGGGGGCGGCGGGGAGCTCACGGCGCGGTTCCTCGGGGACGGGATGGGGAAAGAGAGCGGACCCGCAGCCTACTGGCCTGCGGATCCGCGGCCCGCGCCGCCCCGGCCTCCTCCACTCCCTCACGCCTCCACTCCGGCTCCTCCACTCCGGCGCCTCGAAGCGGGAGGGCCCCACCCGCAACCCGCGGGTGGCCGCGATCGGCCGTGCGGTCCTCGCCCGGCCCCGGAGAAGCTCACGGGGGTCTCGTACGCCGCACTGCCGCGCTGAGCGGATCGCGCGGGCTCCCGGGAGCGAGTCCGCCCGCCCCCCGGGTCGCCTCCGGGCGCCCCGGCGCGGACCTGCCCCGAGCGCCCCCCGCACAGCAGAATCTGCGGCATGAACGACGACGAGCCGGACAACCACCCACGCATCCGCGGCCGCCACGACCGCATCGGCCGCCATGACCGCATCGACCGCACCGACCGGCACGGCCGGCACGACCGGCCCGCCGGGGGACCGGGCCGGGCCGGCCGGGATCTCAGACGGGCTCGGGGCGCAGGCAGCGCCAGATGTGGTCCGGGAGGTAGCGGGCGGCTTCCGCGAGGTCGATCTCGTAGGTGCTGGACAGCCAGCGCCGGGCGGCCTCCGCGAGCGGGCCCATGACCAGCACCTCGACCACGGGTGCCGGGAGCGGGGCGATCTCACCGCGCTCCATGCGCACCCCCAGCCAGCGCATGATGGGCCCGAACTTCTCCGCCTTGGCCGCGCCGACCTCCTCGGCGTGGGCCACCAGATATCCGGAATAGGCGGAGGCGTGCAGGAACAGCGCCACGTCCCGGTGTTCCTGGGTGAACGTCAGATAGGCCGTCACCCACGCGCGCACCCCGGTGCGGGCCGTGCGGCACCGGGTGAGGGCGGCGACCATGGCGTCGCACAGCTGGTCCATGCACCGGATGTAGAGGGCGGCGGCAAGCCCGTCGAAGCTGCCGAAGTGGTGGTAGAGGCTGCCGAGGCTGACCCCGCTGGCCGAGACGACCGCGGTCACGGTGAAACCCTGCTGGCCGGACTCGGCGAACACCCGCAGGGCCGTGGTCAGGAGCAGGTCGACGGTGGCCTCGCCCCGCTGTTGCTTAGGAGACATGGTGCGGTCCCGTCGGTGTGCGGCCAGATGTCCGAAATCCGTGCCGGCGAGCGTAGCAACTCCGCTGGACCTGCGAACCGGTCGGACATCGGGGTCAGGACGTGGTGGAACGCTCGTACAGGGCACGGACGCCGTCGCCGAAGCGGACGCTGTACGAGGTCTCCTCGTCCCCGCCGCCGTCCCGGCCGCCGATCACCCCGATCAGGGTGCTGCGGCCGGTCGTCACCGGGCCGCCGCTGGTGCCGTTGGGCACGTCCGCGCAGTCCAGGCGCACCTGCGTCGGCCCGGCCAGGACGGCGGTGTTCCGGCACTCCAGCGGCTGCTCGGCGTAGTTCGGGTAGCCCATGAGCCGCGCGGGCGCCGGTAGTTCGGTCCCGAAATCCATGGTCAGGGCCCCCGTGACGTCCTCCAACCGCTGCCCCGGATAGCCGGGCCGGCGCAGCCGGACCAAGGCGACGTCGTGGTCGGGGTCCTGGTCCTGCGTCCACCGCGGGTCCACGTCGATCCGGGTCGGCACCCAGATGCCGTACGGGGCCACGCCGTCCCGGTAGCCGGGCGCGAAGGCGAGGTTGGTGCGGAAGCCGCCGCCGTACACGCAGTGCGCGGCGGTGGCGATGAGGTCGCCCCGCGGGGAGTGGACCACGACGGCCGAGCAGTGGTGGTCGGGGTCGCCGTCGCCGCCGGGGGAGAAGAGCGCGCCCACGGCGGGTTCGGCCGGGGAGGGCCGGGCCTCCAGGGGATCGGAGGGCTGCCACCCGGCGTAGCGCCAGTCCGCCCCGCCGCCGCCCTCGCCGAAGGCCTTGCCGTCCGTCGGCGCCTCCGTCGCCTCCCGCACGATCCCGTCCAACACCGAGGCCGCCGTCTTGTCGGCGCGTTCGGGGTCCTGCTGGTAGACGCCTTGCGGCGCATCGCCGTCCGCGCGGTTCGCGGTGATGCCGCGCAGCTCCCAGGCGACGTAGCCGACGCCCGCGAGGACCACGGTGCACAGGAGGCCGACGACCACGGAGCCCCGCGGGGCGGCCCGGCCCCGCTTCCGTTCCCGCTCGTCAACCTTGCCGACCATGTGGTACTCCCGCCCCAGACGCCTTCAGACTCTTCGTTCGATGGGGGAGCGGCGGCCCGGGTTCCGGTGGGCGGACGTGTCCGTGCTCACAGCCCCCCGCCCCCGATGCCCCCGCCGGCGGCCCCCGTCCGCCCGCGCACGCCGAACTCGACGTTCCATGGCCCCTGTTACCCCCGCCGAGCTATGGTGCCGGGCGGGGGACGACTGCGCGAGGGGGCCGGGCTGCGATGCGTTTTCTCTTTGTCCACGGTACGGGGGTGCGGCGCGAGCGCCACGACAGGCTGTTCGCCCAGGTACGGGAGCGGCTGACCGCCAGATTCCCCGGAGCGGCAGTCGAATCCTGCTACTGGGGAGACCGGTTCGGCGCGACCCTCGGTGCGGGCGGCGCTTCGGTGCCGGGACTGCCCCCAGGTCCGCAGGGCGCACCCGACCCCGCGGACGCGGAGACCGCCGAGTGGGCGCTGCTGCTCGCCGACCCGCTGTGCGAGCTGCGCGTCCTGGCCGAGGCGGGCTGGGCGGGCCCCGACGACCGGGGTGACATCGACGACGAGGGCGCGGGGTACGACGAGGACGCCGGGTACGGCGACGCCTTCGCGATGCCCGGCGTACGGGCTCCCGGAGCCCGGGTGCTCGCCCTGCTCGACGGCTTACCGCCCGCACCGCCCCCGACCGGGGACGAGCTCGGCGCCCTGCTGCGCGGCACCGGCCTCGCCGCGGGCTTCGCCGCCGCCCTGGACGCCACCGCCGGTTCCGCCGAAGCGGCCCGGGCCGCGGCCCGCGCCGCCGACGAGCCGCAGGCCCGCGAGCTGGCCACCGCCCTCGCCCGGGCCGTGACCGCCGCCGCCCTCGCCGCCGCCACCGACGAGGCCGACTGCACCGGCGCCGAACGCGACCGCCTCGTCGAGCTGCTCACCACCCGCCTCGGCGGCGACGGCCGGGTTCCCGGTGCCCGCGCGGCCGCCGTCCTCGGCCGGCTCGCCCTGCGACTCACCACCCAGCCCCTCCTCGACGCCCGGCGCGGCTCCCTCACCGTCGGCGCCACCCCCGTCCTCGGCGACATCCTGCGCTACCAGTCCCGCGGCCACGAGCTGCGGGACTTCCTGCACGCCCGGATCACCGCCGACCCGGGGCCGACCGTACTCATCGGCCACAGCCTCGGCGGGATCGCCCTGGTGGACCTGCTCACCCTCGCCGCCGCCCGCGGCGAGGCCGTCCCCGGGGCCGAGCTGCTGGTCACCGTCGGCTCCCAGGCCCCGTTCCTCTACGAACTGGGCGCGCTCACCGCACTCGAACCCGGCGCGAAGCTCCCCTACGGCTTCCCGCGCTGGCTCAACGTCTACGACCGGCACGACGTGCTCGCCTACCTCGCCGCACCCGTCTTCCCCGGGGACGCGCGCGTCACCGACCACGAGGTCCGCAGCCGCCAGCCGTTCCCGGCCTGCCACAGCGCCTACTGGAAACAGGACTCCCTCTACGAGCGGATCGAACAGGCGGTGACCGAGGCGGAGATCGGGTGACTCCCGCCGACTTCCTGCCCCCGGCACTCGGACCGCAGCGCACCTTCGCGCTCGTCGCCGGGGTCGAGCGCTACGACATCAGCCACCGCTGGAACCTGCGCGGTCCGGCCCGCGACGCCCTTCGCTTCGCCCGGTGGCTGACCGGACCCGCCGAAGTGCCCCCCGGCAACGTCCGGCTGCTGCTCTCCCCGATCGACGAACCGGGCGACCTCGACTGGACGGACTCCCCGGCGATGACCGCCCTGCGCACGGCCTACCGGCCGGCGACCGAGGAGAACGTGAAATCGGCGCTCCTCGACGAACTCCCGCAGTGCGACGGCGACCTGCTCTGGATCTTCTGGGCCGGACACGGCTACCTCGGGCCGCGCCAGGAGCTCATGCTGCCCTGCGCCGACGCCCGCCCCAGCCAGATCAGACACCTCAACCTCGACTCCGCACTGCGCTGGTGGCGCACCGACCTCGTCAAAGCGCGCCGCTTCCCGCTCCAGGCCGCACTCGTGGACTCCTGCCGGGTCGACGCGCCCCGCGACACCCGGTGGAACTTCGGCAACACCGACTACGGGGGCGGGAGTTCGGTACCGGGCCGGCGTCAGTTCCGGCTCTACGCCTCCCGCGAGGGCGAGGTCGCACAGAACGACCCCGAACGCGGCGCCGGCCGGTTCACCGAGGCCCTGCTCGGCGAACTCGACGGACGGTCCGTACGGGAGAGCGTCAGCGGACTGCCCGGCACCGCCGTCAGCATCCACCGCACCTTCCAGGAGCTGCGCGAGCGCGGCGAGGGCTGGCAGCTGCCGCAGTTCATCGTCGACCGGGACTGGGACGCCTGCTCCTTCCTCGACGACGACCTGGCCCGGGCCGCACCGCCCCGGGCCGCCAAGCTCGACCAGGCGGCCTGGGACGGGCTCGGCGAGCTCTTCGAGGGCCGCGAGCTGCCGCGCTGCGCCCACGAGGCCTACGCCTGGGCGTTCAAGGCGGCCGGCTGCACCACCCCGGCGCACGGAGGTCTGCCGGGGGACGGCCTGCTGGAGGTGGTCCAGGACCTGGACGAGCGGCAGGGCGGGCGCGGCGGGATGCCGCTGGCGGTGCCCTTCGTACGGTTCCTCGCGGACCGGGCCGCCGCCGCGGGCGACGCGCGCTGGGCGGCCGGCCTCGGGGACTGGGTGCGGGCCACCCGCGAGCGCCTCGCCCTGCCGGTGCTGCCCCCGCCGCCGCCCCCGGCCCGCAGGACGGTCGTGCACGTCCGGCTGGAGGCGCCGCCGGGCGGGGAGCCCGGATTCCTGGCCCGGATGTGGCTGCGGGGCGAACGGGCCCGGCACATATGGGAGTCGGAGGGGGCGCCGGTCGCCCTGGACGAGGTGCGGGAGCAGCTCGTACGGCAACTCGCCCTCATCGGAAGCGCCTCGGAGGCCGGCGGCGAGGACGACGGCGAGACCGTGAGCGGGGCCGGGACCGGGGCCGGACGGCAGGCGTACGCCGCGGTGGACCGCATCGAGTTCCACGTGCCGTACGAGCTGCTCGACGCCGACTTCGACCAGTGGCCGGTGCCCCGCGGCCCGGCCGGCCGGCGCCGCGCCCTCGGCCTGCTCCACCAGGTGGTGGTGCGCTGCCCGCAGGAGCGTGCGGACACCCGGGCCGAGTGGCACGGCACCTGGCGCTGGCTGCACGCCCAGGGCGGCCGGCACCCCGACGCCGTACGGGTCGTCGTGGACGAGGAGGTCACCGACGCCCTCGGGATGGAGCTGGCCGCGCAGCCGCCGCCCGCCTGCGTCCTCGCGCACACCACGGCCGCCCCGCACGCCGGGCTGCTGGAGGCCGTGCTCGAAGGCGGGCTCCCAGTGGCCGTGTGGCGGCGCGGGGGCGGCCGGCCCGCGCCCGCACTCCTCGACCTGCTGGCCCCGGCCGGGCCGGACGGCCGCCCCGATCCCGGCGCACTGGACGTACTGGCCCTGCCCGCACGCGTGCGGGAGGTGCGCCGGGCGGCCGCCGGTGCCGCCGCGGGAGCCGCACGCGCCCACCAACCATCCGCAGGGGGAGACCAGTTGGTGCTCCTGTGGGACGATCCCGACGACATGCCGGGCCTCCGGTCCCTGGCCTGACCCCGACCACCGACCGACGGCGGAACCGAAGATGGAGGCAGAGGCAGTGGTGAAGGACTGGTGGCTGTACCACGGGACCGGCGAGGGCGCGGACCGGCGCGCCCGCCTCGAGGCCGGATTCCCACCACCCTGGCGGGACTTCACCGGCGCCCCCGACCCCGGATACGCGCCGCCCGGATGCACGGGAGCGGCCTGGGAGCGGACCTGGCGGCGCGGCGAGGGCTACGTGCCCGACGAGCCGGAGAAGGACGTCGTCAACACGGCGCTGCACCTGCGCAGGCCGCTGCTCGTCACCGGGAAACCGGGCGTCGGCAAGTCCACGCTCGCCTACAGCATCGCCTCCGACCTGAACCTGGGGCCCGTACTGCACTGGCCGATCACCAGCCGGACCGTGCTGCGGGACGGGCTGTACCTGTACGACGCCATCGGCCGCCTCCAGGAGGCCGGGCTGGAACAGCTGCGCACACCGGGCGCGCGGCCCGCCGGGGCCGTACCCGCGCCCGTGCCCGCGCCGGACACCTCCCCCGCCCCGTCCGCCCCCTCGATCTCCCGCTACCTGCGCCTCGGCCCCCTCGGTACCGCCCTGCTCCCGCAGGACCGCCCCCGCGTGCTGCTCGTCGACGAGATCGACAAGAGCGACATCGACCTCCCCGGCGACCTCCTCACCGTCTTCGAGGACGGCGGCTTCCTGATCCCCGAACTCGCCCGCCTCGCCCAGGAGGACCCCACCGTCGCGATCGGCACCGACGACGACCCCGACGCGGTCGTACGGATCACCCAGGGCCGCGTCCAGTGCCGCTACTTCCCCGTCGTCGTCCTCACCAGCAACGGCGAACGCGACTTCCCGCCCGCCTTCCTGCGCCGCTGCGTCCGCCTCCACCTGCAACCGCCCGGACCGGACAAGCTCGCCCGGATCGTGCGCCGCCGGCTCGGCGTCGACATCGCATCCGGCGAGGAGTACCAGGACCTCGTCCGGGCCTTCCTCGACCGCGGCGAGGACGGCGACCTGGCCACCGACCAGCTCCTCAACGCCATCCAGCTCCGCCTCGCCGGCGCCTGGTCCGCGCCCGCGGACCGCGAACGCTTCCTCGCCACCGTCATGCAGCACCTGACCGGGCCCACGGCGTGATCGAGCAGCTGCTCGCGGCCCTCGCCGACGGCGCCGACGGCAGCGCCCCGAGCACCGGCATCGGGGCGGAGGAGCTCGCCGACATCCTGTGGCTGGCGGCCCGGGTCGACGCGGGCCGCACGGCACGCCCGCCCGCAGCACCCGGCGCCGACCCGCCGGGCGAGCCGCCACCCCCGCCCGACCCGTCGCCCGAGCCCGGAGCGGCACCCGGGCCCGGCACCTCCGCCGGCGGCGAACCGGCCGTCCAGCTCTTCCCGGCCGCCCGGCGCGACCCCACCGGGAAACCGGACGACGACGGCGCCCGGCGCCGGGGCTCACCCCTGCGGCTGCCGCGGGCCGCCTCCCTCGACGACCCGCTCGCCCTGATGCGCTCGCTGCGGCCCGTCGGGAGACGCTCCATCGGCGGCCCCGGGGAGGAACTCGACGAGCAGCTCACCGTGGAACGCAGCATCGAGCGGATGGTGACGACCCCGGTCCTGCGCCCCGCCGAGAGCCGCTGGCTGGACCTGGCCCTCGTCGTCGACACCCACCGCTCCATGCTGCTCTGGGCGGACCACGTGGACGAGCTCCGCCGCGTCCTGACCCGCAGCGGGGTCTTCCGCGACGTGCGCACCTGGCAGCTGACCGGTACCGGCCCCGGCGCCACCCCGATGGTCACCCGCGGCCACGGCGGCCCGCCCCGCAACCCCCTGGAACTGGCCGACCCGGCGGGCCGCCGGCTGATCCTC